>CALLWY010000108.1 GCA_938015865.1 uncultured Planctomicrobium sp.
GAATTGAAGCCCGGCTTGCGCTGCTGGAGCAGGAACAGAAGGGGGGAATCGATCTTACAAAATTCTACAAGAAAAACGAACTTCCCGATTGGTCAGACGATTCAAAATGATGAGCGAAGGCTGTTACAGACTCCACTCATGAACGGGTTCGCCAGAACGTTGGCGATCGCGATATTCCCTCGTCAGCAAGGCCATATCACGACCATATTTCTCGACGAATTCACGCTGCCAGACAGCTCCATTTCTTCCAATACTGACCCGCTGTTCGATCAGACTCAAGTATCGCTGAGCATCGAGTGGATCGATTGCCAGTGATCGCAAGGCTTCGGCGGCATCCGGAAGCAGCTGCTCAAGAACCAGATCCCGAATGGGCCAGCACTGCCGATCGATCCAGCCCAGATGAGAATCCATCCCCGAGTGTGCCGCCGCGTGAAAGTTCGACTCTGCGATCTCAAACGGGAGGGCTTCTTCCGGAGGAGTCTCCTTCTGGGCGAGCGAATGGATGATTCCTGTCGCAAAGGCGACATTGGCCATCATGTCGATGAGGGTCGGTCCTGCTGGCAATGAACGAAACTCGACACGCAAATGAGGCTGTCCGTCCTCGTTAAATCCGATGAGTGGCCGATTCCACCGCCAGATGGTTCCATTGTGCAGGCGGATGTGAGGCAGCAGTTCACTCGGCTCATCCATCTGGGTCGGAAGTAGAACGGGGTGGCAAATCCGATTCTCCAGAAAGAATTCCTCCAGTGATTCATGAGCATACCCGCTGCCAAAGTGAACACGGGGAAACGGTCCTCCCAAGTCGACGGCAGACTCAAACAAGGGGATACGGGTCTCTTCCCAAAGTTGCTTTTCAAAGAGGAATGGGGAGTTCGCTGAAACTGCCAGAACCGGCCCCGATGCAATGACAGCTGCGTTAAAGTAGCGGACGGAATCCTTCTGTGGGACCTGATAGTGAATCTGGAGAGAGGTCGCTGCCGATTCCAGCATGACGTCATGATGTCGCAAATCGAGAGTCTCTTCCCGCTCGATGTGCAATGTGATCGGACGTCCCCGCCGTAAACGAAGCACCTGTTCGTTCAGGGCTCGAAACCGACTCATCTCGGACATGGTTTTGAGCGACAGATCGTCCTGCACGAGCGTTGGCAGGATCCCGATCGCCAATAGTGAAAGCCCCATCTTTTGGGCGACAATCTGTGCATCGGTCCAGAGGCTTCCCAAATCTCGTTCCATGAGTCCAATGGCAGCTCCGGCCAGCAGCTGGTGCGGGACATTAAACTCAATGTTGAACTGGGAGAGTTCCGGGACAATGTCTTCGTGGTCGACTTGCTCGAGGAATTCGGTATTGCGTGCCTTAGGCTGCCCAAGCGAGTCGATCAGCCAGAGTTCCAGCTCCAGACCGATACGAAGGGGAGAATCAGAAAACGTCCCAGTGCGGAACCATTCCTGCAGCAGAACCATCTCATAGGTCATCTGCCGTTCAAAGCGGTGAAAGTCTGTGCGCTGAAAGTGAGTGAGGTTGATTTCCTGTCCCATCTCTCACTCCTGTCGCAATACAATTCGAGCCGTAACGTGAAATCATGTCATCAGTTATCTCAACAAAGGTTTTGACGGCTCATGCAGGCATTTTCTTCAGTGTCTCACGCGTCTACGGTCGTTCAAGCCCCGATTGATGCGAAATTCCCCTTCCGGTTATGTGGGAAAAAGAGCTGGCACAGATCGGTGGGAATGAATACTTGAGAAGAATTCGCAGAATACGGGTTTTTCTGTTGCACCCCGCAAAGATTCTCTATGATGCCTGAATTATGAGATGTGGCGATCAACTCATGGAGGGGTGAGGAACCAGCAGCCAGCAGTTCCGGATGATTTTCCCTGGAACTTGCATCGAGTGTTTCGCCGAAACAAGCAACTGATGGAGAGTGAGAAATGAAGCGTTTGATTGCGATGGCAGTTTTGTGCGGCACGGCCGCCACAGCGACGGCTCATCAGCCAATGCCTGCTCCGGCAATTGGTCCTGTTGAATACACTGCTGGTTACACTCCAGAGCCTGTACCGACTCCAAATGCTGTTGTTGTTGCTCCTGGTCAGCAGGTTCTGACGCCGATCCCAGCTCAGGTCGTTCCTGGCACTGTTGTCTGCAATTCCTGCGACGGTGGGCACATCGAGCTCTACAAGAAGGTTCGCGTCGTACACACTCGGAACATCGCTCCTTGCGCTGTCAGCAAGATTGTCTCCGTTCCAGATCCCTGCAATCCCTGCAAGTGTGTCTTCATTGAAATCTGCGTTCCGCCCGGAAAGTGCGAGAACATCGAAGTGGAGCCACGAAAGAATCGCGTTGTGTTCGACTACGGTCGTTACTCTGTCCAGGTGACAGAACGACGCGGGACTCTCTGGGTGAACTACCAGGACTGACGCTTTTCGCGTAATTGAATGACTCATTGGCCGCAGGTCTTTCGGGACCGGCGGCCTTTTTGTTTGAGTCAGAAAATCTCGGATCAGCGGCTCGCCAACGGATTGCCCATCCTTCTTACACTTCCCATTCTGCGTGCACAGAGCAACCAATCCATTCGAAAAAGACAGAATAACTCATTCCCGTCAGTCTGAATGGCCGATGAAGAACGACATCATTCAATCTGTTCCGTGGAGAATCTGCTGACCCATCACGTAGGCGATGTCCAGAGCTCCCGGGAACGACCAAACAAGACTTAAGGAGTAAGTCCATGCTTCTGCCACGGAAATGGGCACTGGGCCTCGGGCTGCTGGCGGCTGTACCCAGTCTCACGATGGCCGGCCCGCTGGATTTCGGCAAGGGAAAAGCCGGATCTGCTGCCCAATCGTCGGAACGCGGAAACGATGAAGTCGCTCGTGACATTGCAGCGGCTCTCGGAAAAGCGCAGCTTGTCCACAAAGACGTTGAAATCGAGTATTTAGCAGGCGTTGCCACCATCAAGGGGCAGATCCAGAACGCGACTCAGCGGGCTCTGGTGACCCGAATTGTCAGCGGCGTTCCCGGGGTGAAAACCGTCGAGAACAAATTGGAGCTGATGGAAGCATCAACGACCCCGGCGTCGCAGGACGCACGGAACGCAATGGCTGCTGCTGCCCATGAAGCGGCCGCTCCATCGGCATCCCCGGTTCAGCATGCGAACCACGCAGGGGAGGCTGACAAACGTGTTCAGCGGGTCAGCCACGAAACAGCCGGAGCTCCGATCAGCAATCAGGCTGTCGCCCAGAAAATTGCCGATTCCTTAACCTCGGCAGGACTCAACGGATACGACATTGAAATCCGTTACAAAGCGGGTGTTGCCAGCCTGATCGGCTCAGTTGACAACCCTGAGCAGGCCGCCCGGGCACATCGTGCCGCTGCTTCTGTCCCCGGAGTCCAGCAGGTCCTCAATCACCTGACGGTGAATGGACAGCCGGCGATGCCACCCCAGCAAGGTGTCACACCAGCAGGGTACGGGATGCCTCCTCAGGGTATGCCGCAGCAAGCCATGCGTCCGATGCAGGGAATGCCTCCTCAGGGGGCCTACCCACCGGGAGCATTTTCTGGAATGCCGGTCCAGCAGGCTCAGGCCATGATGCAGGTCCCGGGACCGAATGGACCGATTCCTCAGTATGGAACTGTTCAGCAGACCGGACACCATCATCTCTACAACCAGCCAAATCTGCCGAACTACGCATGGCCCAGCTATGCTCCGTACGACAACTCAGCCGCGATCTCGTACCCCACACAGTACGATGCCAGCGCCTGGCCGTACATTGGCCCGTACTATCCATATCCACAGGTTCCGCTGGACTGGCGAAAGTCGACTCTGGAATGGGATGACGGCTCATGGAGCCTGAAATTCGATTCCCGAACGGACCGCTGGTGGTGGTTCCTGAACCCACACAACTGGCACTAGGCCAATGATTTGTGGTTGACCGCAGCGACTTCTCAGGAAGGCTTGGTTTCGGTTGAATGATGTGGCCTCCCGGATCGTTCTGGGAGGCCTTTTCATAGCCGCTCCCCCTTCTTCATCGCTGCAATGGATCTCTGGGAACCTCTAGCGATCCATCTTCTTCGAACTGCCCATTTTCTCATGTTTCAGCTGTTCTGATCTCCGAAAACCGATCTTTCCCCATTAGCAGAGTCCAACTAGACTCCGGTCGGTTTCCCCCTGAAACGAAGCCAAAGCGTCATCGACGTTCGAATCAGGAAATCACCTGTTCTCGCAAGATGTTCCGAATACCTGAAGGCCCACCGCTGTGGTCGGCAGGACGACGGAACCCCGGTGAGAAGTGAACAGAATGGCGGTCTTCGTGACTCAGGGCGTCAGTCCCTCCCGGGACGACGAAGAGACTCCAGCATGCTCATGGAAGGGATCTGCCCCGATGTTGCAATTCTTGACTCAGTTCGGACGAAAGACGACCTGTCTGCTGTTGTGCGGATTGTGTCTGACGAACTGGGTTTCCGCTCAGGAAATTCAGAGAACGACTGCGGAAGCCGGGCGGCCTGCCCCGTTAAACACACAAGTTGGTCTCTCTCCGGAGATGCTCAAAACGCTCCAGACGTGGGAGCAGGAATCCGGGAAGGTGACCAAGATCCGCGGGGAATTCAAGCGGATTGAATACGACAAGATCATGGCAACGGCTACGTGTGCCAAAGGGACCTACTTCTACGAAAGCCCTGACAAAGGTCGAATGGACTTTCTTCCGGATGAAACTGTTGCCGGGAAGAAAGCCAAAAAGCGGGATCTGGAATTCACGTGCCAGGCGGATCAGACCAAGACCTGGATCTGTAACGGTAAGGAGATCCTGGCCATCGATCTGACCAAGAAAGAGTACGATCGACTGGAGATCCCCGCTGAGTTTCAAGGCCGAAATATCTCGGAAGGCCCCCTCCCATTTCTTTTCGGGATGAGTGCGGCCAAGATGGAACAGCGCTACGTGCTGGCCTTTGGCGCCATGCACGACCCGAACAAGACCATTCACATTGTCGCTTACCCTAAACACCCGCAGGAGCAACGGGAATACCGGGTTGCGGAAGTTCTTCTGGATCCAAAGACCTATTATCCAATGGCTGTGCAGCTCTTGGACACGACCGGAAACAAGGAAACCGTCTATCTCTTCAGCAAACATGACAAGGTGACGGTCTGGTTGCCAACCGCTCCATGGAATCCGCTGCTGATCGGATACAAGGAAATCACCAACCAGCGTGCAGACGCCCCCTCCCTCGATCGAGAAACGAGAGAGGCATCCCGAAATCAGGGAGTGATGTTGCGGTAGTTTCGTCAGCCAATCGATTCCAGATGGGTTGGCAGGACCTGATTCCAGAGGTGTCGAGCTAAGTGCTCTCATCCGTAGATGTTCGGTCCAGCCCTTGTGGAATGATCCATGATCCAGAAGCATCTTTGGATCCAGGCGGCATTCAGGCGAACGGAATTGGAGCGTGCGCTTGACGTTTGGGCATCGAATCTACGATAGTCTGCTTCTGCAAGCCGGGGCTGATTTCAGATCGGCTCACATTGAGCGGATGCGAGCACGACCAACATCCGAAGTTGGATCGTCTCAACGCCCTTGGTAAGGAAAAAGACATTGCGAATCCAGCGTTCGCAGGTCCAATCCTGCCAGCACAATCGATTTCGGGACGTAGCGCAGCCTGGTAGCGCGCTTGACTGGGGGTCAAGAGGTCGCGTGTTCAAATCACGTCGTCCCGACTTAATGAGGGGTTGCCGAATGATGTTTCGGCAGCCCCTTTTGCGTTTATGCCCGTTCGGACTGTCTCGCTCTCCGACGGGACGAACGAGTTGGCCGTCTGCTAGGAAAGAATGGGCAGGAGGCTGGATGAGCCGGGCTGGATTGTCTGGGTGACGATGGAACCGACCAGGGTGGTTGGAGTGACGTCGTCAATTTCGATCTCAGCGATGGTTCCCGCCAGACGTGGGTTGCCATTAAAGACCACAATCCGGTCGCACAGCGTTCGGCCCATCAGCTGGATTGGTCCAATGGAGGGGGATGATTCCGGTGCGGCTGCTTCCGGTGCGGAGGCTGTGCTGTTTCGTGGAGTCAGTGTCACCAGATCATTGGCGGCGGGCTGGGCCTGTGGGTAGTTCACCGGTTCGGGACCGCTGTGCCAGCCGGGGAGCGGTTCCTGTGCAGGGAGTTCGGTTTCGCTGCTGTTTTCCGGTTTCGTCTGAGTCGAGTCAGTTGCCCCTTTCGCTGCTTTCTTGCTGGGGCCTTCGACGAGGACCTTGACCCGCCGGCCGATGAACTCAGCGTTGTCCTCTTCGCTGATCTCGTTCTGGATCCGCAGCAGTTCGACATTCCGACGGCGCTTCACCTCCTCGGGGACATCATCCTCAAAGAGCTCGTAAGCTTTCGTTCCGGGACGGGGGCTGTATTTGAAGATGAAGCTGTTCTTGAACCGGAATTCGCGAACGGCATCGACACTCTTCTGAAAGCTCTCTTCCGTCTCCCCGCAGAAACCGACGATGAAGTCGCTGCTGACGGCGCAATCCGGGATGATCTCCCGGATTCGCCCCATCATTTCGCGATAGTCTTCAACGGTATATCCCCGCTTCATGCGTTTGAGCTGTTCATTGCATCCATGCTGAAGCGGGACATGCAGGTAGCGGGAGCACTTGGGCAAGTCACGGATGGCTTCCAGCAGATCGGTCGTCATGTCCTTCGGGAAGTTGGTGACGAACTTGATCCGTTCGATGCCCGAGGTGTCGTGAATGCTGGCAATCAGGTCACTCAGTCGCCACTGACGTCCTCCGTCCTTGTACTTGTAGGAATTGACCGTCTGTCCAAGGAGAGTGACTTCCTTGACTCCCTGTTGTGCCAGAGAAAGGACTTCCGCCTGAATTTCGCTGGGCGCGCGGGACTGCTCGGGACCGCGAGTCGTTGGGACGACGCAGTAGGTGCAGAACTTGTCACACCCAAACATGATCCGGACAAAGGCCTGCCAAGGGCTGGGGCGCATGGCGGGATCGCGGAGGGGATCGTAGCTTTCAAAGCTCCCTGCCACTTCCGCACGAGACCCATCTTTGCGGTTGAGGGAGACTGCCAGCTGCTTCTTGCGGGTCCGGCGAACTTCGTCGACCAGGTCCGGAATTTCAGCCAGTTGACCAGTGCCGACGATCAGATCGACATGGGGGGCCTTTTCGAAGATCAGTTCCTGATCCTTCTGGGCCATGCAGCCAATCACCCCGATGACCGTGTCCGGGTTCTGCCGCTTCTTGTACTTGAATCGCCCCACAGAGCTGTAGGTCTTATGTTCGGCATGTTCACGAACACTACAGGTATTGAACAACAGTGTGTCCGCCTGCTTTGGGTCATCGGTCAGCTCATAGCCACGCTGACGCAAGGCAGCCACAACGAGTTCGCTGTCCAGCACATTCATCTGGCAGCCAACGGTTTCAATATAAAGACGGTGCATCGTCGAGACTCATTCCGGTACAGGGAGGCCTGCGAAATCCGCAGTTCCCTGAAATCGGGTCGGAATCCAAATAGGGTCAGGGAGATTCAACAGGGTCGAAAGTGCAGCGGGGAATTATCGCGATTTCTGGCCCAGCGTGCCAGAGCCGTCGGGAAATGGGGAGAAATTGGGCGGCACGGCTGCCATTGAGAGTCTGTCATCGCTGCCGCCTTGTCACGTGCCCGACATGGACCTAAAGGATCTCCAGCAGTGGCTTTCGAAGGCGACGAAAGGCCTCTGCAGGGAGAGAAACGGTCTGCCAGCTGGGGGAGCGTTGCCGCATGAATTCGGCGTAGTCGCGGGCCCAGACTCCATAAAAAGCGTAATGGCGACCGCAAAGCTCCCAGATCAACGAATGCTGTTCTGTGTCACGAAGGCTTCCGAGTTCATAGGCAAACACGAGCAGACCCCGGAAGCCGCTTCCGAAGACGGCTTCCCACCGAAGCAGATCGGCGACATCCTCCTGCGTGGTCCAGTTTTCCCAAACCCGGCTCCCTCCCTGAAACCGTCGTCCTTTGACATCGATGAGAAGGTTGCTGGTCTGCTCGGAATAGACCACGAAATCCATGGACTTCAGGGAGGCATCCCGAAATAGTGCTCTCCGGGTTTCGTTGACCGAGACATAGGGACGCCGAATCAGCCTGAGCAGCCGTTCGAATGCCACGTCGTAATGGTTGCAACTTTTGGCCACGACCACATTCCGATTCGAATCTCAGGACAGCCCTCTTCACGCCTGATCACGAGCGAACGAACGCTCCGATCGTTTTGAAATCTGCCTTCAGTGACCGGTACAGCTGTTGATAAATGGGATAAGCGGCATTGTATTTTGCCACCCGATCCGGGTCAGCCGCTGTGCGGGTCACGACACGGATCGTCGCCTGACAGGCTTCTTCGACACTCGAATACGCCCCTGTTCCGGCCGCAGCCAGGAGTGCGACACCAAAGGCCGGCCCCTCTTCGGCATTGATGGTGACGACCTCCTGCCCGTAGATATCGGCCTGAAGCTGACGCCAGAACTCGCTACGCCCACCTCCCCCGGAGAGTCGAATCTGCCCGACGGGGATGTTCATCTCGCGAATGACTTCGAGACAGTCCCTCATGGCGAATGTGGCCCCCTCCATGACGGCACGGACCAGATGGGGCCGCCCGTGACGCAGTGTCAGCCCGATCCACGCTCCCCGGGCATCAGGATCGGCATGGGGAGAACGTTCGCCTGTCAGGTACGGAAGAAAGAAGAGTCCTTCGCTGGCGGGGGGAGCCTGTGCCGCCTCGGCACTCAGCAGGACGTAAGGGTCAACGCCCATCGCTTTGGCCGTGATCTGTTCCGCCTGCCCGAGTTGATTGCGGTACCACTGAAGGCTTCCCCCGGCGGAGAGGACGCATCCCATAACGTGCCATTTCCCCGGGACGGCATGGCAGAAGGTATGCAGTCGTCCTGCCGCATCGATCTGGACTTCATCGCTGTGGGCAAAGATGACGCCACTGGTTCCCATCGTGGCGGAGATGTCGCCGCGAGAGACGATTCCGTTACCAACCGCCCCAGCGGCCTGATCTCCTCCCCCACCGACCACTGGAACGCCGACGGGAAGTCCGAGCAGCTCTGCCGTAGCGGAGGAGAGCGTTCCGCTCACTTCAACCGATTCGTAAACCTTGGGAAGAAGGGCTTCGTCAATTTCCAGCCGAGACAGGAGCTCGCGGCTCCAGCACCGGTTTCGCACATCCAGAAGGAGTGTCCCCGAGGCGTCACTCACTTCCGTCGCGAATTCTCCGGTCAGCCGGAAGCGGATGTAATCCTTCGGCAGCAGAATCTTGTCGACCTGCGTGTAGTGTTGAGGTTCATGACGGCGCAGCCAGAGAATTTTAGGAGCGGTGAATCCGGTCAGAGCGGGGTTGGCGACCAGCTGAATGAGTGCTTCCCGTCCACCGGCCCGCTGTTCGATTTCGTCACACTCAGCGGCGGTACGCTGGTCATTCCAGAGGAGGGCGGGGCGAATGACCTGATGCGAGCGGTTGAGAAACACGCTCCCGTGCATCTGCCCGGAGAGACCGATCCCTTTGACCTCCGAAGGTGAAATTCCTCCTTGAGCGATCACGGCCCGAACGCTGTCGACTGCAGCAGTCCACCAGTCCTCAGGATTCTGCTCTGACCATCCGGGATGAGGGCTGTATAAAGGATATTCGCGTGTTGCGGAGGCGAGAATCTGACCATCTTCGCGAATGGCGAGGGTCTTCGTTCCGCTGGTGCCGACATCAATACCGAGATAGACGCTCATGGATGCTGCCAGATCGAATTTAGGGGCGACGGGAGCGAAGGACGCAGGAGTCTGCCTGTGGAGGATCGCTTCCTGAACAGGGTTTGTATGACGTTATCAAAGTCCTCCACTCTTCAAAAGAAAGAATTCAGAAGAGATGGCTCCTGTTACAAGAGCATATCAGTCCCATGCCGATTTTTCAGCGAGATCGGCGGATTAATGAGCCGCTGTGCCCGCCAAAATAAAACGCGCGCGAACTGTTAACAGGAGACAGGGGAGAGACTTCTTCACTCCTTATGGACAGCCCACCAGAGATGCCAGTCTCGCTCGTTAAATCCGAAGCTGCGACCGGTCATCTTTTCAAGAGCATTCAGGACCGGGAGGTTTTTCACATCCTGAGCCACTTTAACGGGCTTCATCTGGCGAGGGATGTTGTCGATCACCTGAACGCCGTAGGGGAGCTGGCCAGTCCGGGCAGCGATTTCGATCTCTGGGGGCAACGTGCCAGAGAAGGGACCGGGTGTGCTGCTGGTGAACGTCACCCCCTGATTTACCGGAACGAGAACCTGCACCATGTGCCGCGTGACAAGGGCATCAATCAACGGGGGGATGGCCCGTTCATCTCCGATCTCTCCAAGAGCCTCCGCTGCATGACAGACGACGGAATTCTCTTTGTGTCTCAGGGCGTTGACGAGAATCGGAAAGGCGAGCGGATAGCGGGCGGGAGTCAATGCCGCCAGTGCAGCGCGCCGGACGACATCGCTCACATCCATCAGAATCCGATCGACCAGAGGGGGGACGCTCCGGGGACTATCAATCTGCCCCAGAACGTTCACATAGAGAATGCGTGCCTCTTCCTGTGCATGCTGAGCGAGGAACTTGGTGAGCGCTGCGATGGCATCGGGATCGTTCACCTTCTGGAGTTCCCCGTATCCGGTTGCGGCCCGCTGTGGATCGGGACTGCTCAGCCATTGGGCCCAGAGACGAATCCGTGGCATCCATTCCAGTTCGGCCTTCTGTTGTGCGGAATTCGCCAGCTTCAGCTCGAGTTCCTGCCGTGTGACCCATTTGCCGTTATGGCGGATGTATCCCCGTTCCGCCATCTGGTCTTCCCGCGTCATCCAGCGACCCAGATGCCGAACGTACCCCAGAACCTTGCGTGCCTCTTCATGATCAGGGTCAAGTTCCAGAAGCATTTCCAGTTGCTCCCGGCGCTCTTCCGACAGCTGATGAACACGGCACCACTCCGCGAGGTCCCAGTGAGCCTCCACGGTGTCGGGTAAGCGTCGGGACCGGGTGATGTATTCCTCGATGAGAGCGGGGCGCCGTTCAACGAAGTCGATCTCGGCCCGATCGATCAGAATTCGCGTTCCTGCAGCGGTGACAATGGTGACCGGCTCCGACTCAGAGTTCTCGCCCAGAATTTCCCCGCGAATTTCTCCGCCGTTCCGCAGTCGAATGACGTCCCCCAATGAAACGGGACCAGTTGCGACGAGCGTGATCACCGCACTCGGCAGAATCCAGGCAGTTAGAGCGGAGTTCTTCATCGACGCAGCAGGGTGAGTGGGAATGAAGTGCCCTTCGATATCTTACTCGAACGAAGTCCTGTGTCTCAAATTTCTTTCTGGAAGTTCCTGAAATCTGTGGACGTTCGCATCGTCTCCGATTCACTCGACAGGACCAGGTTTCAATTCCTTCGAGGGCTGCATGTGAGGATTGCAGCCGGTCTTTCCGAACTGAATGCGTGATCAAAACTCGCCGAAAATCATCAGCAACTTTCAGAAGTCTCTGGAATCAATCGTTGCTTATTCGTACGCTGAATGTTCCCGCCCCAGACTTCGTTGAGTCCCTCTGCGCGCCCTCCTGATTCGAGATCAGTCACCTTTACCATTTCCACAGGTGCTCCTCATGCTGAACAGTGCACATCGGTGGAAACTCGATTTGCTGTCAGGTGGTCAAGTCGCGATCCGGCAGCTGCTGCTGATATTGACAGCAGGGCTGTTCACGACTCATGCCAGCGACGGTGGTGACATCAATTACAATCGCGATGTTCGTCCCATCCTCGCGGACAAGTGCTTTGCCTGTCATGGTCCCGATCAGGGAAACCGGGAAGCGGGACTTCGACTCGACACAGCCGATGGGGCGTATGCCTCTCTGGAATCGGATGCCGATGCCGTTGCCATCCTGCCGGGACACCCCGACCAGAGCTATCTCTTTTTGAGAATCACAGCGTCCGATCCCAATGAGCGAATGCCTCCGGTCAGCTCCAATCTCTCCCTCACCCCCGATGAAATTGAGACGATCCGGCGTTGGATTGAAGAAGGGGCGAATTATCAGTCGCACTGGGCCTTCATCCCTCCTGAGAAATCTCCTGTTCCTGTGCTGCCCGATGATCATTGGTCGATTAACGAGATCGATCGGTTTGTCCTGAAGAAAATGCGGGAACAGAATCTGGAGCCCAATCCGCCCGCCTCCCGGGAGCATCTGATCCGTCGGGTCACCTTCGACCTGACAGGACTTCCGCCAACGCTGGAAGAAATTGACGCCTTCCTGCAGGACGATTCTCCGAACGCCTATGAAACGGTAGTCGATCGCCTGCTTGCCTCCGAGAGGTTTGGCGAACGTCTGGCAGCGGAATGGCTCGACGTCGCCCGTTACAGCGACACCTATGGGTTTCAGGTCGATAAGGACCGCTTTGTCTGGCCGTGGCGTGACTGGGTGATTCGATCGTTCAACCGGGACCTCCCGTTTGATCAGTTCTTAACCCAGCAGATCGCCGGGGATCTCCTGGAAAACGCAACGCAGGAGGAAATTCTGGCGACCACATTCTGCCGGCTGCATCCCCAGGAGGCCGAAGGGGGGAGCATCCCGGAAGAATACCGGACCGGGTATGTCTCGGATCGGGTCCAGACGCTCAGCACCGCCTTTCTCGGTCTGACGCTTGAATGCTGCAAATGTCACGACCACAAGTATGACCCCATCACTCAGAAGGAGTACTATCAGCTCGCCTCCTTCTTCGACAACATCGACGAAGCGGGGCTGTACTCATTCTTCACAGAAAGCGTTCCGACTCCCACGCTGTTGTTAATTGATGAACCGACACAGGAAGCACTCAACCGGCATCGGGAAGAAGAGACACGGGTCGCAGAGCGTCTTGCCCGATTGCCAGACGAACACGTCGGGTCCTTCCGGAAATGGCGGGCCAGTTCGCTCACACCTCCGGAAACACTCTCCGGACAGATTCTGACGCTCGACTTCGAAGGGGAGATCACCGCTCCCAATAGGCAGGTCCCCGGAGTTTATGGAAATGCTGTTGAATTGACCGGGGATGATGCTGTCAAAACGTCGGTCGGGAATTTTCATCGGTACGAACCCTTCTCGGTTTCGCTTTGGATGAAGACACCGAACCACAAGGAGCGAAGCGTCATTTTTCATCGCTCGCGGGCATGGACCGATGCAGGAAGTCGAGGCTATGAACTGCTGCTGGACCGGGGGCATCTCAACGCGGCCCTCGTCCATTTCGATCCCGGAAATTCAATTCGAATCCGGTCGCGCGATCCGTTCCCTGTGGGTGAATGGCATCATGTGACGGTCACTTACGACGGCTCCAGCCAGGCGTCTGGCCTGAAGTTGTATCTGGACGGACAGCCCCTCCCGATCGAGGTGGTTCGCGATTGCCTCACCAAGGAAATCACAGGGGGAGGCGGGGACACCATCACCATTGGAGAGCGGTTCCGCGATCAGGGGTTTGCCGGGGGAATGGTGGATGACTTCCGGGTCTTTGATCGCGAGCTGATGCCGATCGAAGTGGCTCACCTCTTCGACGGAAAGTCTCTGGTAGAGGCGATGTCGTCTCCTCCTGCCGAACCCGCTCAACGCGATCCTCTCTGGAGTTATTACTTCGCAGCAATTCATCCGGAGACGCAAACAGTTCGTGGCGAACTGAAAGTCCGTCGTCAGGCTACTGCCGAACTGGTTGAGACAATCCCGGAGATCATGGTGATGCGGGAGATGGAGACGCCTCGACCGACCTATGTTCTGACTCGTGGGGAATACAACCTGCCAGCAGAACGGGTTGAAAGCCAGACCCCCGAGATCCTGCCCCCCTTTCCTGAAGAGTATCCACGAAACCGGCTGGGACTCGCACGCTGGTTGACGGACTCGCGACACCCTCTGACGGCCCGCGTTGCGGTCAATCGGTACTGGCAACTGATGTTTGGGGCCGGAATCGTGCGGACAGCGGAGGACTTCGGAAATCAGGGAGAACTGCCAACTCATCCGGAGTTACTCGACTGGCTTGCGGTCGATTTTGTCGAGCAGGGCTGGAGTGTCAAACAGCTCCTCCGGCAGATGGTGCTGTCGGCAACCTATCGTCAGTCGGCCATTGTCTCTGCTGAAAAAGTTGCGAAGGACCCCGCCAATCAATGGCTGTCCCGTGCCTATAGCGAACGGTTCACCGCAGAAATGCTTCGGGATAACGCGCTGGCGGTCAGCGGGTTGCTGGTGAATCGAATCGGTGGGGAACCGGCCCGACCTTATGAAGTCGAAGTCGCCTTCAAACCAATGCCGCGCGATCAGGGGGAGGGACTTTATCGAAGGAGCCTGTATACCTTCTGGAGTCGGACCGGTCCTGCTCCGGTGATGATGACTCTCGATGCCGCGAAACGGGATGTCTGTCAGGTCCGGCGAGAACGGACTCTGTCCCCTCTTCAGCCTCTGGTGTTGCTCAACAGTCCCCAGTTTGTGGAAGCGGCCCGGGTACTGGCAGAACGGGTTCTCAAGAGCCACCTGGATGATGTGAATGCCGCCCTGACGGATTTGTTTCGGTGGACAACCAGCCGACGTCCGACGGCCGACGAACTCGATGTTCTGAAAAGACTTTATGAACAGCATCTCTCGGACTTCCGGAAGCATCCGGAACAGGCTATCGCCTTTCTGAGCGAAGGGGATCATCCTCGTGATGACTCTCTGGACGTTCCTCAGCTGGCGGCGATGGCGGGGGTCGCCAATCTCCTTCTGAACTTTGACGAATGTGTCTTTCGACGATGATCGACTTACAGAGAGTGAAGGACCCAGACCAATGAATGCACGTTGCAGTGGAACCGTTGCCGTGACATCGCGCCGGTCGTTTCTTCAGCAGTTCGGAATGGGCCTGGGGTCCATCGCCCTCAGCGATCTGATGAGCACTTCACTGCGTGCCAGCAGTGACGACAATCTTCCCGGCAATCTGCCTCATTTTCCAGCCCGGGCCAAGCGGGTCATCTTTCTGTTCCAGTCCGGTGGTCCCTCGCAGCTGGAACTCTTTGATCACAAACCATTGCTAAATGAACGTCAGGGAACGGAGCTCCCGGAAGAAGTTCGAGGAGGACAACGTCTCACCGGAATGAGTGCCAATCAGGCCAGTCTCTCGCTGGTCGGGTCTCCCTTTTCGTTTCGCCAACATGGCGAGTCCGGAGCATGGTTGAGCGAGATGTTACCCCACACCGCGAAAGTGGTGGACGATCTCTGCTTCATCAAAAGCATGCAGACGGATGCCATCAATCACGGCCCCGCAGTGACGTTCTTTCAGACAGGTTCCCAGTTCCCCGGACGACCGAGCCTGGGGTCATGGCTTCATTACGGACTGGGGACCGAAAATCAGGATCTTCCGGCGTTCGTCGTGATGCTGACAAAGGACAAGCATGGTCAGCCGCTCGCTTCACGACTGTGGGGAAATGGATTTCTTCCCTCCCGTTATCAGGGGGTCCAGTTCCGCCCCGGAAATGATCCGGTCCTCTATCTCAACAATCCCGGGGGACTCCCTGCATCGCATCGACGACACATGCTGGATGCGATGGCGCAGCTGGAACAGATTTCCTCGCAACAGAATGCCGACCCCCTGATTGAAAACAGCATCGCCCAGTACGAACTGGCGTTCCGGATGCAGCAATCCATCCCCGAATCGACAGACCTTTCTCAAGAAACACCAGCAACATTTGCCCTCTATGGGGAAGCAGCAAAGACCCCCGGAACATTCGCAGCGAACTGTCTACTGGCGCGACGACTGGCGGAACGGGGTGTTCGTTTCATTCAGCTCTACCATCAGGACTGGGACCATCACGGCGGAGTCCCAGCCGGAATCCGTAAAGAAGCACGGGAGACCGATCAGGCTTCCGCAGCTTTAATTACAGACCTGAAGCAACGAGGGATGCTGGATGAGACCCTCGTCATCTGGGGAGGAGAATTCGGTCGCACGAATTATTGCCAAGGGAAGCTGACGTCGAATTATGGACGAGACCATCACCCACGTTGCTTCACGATCTGGATGGCCGGCGGAGGGATCCGGGGAGGGATGACCTACGGAGTTACCGATGAGTTCGGCTATAACGTGGTCGAAAACCCGGTTCATATTCATGATCTACAAGCCACCATCCTCGCCCTGCTTGGGATCGATCACGAACGTCTGACATACAAGTTTCAAGGACGCCGTTTCCGGTTGACCGATGTGCATGGAACGGTGGTGAAGGAGATTCTCGCATAGGCGCGGGAGTTATCGCCGTTTCCTCTCTCGGCAGTCCGCTTCACAAAGGGAGCGGATCTGTTTTGAAAACTCTTGAAGAGAAGTGCCCTTAGAGAGAAGGCAGCCTTTCCGATCACGGATTTCTTCGGTAATACTACCTGATATCACCCACCTCAATTCCTGGATTTCAATTCCTCTACAACAGGAGTGACGATGTCTCTTCCTCAAGCGACCCGCCGGGACTTTCTCAAGACCAGCACCCTTGCCGCCGCTGCAACGGCACTCCCTGTCGCAGCGGGATCGACGCAGCCTGTTCACGCCGACGACAACAGAAAACTCCGCACGGCGCATATCGGTGTCGGAAACATGGGGATGTCTGACCTGAAGTCCATCATGTCTCATCCTCAGGTCAGCGTCGTTGCATTATGTGACATCGACTCCGACTTCCTCGCGAAAGCGGCCGAGCTTCAACCTCAGGCGAAGCTCTACAACGATTTCCGCAAGATGTTCGAGGAAATGGCAGACGAAATTGATGCTGTGGTCGTTTCCACTCCAGACCACACTCATGCTCCGGCTGCCATGTCGGCAATGAATCTCAACAAGCCGGTCTACTGCCAGAAGCCGCTGACGCATGATGTTTATGAAGCACGCCAGCTGCGACTTGCCGCGGAGAAGAAGAAGCTGGTGACACAGATGGGGACCCAGATTCACTCTCATCAGGTCTATCGTCGCGCTGTCGCCATGATTCAGTCCGGCGCGATTGGCAAGGTGAAGCATGTCTATGCCTGGCGAGCAGGGGCCTGGGGCTACGATGGGGGACCTTTTGAAAACACGGAAGCCCCACCCGCGACGGTCCACTGGGATCAGTGGATTGGAACGGCCGAATACCGGCAATACGTTCCCAAGGTGTATCACCCCTTTGAGTGGCGTCGACTGGTCGACTTCGGAACCGGGACGCTGGGAGATATGGGGGTCCACATCTTCGACACCCCGTACTGTGCTCTGGAACTGACCGCGCCGAAGTGGGTCACGGTGGATTGCCGCGAGCCCAATGGACTTGGTCATCCCACACAGATGATCGTGAACTATGAGTTCCCCGGAACGAAGTACACAACCGAAAATCTGCTGTGGACCTGGTTCGACGGACAGGCAGCCCCTCCGAAGAGCGAAGACATTGGTCTTCCTGCAGGGGTCAAGCTCCCCGGAGCAGGATCGTTGTCGGTTGGAACCGAGGGGGCCCTGCTGCTGCCTCACTATTCCGAAGCCATTCTCTTCCCGGAAGAGAAGTTCAAGGATTACAAACGCCCGGAAATTGAAGGAAACAACCACTATCATCAATGGGTCGATGCCTGCTTGGGCAAAGGGGAGACGAGCACCCCCTTCAGCTATGCAGGGCCGTTGACCGAAGCGCTGCTGCTGGGGATTGTCGCATCCAACTTCCCCGGAAAGAAACTCTTCTGGGATGCCGAAAAACTTGAAGTGACCAACCTCCCGGAAGCCAACAAGTTCCTTCGGCGCAAGTACCGCGAAGGTTATGAAGTCACCGGGCTGTAAGACGACATCGCACCAGCGAGTCTTCTTGCTGAGATGATCAAAAATCCTGAATCCGGTTCATTGTCCTCATCGGGCATTGAACCGGATTTTTTCATCTCAAAGGTTCGCGGTCAGGGCAACACCAACCGCACGTGGAAGGGAATTGGTTCTTGACTTTGTCCTGCTTCAGGGGATGATCAATGTGAGGGAAAATATTGTCACGGAGAGGAGACGGTCTGTGTCGAGACTGCTTCAATATACGCTGGGTGTTGGACTTGCTTTGGCCCTTTTTCTGGCAGTCGGGACCACTCCGGTTGACGCTGGCCATTGGCACAGAGGTCATTGGCATGGCAGAAGTTGGTACGGCGGATGGTACGGAAGCAGCTGGGGTTATCGTGGCTGGGGATACGGTCCCGGGCTTTACGTGGGCTACAGCACTCCCGGATGGGGCTGGGGTGGATTCTACCGACCCTATGCCTATGGCTGGGGAGGATACGGGTATCCGTACTACGGAACCTATGCGAATTACAGCTTCCCTACGACGGTCTATCGTTGGGGATATCCTTATGCAGGATACGCCCCGCCGGTGTATCAGTATGGATACTCTCCCGGATATTATCTGGCGTCTCCGGCTGCCAGTTACGGATACGGAAGCCTCTCCTACGGGAACATCTACGGGTCGCTGTCTTATGCTTCCTATGCAACCGTCAGTGTGGCTCCCCGTCCGGGAATCAGCATCTCTTACTCAACTCCTGTTTACTCAGGGGTGACGTACAACAGCTTTGGATATGGCGTCGCCACCCCCTTCTCCGTTTCTTACGGGGGGACAACTTACGGTCCTTATGCCACCTACGGAGCCTTCGGGTATTCGACCTTGGGCTGCGGTTGCTACTGACGTCCGGGATTGACTGGTCTCATCAACTGTGTCGAGCTGCATTCACTCGGGTCAGTTGCGACGACCGGCTCCGTTCTTCCCCGCCGGGGTTCAGTGGAGAAATTCCTTTTTCTTTCTCTCCATTTCGTTGCTGCGAAGCCCTTGCGAAGACACGTTTTCAAATTGGGTAGTTGCAGATCGTTTCCCAATCCATTACATCCAGTGAAGATCGCCCAGATTCACGCGCCGGAATCGCCTCACTGAGACTGGCCACCTCCCTGATACAACGACGGAATTCATGAAAGTTCACCAGCTTCTCGACCATTACGGGGTCACGGAAAATCCGTTTGCACAGGAAGATGCCGCATCGGATCAGGTGTTTCGGGAACACTGTCTGGATGGAACTCATCACCCCGCCTGGGACAAGATCTACGGAAACCCGTTGAGTCCAGCGACCTCTGTCGTGTTTGGAGAACAGGGGAGCGGAAAGACCGCACTGCGTCTGCAGATTGTCAGCAAGTTGCAGTCCTTCAATAAGGAACATCCGAGCCAGCGGGCGTTCATCATCCAATATGAGGACTTCAACCCGTTTCTGGATGCGTTCCGCGACCGTTTGTCCACTCGAAACCGCAAGCCGGATCGGGCACTGCAACACTGGCGGCTCTGGGATCACATGGATTCCATTCTGACGCTGGCGGTGACGCGACTGGCCGACACCATTCGGAATGACGGGATCGACGCAAAAGATCCAACTCACAATATCACGCTGGATGCGATGTCAAAGCTCACGCGTCCACAGAAGCGTGACCTGCAGATGCTCGCAGCGTTTTACGATCAGAACCGGGATGTCTCGGCTCCCCATCGCTGGTCTCTGCTGCGGCGAAAACTCCGTTTCAGCACCTGGCGCGCCCAATGGGATCTGGGGATCGGGATCGCCGGGACGATTGCCACGGTCTTGCTGACACTCTGGTACTACAAGTGGGATGTGCGGTCCCTGTTCAGCCTCTGGACAGTCTTCTTTGTCCTGGCTTTCTGGCTGCCGTTTCTCTGGCGTCAGTTGAAATGCTGGTGGACAGCATGGGGTGTCCAGAAGCAGGTGCGGGTCATTGATCATCAGGTCGGCGCCCTCCGAAAGATTCTCAGCCAGTTTCAACAGACCGAACTGATCGGGCAACCCTTCCCCAGCCGTGCCCGCGGGGATGACCGTTACGAACTTCTGACCCGTCTGCAATCCATTCTGCAAACACTGGGCTTCACCAGTATTGTCGTTCTGGTCGACCGGGTGGACGAACCTCATCTGGTGCACGGATCGCCGGAACGGATCAAGGATCTGGTCTGGCCCCTGTTTGACAACAAGTTCCTGAAGCATCCGGGGATCGCGTTCAAGCTCCTGCTCCCGTCAACCGTCGTGGGATATCTGAATCGGCAGGAAAAGGAATTCTATGAACGCTCTCGGCTCGACAAGCAGAACATGATTCTCTCGTTGAGCTGGACCGGACAGGGACTGTACGACGTCGCCAACGATCGAATCCGCGCCTGTGCCCGTCTGGCCGAAAAGCCAATTTCGATCAAGGATCTCTTTGACGACTCCATTTCCGAAGAGGAATTGATTGCTGTCTTTGACCGGCTTCGTGCGCCGCGGCATCTGTTCAAGTTCCTGTACCGGCTCTTCATTGAACATTGCAGCCGGTACACCGAAGACAATCCGACGTGGAAGATTCAGCGGGACACAATGCAGTCAACTCTGGCCCTGTTCCTGCGGGATCTGGAAGCCTATGACCAGAAGTTGGGAACCGGCTGAAAGTATCTTGTCGCTGTAAGTGTTTCGTCAGCCGACGGGAGCGGTCATCGTCCCATTCTGATGCGGGCGACCTGAGCCAGCCGTCCACTTCCGGTGGCCGGGGGAAGGAGTCGCAGCTTCGTCGCCAGCCAGACAGGACGCGAGACCTTTTCCGGCGGGAGTTGTTCAATTTCACTGATCTGTGGGCGATCGGAAGCGGGAACTTCATCAGGTCGAATCGGATGGAGATAGATCCGTTTCCCAGCGATATATTCAATCAGAACATCGCAGAGTTCCCGACTTATTCGCACGCAGATTGCGACCTTCGGATCAGTTCGCAAGACCAGTCCGAAGTCTCCTCGCAGATCGGCATAGGGGGCGAAGTCACGAACCAGATCCCCCCAGAAGACATTGTCATTGAGGCGGATGTACTCAATGATCGCAGCGGCCAGTTGTCCATGTTCAGCGAGTTGTGCCCATTGCGGGACGGCTGGTTCATCCTGCTGCTCCGGTAATTCCCCGCGCCGGTGCTCCTCTTCAAGTACCTGCATCACGCGGAATTCCATTGTCGCAGGCCGGCAGCGAGCTCGGGCCCATTCCCGAAGCTGAAAGATCTCGTCTTCCATCGTGACCGAGAGCGGGACCGTTCGCTCTGCCGTCTCAAGGAGAATGTCCTGTGTCAGGATCTGGTCATGGGCAAAGGACTCAATGATTGCCGAGTTCACAATCTGCTCGATCTCGGCCCCGCTGTACCCGTCCGTTTTCTCCGCCAGTTCTCCGAGATCGAATTTCTCTGGCTTCCAGCCTCTCTTGGAGAGGTGAATGCGAAAGATCTCGGAGCGCTCGTCGTAGTTTGGCAGGTCGACGAAGAAGAGTTCGTCAAACCGGCCTCGCCGAAGCATTTCCGGAGGAAGCGCAGAAACATTGTTTGCCGTCGCCACGACAAAGACCGGCTCGCGGTGTTCCTGAAGCCATGTGAGAAATCGACCGACCAGCCGTGACATCGTCGCGTCTCCGCTGGTGTCAGCATCATACCCACCGAATGCCTTGTCAATTTCTTCCAGCCACAGAACAGCCGGGGCGATGGTTTCCATCAGTTTCAAGACATCCCGCAGGTTCTGTTCAGAGCCACCGCGGGTCGACTCCAGCAATGAACCAATATCCATTCGAACCAGTGGAAATCCCAGAATCCGGGCGATGGCCCGCGCACTGAGACTCTTTCCGCATCCCTGGACACCAGTCAGCAGAACCCCGCGAGGATTGGAAATCCCTCTCCCTTCTGCGTCGGGTGAGAAGGCGGTTGCCCGCTCCTGAATCCACTCTTTCAGTCCATCCAATCCTCCAATGTCGCCGATCCCTTCGCTCAGCTCGAAGAACTCCAGCAAGTTCGACCCTTGGACCAGATGTCGTTTCTCCGCCACCAGTCTGGGAAGAAGTTCTTCCGAGATCTCATCGACCCCTTGTAGAACTTTCACGAAAGCGTTCCGTGCTTCGGCAGCCGTCAGCCCCACAACTCCTTGAATCAGTCTCTCTTCCAGGTGGGGATCAATCTCCATGTTTTGTGTTCGTTCGATCCCCTCTTGCGAACCAATCTGAGCAGTGATGGCCTCGCGGAGAAGGTCCCGCATCTCTTCCGCTCCGGGAAGAGGAAGTTCGACGACCGTGGTGCATTTGAGAAGTTCCACGGGAAGGGTGTCGACCGGCGACACCAGCAACAGCGTCTTGCGCGCGGAGGCCAGATGAGGCAGGAGATCTCTCAGCCGTCGAATCACATCCGGACGAGACCAGTACAGATGCAGATCCTTCAACAGAAAGAGATGATCGTCCGGGTATCGACAGATCTGCGCCAGAAATGCTTCCGGTGTCTCCGGGAGTGGTTCGCTTTCAAGAATCGGTTGTGCCCCCGCTGTTGCTGACCAGGTCACCAGTCCCCGCTCACACTCCAGCGCCAGTTCTGCGAGCCTCTGTTCCCATCGTTCCTCTTCATAAGTGCGAAGGAGAAGGATGGGGTATCCCGCGAGAATCCGTTGCTCAAGTTCATTCAGTGCATTGCGGGTATTCATCAGAATGCCAGATCAGTGGGGGCCCGTATGCCATCAGGAGAGTGATGCGATCAAAAAAGATTGCCCTCTGGTAATGGTCACTTCCGGACAGTTGCTGTTGTATTGATGCTGAAAATCAACGTCTGATGATGTCAGTTTGCGACATTCATGAGAAGTGAGGATGACATCCGGCAGGTTGGATTTCCCCTCCAACGGGCGCAAGTCCAGTTCGGAGAACGATTAGCACACCGAGGAAACAGGAGCAGTGAAAAATCTCACGTGTCTGGAACGATCTGCGCTCTGGAAGGGGGCACTGACGCCTCTGTTTCCTGTGGAGTCCTCAATGGGCCTCTTTTCGCTCCAGCTGCAAACATCACTGACGGACCGCTTTTATTCGTTGTGTCTTGGGAATACCCTGCTGCTTAAGGCGTGCGGTTTCATCGAAGATTATCACGCGGAAATTCTCGAGGTCGACGAAACCTTTCTGCGTCTTCGAACCGGGACGCACTGGATGAAAGCCCTGATTCGCTCGTTCCGGATTCCCAGGGTACTCGAGATCCAGCTTCACATTTCCCCACCGCAGGACGACAGAACTCAAGGCTCCAGCCTCCCTCGATCTCGCAACAGTTACTGTCAAATCGATGTTGAAATCCGTCCTGCCTCTCCCAACTGGACGCACGAGGCGTTTCTCGAAGAAGCCAAACGGATGCTGTGCGTGCTGCGTTCTTATTTCATGGCCTGCTGATGCAGTCGCTCACAGGGCAAATGCAGACAGATCAATATTCGGAGGCTCTCCGAGAATCAGCTGACGCATCACCAGCGCAGTCCCGGGAGAATTCGACAGTCCAGCGCGAAAGTGCCCCGCTGCCAGGAAGAGATTGGAATAGCCGGGAACATTCCCGAGAACGGGGCGTCCGTGACCACACCACGGCCTCAGACCGGACCATGTTTTGATGAGCGGGGCGTCCTTCAGAACGGGACATTTTGACCGGGCGAACTCCACAAGTTGTGCAATCGCTGCCTCGGTGTTTCTCTTCTGAAATCCGACTCTCTCTTCAGTGGCCCCAATCAGGACACGTCCATCCCGACGGGGGACGATGTACTGTTTGCCCTCTTCGATAATCCGACGGATCTGCCCGGTTTGTGCCTGAAGCAGCGCAATCTGCCCGAGGACCGGTTCAACGGTCAGCGGCTGCCCTAATGGTTCAAGGAGGCGGGAAGTCCATGCCCCTGCGGCAATCAGAAATTCTGCAGCGGTATGTTCTGCATTCCGGGTCACAGCGGAAAGAAGGCGTTCACCGCTCCGCTTCCAGGAGATCACCTCTTCTCCTGAGAGGAGCTGGACACCACGGGATTCGCAGGCAGTGATGAGGGCCTTCAGATGGCGCGGATTCCGCACTTGAGCCATCTCTGGTAACCAGACTGCCGGGGTCTGGCTGGAATCCAGCGACGGTTCAATCTCCTGCAGGCGCGCAGAATCGATCCGCTCTGTGGTGACATGCAGCGAGCGCCAGCGTTCGATCAGATCGTCGATCGATCGCTGACCGGGGAGCAATATTCCCCCGCATCGGTGATATTCGTTGTCGATTCCCGATTCATTTCTCAGGGCGGCACTGAACGTCGCCCAGCGTTGCTCGCTCAGGACCGCCAAAGGGTGCGTGGCAGGGTCTTCAATGTCTCCGGGGGGAATCATTCCCGCTCCGGCCCACGAGGCTTCCTGCCCCATCTCCTTCTGATCCAGAACGGTGACGCGCAATCCCGCACCACTCAGTTCCCAGGCAATCGACAGGCCAATCACTCCCCCGCCGACAATCACGATGTCGCTTGTCATTTACCGGCTCTTCATCTTTGCAAAATAGCCGGTTGCCACATCTGCAGGAGAGGCCCCATATGCACTCCGTAAGGCCGCATTCGTATCCGATCCCGACTCGATCGCAGAGATAAACTTCGAAAACTTTGCCTGACCTCCGTTGGCCAGCAGGAACTTCACCAGTGTATATCCAACGGCTGCTGTTCCCGAGGGTGAAAACGTTCCATCGGCAAAAATTTGTTCCGGACGTGTTACCGACGCCAACAGCGGAGCCGCCAACCGTTCAAGAGCTTCTGTCCGTTTGCGGTCGGGGACGGCTGCATCTGCCATCGCCAGTCCGGTTCCTCGAACAACCCACAGTGGCAGCGATACTCCAGAACGCTGAAGATACGCGCCCGTGAGATGATCGATGACACTTGCCTGCAGACTGGGGCCCTCTGTTGGGTTGTCGCCGGTATCCAGCAGCACGATGTAGGCATCTTCCTGACCAGAAGTCACTTTCGAGTGCCCCGTCAGATCGGGGTCGATCCGTCGATTTTCCACGATCTCGTTAAATTCGCTGTAGGCAATCCGATCTTTCATCACAAAGATCGCCAGTCGGCCACGCCACGGTTTTCCGGTCCCGGGAAACGCCTTCTGAAGGGTCCTCAGGTGCTCGTCGGCCCATCCCTGAACCTGTGCCAGACGCTGGGGGTCGACGTTCCCAAGCAGATAGAAGTGTTCTGTCTGCAAGGTCGGATGGTCTTCGCGTGAGACGGCTTTGCGGTATTGTTCCTCGGAACGTTCAACACGGAACTTCTGGAGTTCCTCATCCGACATGGACCCGAG
This sequence comes from uncultured Planctomicrobium sp., assembly GCA_938015865.1. Lineage (GTDB taxonomy): Bacteria > Planctomycetota > Planctomycetia > Planctomycetales > Planctomycetaceae > Planctomicrobium. The sequence continues at coordinate 25,081 of CALLWY010000108.1, forward strand.
CTTCTGTGCCGTCATTTCGTTTTCCGAAAGGACAAAGCTGCGGATGGGCGTTTTGGGATCGTTTCCATCGTACGTGTTCCCTTCCTTGAACCAGGTCACCATGTCCTCGTAGTTCTTGCGGGTGATTCGTGCCTGCCCCTGTGGCATTCTCGGAAGTTCTTTCCCTCCGACGAGCCGGAAGAATCGGCTGTTTTCCATGTCACCGGGGATGATGACCTCGCCGCTGTCTCCCCCTTTCATGATGTCGAAGAAGGTTTCAACCGAAAGTCCTCCCGACTTTCGACGGGAGTTGTGGCAGTTCAGGCACAGGTTTGCCATCCACGGGGCGATGTCTCTGGTGAAGGAGACCTTTTCTCCCCCTTTCGGTTTGGGAATGACAACATTTTTTGCCTCTTCCGCTTCAATCAATGCAGCGAACGTGGCATCTTCCCGTTCTCCATCAAACTTCGCTCCGCCTTCAATCCAGCTGCGCAGGATGTTCTTCTCTTCTGCAGAAAGGGCTTCTCCATTGGGGGGCATTCGGCCCTGTCCTTCGGGTGCATTCACGCGGGCCATGATCAGACTTCGCCCCGGGTTCCCCGGGATCAGAAGCGGACCATTCCGCCCACCTGCCCGCCATCCCGCGAACCGGTCCAGTCGCAACCCATTGCGAGGATTCTGTTCCCCATGACAACGGACGCATCGGTCGATGATCAGCGGGGCAACATCCTTCATGAAGCTGACACCCTTGTCTTCGGGCTTCTCTTTTCCTGTCGCCTTGGCCAGTGCCGCCTGCTGCTTGCTGATCAACAGAGAGACGCGCTGGATTAGAGGATTTTCCATCGGAAGACCGGTCTCGGTCGCCAGCTCGCTTAATCTCGACTCGAGGTCGTCGAGAAGTTTTTCTGCTTCGTCGTAATCCTTCTTCCGGATCATCGTCGCCGCTTTCGGAACCTCCTTGGAGAGGTCATTCAGCTGCTTCCTATGTTCCGGGGAGATTTTCGGAACCTGTTGTGCCGGAACGGGACGCCCCATCACGAACACAGCCAACAAACCCAGCGTCAGACAGATGATCCCAAACCTCGACATGAAGACCTCTTCTCCCGCCTGAGCGGAGGGTGTCTGTGGAGAACCCGGATGCTTGATCATCAGTGAACGATTTCCGCAACGATCTCTGCTATCCTAAACCTCTCGCCAGAAGGAGATGTTCGCGGAAAATTCATCAGTTTTGCACAGGCCACATCGTCCGGGTATTTTTTCCGATGAAGGACCTTCCAGAAATGGATGCGTGACAACATGAGTATAAATGCTCCCGGACACAGAGGAAAGGACTGATGCGAACCGGGCTGTCACGCTGACCGGAAAGATACGGCTGAAAAGTCTGCTGCGATGGCGACTGGAAACCCCGTCAGCCTGCGGCGAAGAAATGATTCTGCTATTCTGGACGTTTTCCTGTTCAGATTGAAGAGTGATGCGTTGACACTACCGTTCGCGATCCTGCTGTTGATCATTGGAGCGCTGACGATTTTGCGAACCGGTTCGCTGAATCAGCTGGCGGCCCGGACAGGATTCACCCCAGCTTGGGTGCGGGTGGTCGCAGGGGTGACTTTGTTCCTGGGAGGGGCAGTCCTGACAGGGATGGTGTATTTTATCAGGACATTTAGTCAGGCCGCTTCCGGTCGATAGTTCATGGACAGCCCTTTCGACGGAATCTCACGGACGGTTTCCGATGCCCGATGACTCGATCTGGTCGCCTCCTCATCCTCGTGCCAGAGTGCATCTGGCAGGAATTTGCGGCGCTGGGATGAAGGCGATGGCAGAGTTCCTGTCGGACCGGGGATGGACGGTTTCCGGATGCGATGGGGACCCCGACCCGGAGACCATTGGCAAGTTCCAGCAACGCGGTGTCTCTGTTCAGACCGGTCATTCCACCACTCATCTGTCTGAGCCTCCTGATCTCCTGATCTTCAGTGCTGCGATCCCGACCGACAATCCCGAAATCCGTCAGGCCGAGCAGCTGGGAATTCCTCGACTCTCGTATGTTGAGGCCCTCGCGCAGCTGTCACGTCACGCCCCCACGCTGGCTATTTCCGGGACACACGGGAAAAGTACAACGACTGCAATGGTCGGGCAGATTCTTCGCTCATCCGGTCGTCCATCGAGTCTGATCTGCGGTGCGGAAAGTCTGGCTGCTTCGCGAAGCGGATGGGGAGACTCGCAGGACCGGCTCGTGGTGGAAGCGTGCGAGTTTCGTCGCCATTTCCTTTCACTGTCCCTAGAAACAGTCTGCATTCTTGGAATCGAACCTGACCACTTCGACTGCTATCCGAATATCGATGACGCCGTTGATGCGTACAGAGAACTTGCCTGCCAGATTCGACCAAATTCCAGCGGTCAACTGATCGTCCGTTCCGATTGCCCGAACGTATCCCGACTTCTCCAACAGATCGGCATCACTCCTGTCACATTCTCCCTCTCCGATGAGTCCGCTGATTGGGGGGTGGTTGACCGCGTGGACTCGGTGGATGGGAGCCAATTTCGGATACGGCACCAGAACGACATTTCTCCTCCGGTCCGGATGAGAATGCCGGGGTGGCACCATATCCAGAACGCCGTTGCAGCGGCGGCGTGTGCCGGTGCGATGGGGGTCAATCTGACAGAGATTGCGAATGGACTGTCCCAATTTCAGGGGCTGAAGCGGCGTTTTGAGACGGTTCGCACGATTCACGGAGCGCCGATCATCGATGATTATGCTCATCACCCCACCGAAATCCGGGCAGCAATCGCCGCAGCGAGACAGGCCTGGCCCGGCAGAAAACTGATCTGTTATTTTCAGCCTCATCAGATGTCCCGCACCGCAGCTCTTCTACCCGAGTTTGCGGAGGCCCTGAACCTGGCAGATCAGGCGTATGTCCTCCCGGTCTATGCTGCCCGCGAATCAGGGGGGATTCAGCAGTCGGAACTTTCCCGGCAGATTGTCCGGCAGATGACGACTCCGGCGACATTTCTAACGGCACTTGACCGGGTGCGGGGAACTATCCAGACTGACGCGAACACGGATGTCGTAATTTTGACCTTGGGAGCGGGAAATCTGACCCGCATTCATCATGATGACGTTGACTGATATGCAGGATCTGGTCCGAACCGACGAGCCTATGGCTCCTCACACCTGGTTGAAGGTGGGAGGTCCCGCCCAGATGTACGCAGAACCGAAATCTTTTGAAGAACTCCAGCGGCTCGTCAAAGCGGCAGACAGTCAGGGTTTGCCTGTCCGCATGCTGGGAGGAGGTTCCAATCTCCTGATCCGCGACGAAGGAGTGAGCGGACTGGTTCTGAAGCTCGATCCCGCAGCCTTCAGCAAAATTGAATTTGATGGGAACATCGTCCGCGCTGGAGGGGCGGCGCTTCTATCCAATGTCATTTCCCAGTCCGTTTCCCACGGACTGGCCGGGCTGGAAACACTGGTTGGAATTCCCGGGACCATTGGAGGGGCTGTCAAAGGGAACGCCGGCGGGCGGCATGGGGAAATTGGGGAATTCGTCAAGTCGGTGGAAGTAGTCACCAGCCGCGGAGAGCGATTTCAGCGAAGCGGAGATGAACTCTCGTTTGCCTATCGCTTCAGCGGGATCAATGAACTGGCCATTCTCAGCGTCGAGCTGGAATTGAAGCCGGGAGATCCGGACGAGATCACCCGGAGAATGCGTCAGGTCTGGATCACCAAGAAGGCACTTCAGCCGTTTACGTTCCAGTCGGCAGGGTGCATTTTCAAGAATCCTCGCGGGCTGAGTGCCGGGGCATTGATCGAACAATCCGGCCTCAAGGGGACCCGAGTCGGGAACGCAGAAGTGAGCGATCGCCACGCCAATTTCATTATCACGCATCCCGGAGCGACCTCCAGCGATGTCCTGAACCTGATCGACCTGATCAAGTCTCGGGTTCACGAGAAGCATGGGCTTGATCTTGAACTCGAAATTGTGATCTGGTGATCCGGCTCCGTCTTCGATTCCCTCGTTGACAGGCAGGCCCCATTTACAGAAGTTGATTCACCTGAATGAGGCACAGTGCGGAGGACTCTCCCGCACTGTGCCTTTTTGCAAACTGGGGAGGAGACCTTTCCCACGTACCAGAGAGTTCCCCACATACTTGCTCCCCTTGATGTCTGGGCGACGTGTCCTCTCTCAAGGTTCGTCATCGTTTTCATTGTCATTCCGCTTCCAGACCTTCGGACTCAATCATCCGCTGGCGCGGGTGTTGCGCCATTCAGGGCAACGATTTCGCGATGCCCGGAAGGAACTTTTTCAAAATCATTTGACAATTGTTGTGATTTCGCGGGATATTATCTGTAGAGGTTGCGTTTATTGGTCAGACAAAACTCCTCGAACATGAAGTGATCCCCCGCAGTCCCCGGGTGGTTGTCATTTCCTCCCCCTCTCAACAGAACGGAAGAGGTCCTTGTCATGCTGCTTCGGCGCATTAGAAATGTCCTGATTCTCAGCACAGCCGTTTTCTCAATCGCGCTGACTGGTTCGCCGACATGGGCCAGAGAGTGTCCCCCTGAGATTCATGACGGAGTGACCACAGTGGTGGTCCCGGGGGTGACGGGGACCTTAAGCGTGTTTGGGCCGAAGTCGTTCTCTGTCGCCTCAGCTCCCTTGGGAGATGACAAAGGGTTCGCCAGCATTATTGCTGCGGGAGAGTACGGGAAGGGCCGGGTCGTCTGTGCAGGCCACCCCGGGTATCTGGATGTCAAAAATCTGACTCCGGGAGAAACTGGAGAGACCGGACGGCTGGTCAGCAATCTGGTGCTCTGGCTGGGGAAATCTCGACTCGATGCGAAGAAGCCGCTCCGCATCGTGTGCGTGAACAATAACAACATGGCAACCACGCTGGCCGGTGCCGGATTTCAGGCAAAAAGTATCGCCCCGAAGGAACTCAGGGAGGCAATGACTCAGGCGGATCTGCTGATGTTCCGCCCGTCAAAGATCGAATCGGCGGACGTCCCCCGGATTATTGACTTCGTCAAGAAAGGGGGAAGCGTCTATATGGCTGACGCTGGATGGATCTGGGAAGGGTATGACGCCAAAAAAGGAGAGCGGCTTGCGGAGGATTTCGCAGGGAACCGCATTGCCCACCCTGCCGGGATCGTCTTTTCCTCGGCGAATGCATCGACGCAGAAAAAGCCCATTCCGGCCCGAAATGACGGAGACGAACTGGTGCATGCCCTTACAGCGCTGGAATACGTCCGTCAGAATACCACGGGAGATCACAAATCCGCTGCAATGAAGCAGGCACGCGGTTCCGTGACTCAGGCGATCTCAGCAGTCCCGGCAGAGGACTCGATCTTTCTCCCTAAAATTGCAGAAGCCTGCCAGACGCTGAAGACCAAACCGATTCCGGGTCCCAAAAATGCCATTCACGAGCGCTATCCGCTCAGCCGGTTTTATGTGGCTGCGGAGACGAAAAGGACACTGGCAGCCACCCCGGCCAAACCGGTCAGCAGTGAATTTGCCGCGGTCTTCCCCGGAACAGCCCCACGCACAGCAAAGCCGGTGAAGCAGCAGAAGGTCTCGATCGACACATCACGTCATCGGTGGCACAGCACCGGACTCTATGCCCAGCCGGGGGATGTCATCGAAGTCACTGTTCCTCCGAATGTCGCCAAGTCGGAGAAACCCCTTTCCATCCGGATCGGGTGTCATACCGATCGACTCTGGCACAAGGAGGACTGGAAACGGGCTCCCGAAATCAGCCGGGTTTTTCCTATCCAGTCGACGACCACTCAGGCGACCAACGGGTTTGGAGGATTGATTTACATCGATGTCCCGTCGGGATGTCAGCTGGGAGAAATTGATGTCACCATTTCCGGTGGGATTCCCGCCCCACTGTTTCAACTTGGAAAAACCACGAATGCGGAATGGAAGAAAATCCGTGAATACCCCGCTCCGTGGGCAGAAATTGGCTCCGACAAACTCATCATCACGGTTCCCTCTGAAGCGATTCGGGACTACGACAACCCCCACGACCTGATGGTCTACTGGGATCAGGTCATGGATGCTTGTGCGGATCTCGCCACGATTCCGACCGAGCGTCCCTCTGCAGAACGAATTGTGCTGGATGCGCAAATTTCTGCCGGCTATCTCCACGCGGGATATCCCATCATGGGACCTCTCAGCACGACGAAAGAACTCCTGGATCTGGAGACCCTCAAGACCAAAGGAAACTGGGGGTACTACCACGAGATTGGCCACAACCACCAGAAGAAGGAGTGGACCTGGGATGGTCTGACAGAGGTGACTGTGAACCTGTTCACGATGTATGCCCTCGATACGCTCAATCCGGAATCCCGGCGGCACAATGCCATTCTTCCGGAAAATATCGTCAAACGGACGGCGGACTTTGTTGCCGGCAAGAACCGGGGCGACCCGTTTACCCAGCTCATTCCGTATATCGAGCTGAAGAACTCGTTTGGCTGGCAGCCGTTCAAGCAGGTCTTTGCCGAATATCGGGAGATGCCGGAAAAGGACCGCCCCAAGTCGCTCCAGGAACGCAAGGATCAATGGCTGATCCGGATGTCCAAAGCGACTGGCCGAAATCTTGGCCCGTTCTATGACTTCTGGGCTCTCGGAGCATCAGAGGCAGCGAAGAAGGAGGTCAGCCATCTCCCTGTCTGGAATCCGCACGATTCCAAGTAAAGGAAGCTGATCGGACAAGAGCATTCAACACAAACGCTCTTCCCCGACCCGTCTGTTTGAGGACGTTTCCGGGGAAGAGCGTTTTTTCCATTGGCAGACCTTATTCAGGCCACGACTGGAACTTTATGCAGCCGACCAGTCGACCTTGAATGTCTCCAGATGGCTGGGATGGTTCCGATCGAAGGCCCGCAGCTGAAAATGAATTCCGTTGGGACGGAGCGTGGCGAGGACCCAGCCATTGGGTTGCTTGGGACTGAACACGTAGGCATTCGCGGGCAGGTTGATTAACTGAAGCGAACCATGCTGCTTCTGGGACCAGACATGCGAATGGCCGAAGACATAGGCTTTCACCTGCGGCTTTGAAGCAAGTAATTCGATGAAGGCTGCGGTGTCCTTGATTCCACCCCACACCTTTCCTTCTTCCGGAGGGGTGAATTGTGGTGTGTGATGAGCCATGACAATGGCGGGCTTGTCGGAATGGGCATCGAGAGTTTTCGCGAGCCAGTTCAGCTGCTCCTCACCGACTTCTCCGGTCACTACATTTGTCTTCGTCAGCGTGTCGAGCAAAAACAGGTTGGCCAGTGGGGTCTCAATAACAGAGACATGTCTGGACTCGACCAGTGGGGCCTTGGGCCTGCTCCCGGAAATGGCGTCGTAAAACGGCTCCCGGGCATCATGATTCCCCATGGTCATATGCAGCGGATATCCGGCATCGACCAACGGTTGAATGCATTTGGCAAACTGGGCGTAATCTTCAGGCAACCCCTTCAGGTAAACGCAGTCGCCGTTAAAGAGAACCCCTGCAGGCCGATCCTTCAATGCGAGAATTTCCGAGACGGAGCGATGGAGATTGGCCGTCATGTTGACATCCCGGGCAATCAGATCCGAATTCGCTGCCACGTGAGTATCGGACAGGAATGCGAAGGTGAGCTCCTGATCGGAACCGGCAGCCACTCCAAACCGCATGCACGAAAGTCCCGCGACAGCTGCGGATGTGCGGACCAGAAACTGTCGACGGTTCATTGGGCCAAGATGAATCGGCATCGGAGGGCCTTTCAAAGCTGGGGGAGTCGCGGGGGGTTAATGGCGTGCGTCGCTGGCCCAAAAGAGCAGGGAGCCCATCGAGCCTTCAGAATGTTCCGGCCCGCGTCATCTCAATGGACCGGACGAAGAACCAGTATGGCTCAACCACGAGGAGACATGCAACGCATCAATGGGCGTAACTTTGTTGTCGGGTATGCTCGACGGAAAGGGAACAGAAGACATGCACAGGGGAGTTATGCCCGCGGAAATCGCCCGCGAAGATAGACGTTGTCATCAAGTTGTTCGACCTCCACGGACACGAGTCCAGCCACATCACCCATCCATTCATGGCCCAATCCGCCGACGGGACCGGAAGCATCCGCCCCCCCGACAATTTTGGGAGCAATGAAACAGTGGACTTCGTCGATCAGCTGATGGTCATGAAAGCTCCCGAGAACCTCTCCGCCCGCTTCGAGAAGGACGTTCGTCATGCGACGCCGTCCCAGCTCGTTCATCAGCTCCGGGAGGTTGATCCGTTCGGATTGCGGGTCATCGATCGTCAGGATTTCGACACCGTGAGATTGCAGCACCTGACATCGCTCCTGATCAGCGAGAGATGTTGTCACGAGGAGGACCGGGATCTCGCGTGCCGTCTTGACCAGCTGTGTGCCAATCGGAAGGCGCGCTTTGGAATCCAGAATGATGCGAAGTGGTGTTCTGGGACCGGGGGGACGTGCGGTCAGCAGCGGATCATCCTTCAGGACCGTCCCGATCCCTGTGATGATGCCATCCATCCGGCCTCGCAACTCATGGACGCGGGCCCGGGAAAGGGGATTCGAAATCCATTTCGAGCTTCCGATCCGGGTGGCGATGCGACCATCCAATGTCATCGCCCATTTGGCATGCACAAAGGGGCGCCCCAGTTGCATCAGTGTGTGAAATGGAGCAATCAGCTCGCGTCCTTCGTCTTCACAGACGCCGACGACAACATCAATGCCAGCCTGTTGAAGCCGCTGGACGCCCGACTGCTCAACGTGATGAACCGGATCAGCGACCGAGATGACGACCCGGCGGATTCCAGAAGAAACCACCGCCTCTGTGCAGGGAGGGGTCTTGCCATGATGATTGCAAGGCTCCAGCGTGACATAAAGTGTGGCCCCCTGTGCTCTCTCTCCGGCACTTCGAAGGGCCATCACTTCCGCGTGGGGGCCGCCATACCGTTCGTGGCACCCCTCGCCAATGAGTCGCAGCTGATCATCGACCAACACCGCCCCGACACATGGATTCGGTTCGACCCGTCCCTGAGCAGTGCGGGCCAAAGCCAGTGCCCGCTTCATTACGGAGACATCATCAGGAAACTGAAATCCGGGAGGGAGTGAGTTCATCAGCAAAGAACCGGGGCTGGATTTGTTCACCGAAAGGACTGGTTTGATTTCCGACTGCCTGTTAACCGGCACTTCTGAAGCAGATGCGGCGCTATTCCTCTTCCACAGCGTTTCCGGTCAGGATCGATTTCAGGCGGCGGATCGCTCTGAGATAACGCATCCCGGCAGCTGCTTCGGAGAGATTGAGCGCAGCGGCGATTTCTCCATTGCCAAGGTGTTCGACATGCCGCATCACAATCATTTCCCGATCGGCTTCCGGAAGAAGTTCCAATGCCTCCCGAAACCGTTCTTCCAGTTCTTTCCGGATTGTGGCTGCTGCCGGGGTGAGTTCATCATCCGGGAGTTGTGCCGCCAGGTCCAGCGACGACCGGTCTCCGAATGCCGCCCGCAGCGGTTGCTCCCGATTGACTGAGCGACGCTGGGCGTGATGGCGGCGATGCAGATCAATCATCCGGTCCTGAGCCAGTTGACGCAGCCAGAGATGGAACGGGAGTTTCGGTTGTGTCAGGTATTCCCGCAATCGTCTGTTGGCTTCCAGCAGGACATCCTGAACAACGTCGCTGGCGTCGACCCGACCGGCAATCTGGCGATCGAGTCGAAACTGCACGATTTTTCGCAACGCATCCCGATGCCGGTTCAGTAGCGCATTCGTCGCAGCCTCATCACCCCCCGCAGCGGCCCGGACCAGCTCCTGTGTCTGTTCATGATCTGGCCAGATGGAATTGTCAGACATGGAGAACCTCATCCGGGTGGAACTCCACCTCGTTCGTTCGCGGTAACTCGGTTCAGGAACCGGGGCGGACTTCAAAACACTGAAACTGAAGCATCTGGTCTTTCCCAAAATTCGACCGTTTTAATGAAGGGGCCCAGCGCTCAATCTCCGCTTTCCAGCTGTCGTCGAGTCGATCCCAGTCGCGTAATGCGATTTGATCAGGCAGGTTGACCGGGGACAAGACCCCCATTGACACCAGTTCGTCCAGTCGCGCGGGAGTGACAAAATCGGTGTAGGTGTATGTGGTCCGATACCGGAGGATTTCATTCCAGTTGACCAGAACGTGCGTGATCCCCTCGTCTCTTAGTTTTTTGAGGATCTCTTCGCGGGGATTCATGTTCCAGCGACCCGGCTCGACTTCCGTCGCGGTCCACTCCTCCAGCAGGCTCTTGTCAAAAACCGTGTTGTAGGCATATGGGAAGTCGGCATTGAACAGCTCTGCCTCACCCACAAAGAGGACTTTGCTGCTGGGGGGGAGCTGAAGCCAGTCAATGATTTTGACAGAGAGAGTTTTCGTCTGGTCTTCCGCGTAGGCGTACGAAGCGAGATAGGCGTTGTACCCGCAATATCGGGTTGTAATGAAACCGAAGTTGTAGATCAGCGTGAGTCCCAGCAGCCCCGCTGCGATCCATTGACCGGCCTTCACCGGCAGGGGGGTGATTTTTTCGATGTTCGCGGGCGGAGTCGAAGTCTGCTTTCGTGACCCTTTGAGGCTTTGCTTCGTTGCAGGCTCGACGGAGCGGGGGGAGATGGGAAGAACCGCGGCCAGTCCACATCCGGCCAGCACCGCCATCACCGAATTCATCGGGACCCAGAATCGATCGAGTCGATGGGTGAGCAGATACCACGCCAGCAGGAGAAGGACCGCATAACCTGCGATGGCTGCCGTCCAGCGCCGTCGTTTCAGAAAGGCCAGCGGGGCAAATCCGAACAGCAACGGGGATTGCCAGTCGTTCAGATAAATCACACCGGCAAAATCCTTCCATGATCCGAATAATCCACCGGGAGGATGGGCCCTCTGCCACTTCCGGTGCATCTCTTCATTCCAGTCAATGCCGCCGAAGACGCCGTAGAGCAGCGGGTAAACGGGGTTGCCGGTCTCAGCAAGATTCTTGGCCATCCAGGGACCAAAGGCGATCAGGACACCAACGCCATAGACGAGCAGAGAAACGCCCAGTTGTCGGACACTTCGTGGAGGAGTTCGCCACACCGACAACATGACTGCGACGGCAAATGGGATGGCCACCAGAACCATTCCCGGGTATTTCGTTGCGACCGCACTCCCCGCGATGAATCCCAGAACCAGAAGTTCTCGCCATAAGATGGATGGCTCGGCAGACAGGCTTCGCCGACGTTCATCCCAGATCTGAAACGCGAGCAGACTTAGAACCACATAACAGCACAGGGCCCCTTCCGTGTAAGCGATAATGGAAATCCGGTACGTCCACGGAATAGTGAGGTAGACGAGTGCTGCGAGCCAACCGGCGATCTCCCCACCCGCCCGTCGGCCCACGCAATAACATCCCAGAGCGGTCAGTGGAGCAAAGAACATCAGGACCGCCTGACCGGCATAGGCTCCCCGCAGCCAGTCCCCGCGCACCACCATTCCATCCAGAAGCAGCATCTCTGTGAGGAACGGAAAGCTGGTGTAAACATCATGCGGAAGGAAGAGAATGCGCCCAGCCAGAAAATATTCCTTCGGCCCGCCGAGGTGGTACTCCTTGACGTCAAAGTCGGTGGGGGGAAGCATTGACCCCAATAACATGCAGCACAAGAACGGTGCCGAAATGAGAAGAACACATCGCCGAAGCCAGCGGGGGGCGAGTTCTGTCGGATTCGTCTCTGGAACCGGCTGGAGAGACGAAGCTCTTTTCTCTCGCAGGCATTGGACCGCCTCAGCGAGGATGAGCGCCAGAAACAGAAAAACAAAGAGCCATTGAGAAAGGACGCCGCACAGACCGAGACCTAATGTCCCGAGCGAAACCACGGACAATCCCGTCCCCCCCGCCAGTGCACAGCGGTCTGACCAGTTGAGAACGGACCATAAGCCCAAGCCACGCAGGATCAGCCGGCCGCACGAAAAGGCCCCCGCGACGATGAGCATCGCGACGCAGAAGACGTCGAACCGTTCGGTCAGGTTTGCCCAGCTGGAGGCTTCCGGAGACTCCGCCTGAGGATTAATCAGACCGCTGTAAATCTCCGGCATCAACAGCAGGAACGTCAGGCGGTCGAGTGGCTCATTGGCTGTTGAGGAGTTGGGTAAGGTGGAGGTGAAGAAGATCACCCAGAACAGCAGCAGCCAGACCGGAACGAGATACGGCACCAGCCGCTGTAATGGAGAGTCCATCTGTTGCCCGGACGAAGTTGCCATCACGGTTCTTGAGGCTGTGGGACCACAGGGATGCGGCCTTGCTGTTGGCCTTGCCAGCGCAACCAGTGATCCGCCAGGACAATGGCGACCATCGCTTCCGCGACAGGAACAAAGCGGGGAAGCAGACAGGGGTCGTGCCGACCTCGTGTCGCAATGACTGCAGGAGCTCCGGTTCGGTCGACTGTTTCCTGCGGAATGGGGAGGCTGCTGGTGGGCTTCACCGCTGCCCGCACGACGATCGGCATTCCCGTTGTAATTCCGCCGAGAATTCCGCCGTGACGATTGGTTTTGGTGCAGATGGTCCGCTGATCATTTGCCCCCTGTTGAGTGGTGAAGAGGTCGTTGTGCTCACTCCCCCGCATCGTGACGCAACCAAACCCGACGCCGTATTCCACCCCCAGGACTGCGGGGAGGCTGAAGAGCGCCTTGGCAAGATCAGCCTTGATCTTGTCGAAGACCGGTTCTCCCAGTCCGGGAGGAACTCCGGTCGCCACCACTTCGGCTGCTCCCCCGATCGAATCCCCGGCTTTCCGGCATTCATCAATCAGGGCCACCATCCGCGATGCTGCTTCCGGATCAGGGCACCGGACAATATTCGGCTCTCCGTTGGGGAGGGTCTCAACCTGTTCCAGAGTGATCTGGGCGGGATCGGGAATCTCCGCACGGACATTCCCCACCTGGGTCACATAACCGACAACACGCCCGCCGAAGGCTTCCGCGATCAGTTTCTTCGCGACGACACCAGCAGCCACTCGGACGGTTGTCTCCCGCGCGCTGGCACGTCCGCCGCCCCGGTAGTCACGAAAGCCATACTTCGCATCAAAAGAGAAGTCAGCGTGCCCGGGGCGATACAGGTCTTTGATGTCGCTGTAATCCTTGCTTCGCTGATCCTGATTGCGGATCAGAATGGCGAGGCTTGTTCCGGTGGTCCGCCCTTCAAAGACGCCAGAGAGGATTTCCGGAGCGTCGTCTTCCTTTCGCTGGGTGACGATCTTGCTTTGCCCCGGCTTCCGGCGATCCAGGTCCACCTTCAGATCATCGACAGAGAGGGGAATTCCCGAAGGGACGCCATCGATGATGACAACATTCCCCGGGCCGTGACTTTCCCCGGCAGTGGTGATTCGAAATGCCTGTCCAAATGAATTTCCGGCCATTTCGCGATTGTAGAGGGTCTTGAGGGAACGGTGAAGAGTGGCCCTCAGACCACGTCCACCGAAAGATGCAGGAACAATTCATCAGGAGCAGTTTGTCCGGGGGAGGGACCCTCACATTGTTGATTCAGGTCCTCTGTCGAACGGGGTTCCGGTCAGCTGAGGAGGAGCTGCTCCGCGCGGAAGACCGGCCCTTCAACACAGGTCCGGCGGTAATCCCATCCATCGGGGCTGTTGGAATCGACCACACGGGTAACACAGCTGAAGCAGGCCCCGTAGCCGCAGGCCATTGGCGTTTCCAGAGAGAGCCAGCATGGAACATTCGCGTCCCGGCAGATCTGGGCGACTGCACGCATCATCGGCTCCGGTCCGCAACAGTAAACCCCATCGGGGCGGTCCTCTCCCGAAAGAGTCAGGAGTTCACTCACCACTTCGGTCACAAATCCCTTTCGTCCTTCCGAGCCATCATCCGTGGTGATGTAGGTCTGGAGATCCGTCAGTGTGGAGAAGTCAGACAGATCAGCTCGAAACCGCTTCGACTGGACCCCATAGCAGAACGACACCTTCGGCGTCGCGGGAGCGGGGAGAGCCGGGGTTCCGTATCGACGCAGACCGAGGGCCTGCCGGATCGTGGCTAAGAACGGGGTGTAGCCGATTCCTCCCCCGACGCAGAGAAGGTGGTTTCCTGTGTACACCGGAAAGCCGTTTCCAAGGGGCCCCCAGATTTCGACGGGAGTTCCAGATGTCCAGTTGCTCATGAGAGAAGTCATCTTGCCGATGACGTGATAGGCAAACTCAAAAGCAACCGGAGTGCCGTGATCGTCCAGAATGGTGTCGTACAGCGCAAAGGGACGTCCCAGAAGAGGATCGGTCCCGCCAGCGGGGCGGATCATGAAAAACTGACCGGGACGAATCAGCCGGGCAAATTCGGGCGACGCAATCCGGACAGCAAATGTCTGTTCGGCCAGCAGTCGCTGCTCGGTCACAACAGCCTGATACTGGGCCGCATAGGGGACCATTCCACACAGATCATGTTCTGAAGCTGGCTGTGTCACCGATGAACTCGCAATCTCTCTCGAAACAAATTCCGTACCGCAGGAGGGGATTCACCCATTCCGAATCCCTGCAACGGGTCACCCGACATCAGCAGGGAAACGTCATTTGTGATGATCCAGTGTGACCATCGCAACCACATGATTCAACTGCTGCCCGATCTGGAGAGAAAACCGATCAGCAAACTCAACTCGGTTCCGGCAGGGAAGGCAGGCAGGCTACAAATCGGACTCATCGTCCTGAAGCATCCGCAGGTAGTTCTGATAACGGATGGGAGACACTATCCCCTGTTCAACCGCCTCCTTGAGGGCACATTCCTGCTCGTGGGTATGTGTGCAATCCGGAAACCGGCAGTAGGGGACAAGAGGACGAAACTCCGGAAACAGACCTTCGATTTCTTCCTTCGCGATTCCCCACAGTTGCAGCGATCGAATTCCCGGAGTATCAACGATCCATCCCCCACCCGTGAGCGGGAGAAGTTGCGTCACGCGGGTGGTGTGCCGCCCTTTGGTTGTGTCGTGGCTGACAGCGCGCGTGGCGAGCCTTAATCCCGGTTCAACCGCGTTTAACAGAGACGATTTGCCGACTCCGCTTTGTCCGGTAAAGACGGTCTCCCGTCCCTTCAACAGTTCGCGTAGCTCGTCGATCCCTTGCCCGTGGAGTGCATCGGTCAGAATGACCGGGTATCCAAGTTGAGTGTACTGACCGATGAGAGGCTGCAGGAGATGAGGATGACCTAAATCGATCTTGTTGAGGCAGATGATTCCCCGGATTCCCCCTTTTTCGATGCTGCAGAGGAAGCGATCAATCAGTCCCGGTTTCAGACCGGGAAAGGCAACAGAGGCAACAATCACTGCCTGTTCCACGTTAGAGACGATGACATGCGCCTGGTGCCGACTCCCTCGACTCAGTGCGGATTCGCGCGGTTCCACCCGTTCGATGACGCCCGTCTCCGGTCCATCCGGCGTGATGAGAACCCGGTCCCCCGCGACGACAGCATTGCGGGTTTCTCGGGCGAGTGTCCGGACAAGCCTTCGGACGGTGCAGAGATAGACCTTTCCCGAATCGGTCTGAACGCGGCATTGATTGGCTCCCACTGCCATGAGAACCCGGCCACGAAGGATGTTTTCGCGGTCGACATCACGAAGAGGAATGGCTCCCGATTCCCCGGAGTCCGCGACGATGGTCCGAAAGCGGGTTAGCTCTCCCTTTCCCGAGAGGCGCTCGCGCGACTGCAAATCCTCGATTTCATCCAGATCACTTCGGGTCAGATCCGATTGCCGGGTCCGTTTCCCTCGATTCTTCCGGAGCTCGATGCGAATCTTCCTGGGCTTCCGGTCAGCGGCCATAAATTGGAGAATTCATCAGAGCGATTAATGATTGGAGCAGTGGCATTCAATCTCCCATGAGCCAGTCCATGGCAGCGTCTTCGTCGGCGTCAAAATTGCGGGGAAGCGACCCTTTCTGGGCGGCAGGCGGGAGTCGAAGACGGCGGCGCTCTTCTTCCCGCTTCTGCAGACCTGCCTTTTCCAGCAGACTCATGGAGAAGGGGTCTTCTTCCGTGATGGTGGAGAGATCACCGGTTGGTTCATACTGGATTTCAAAATCGTTCTTCGCGATGGAGATCACGTCCCCCGGATGGAGGAACTTGGAATCAATTCGTTCCCCATTCACCTTCACCCCATTGCGACTGTTCAGATCGCGGAGTTGCCAGAATCCGTTCAACAATTCCAGCTCGCAATGCTGGGAGGAAATGTTCGGAAAACTCAGCACGATATCGCAACTGCTCCGGCGACCAATCACCAGTCGGGGCTGCAAAAGCGGAATCGAATCACCCCCGCCGCAAGGGACAAGCTCTCCAAGCATATCGACTCGTTCCTTCGTCAAAAAAGCACAGGTCTCGCGAAGTGGAATGGGAATGAACGGGAAGAATTCCCGGTTGAGGATGTCAGATGGGGCGGTGAATCTGCATCTGATTCAGTGTATGTGCAAACTTTCCCTTGTCAAATTCCTGATTCCATGCACGAATTTTGCGGCTTTTCAGAAAAAGGAAACATCCTTGACCGACGTGTCACGCTGACGCCGCCCGCTCGCGGACGGTTCGTTCCAGAATCCGGACGACTTCGTCCACAGTATATGACGTGGTGTCCACAATGACAGCATCTTCCGCCGGGCGCAATGGAGCCACTGACCGGACTTCATCCCGCTGGTCCCGGGCAGTCTGCTCCTGAAGGAGCTTCTCGAAGTCGACGTGCTCCCCTTTTGCCAGCAGCTCCGCCTGACGCCTTCGGGCCCGTTCCTCGGGGGCGGCGGTGAGGAAAAATTTGCACTCCGCATGAGGAAAAGCGACGGTTCCCTGATCGCGCCCTTCACAAACAATGTTGTTGGTCGAGGCGATTTCCCGTTGTCTGCGGACCAGCTCCGAACGAACTGCCGGGACCTGTGCCACCAGTGACGCGACTTTTGTCACTTCTGCCGTCCTGATCAGTCCCTCAACATTTTCTCCATCGAGTTCGATCACCCCGTTCACCAGTTCCATCCGGGACTTGAGAGTCAGCTGCTCGAGAGCTTCAGCATTACCCGGATCGATCCCCTGCATCAAAGACCGCAACGCAATCATCCGGTACATCGACCCGGTATCCAGAAATGCAAAGCCCAACTGCTTCGCCAGCAGGCGTGCCACAGTGCTCTTTCCGGTGCCCGCGGGGCCATCAATCGTAACAATCATCTCTGGGCAATTGCTTCTGGATGTTGATCCGAAAAGGGGACGTCGAAGCGTGCTCTCATCCGTCGGCGCACGACTCCTGATTCGATCTGCATTCATGGAGTCTCACGGCGTGGCTGGTATCCGTCAAGGAATCACACCGGCTGCTGTTGGGCAGCTGCCAAAATTCCATCGACCGCCAGCGCAGAAGCCCCCAGAAACTCCTTGAGTGCCAGATACTCCGAGCGTTTTGTTTCCCGTATGCTCTCGTCCTCTCCTTTTGCCGGAGTTCTGCGGACTGCGCGAATCAGAAGATTCTTAGGAGTGTGTTCCAGATCGATAAACTCCATCACCTGTGTCCGGTATCCCGCTGCTTCCAGTGCACATCCTCGCAGTGCATCGGTCGCCAGTGCGGAGAACCGCTCCTTGAGGACGCCATGTTTCAGAAAGGGACGAAGCGGTTCCGGGTTCACCTGCGTCATCAATTCATGCTGGCAACAGGGGGCCGCGAGAATCACCGCTGCGCCGGCCGAAACCGCATACGCGAGGGCATGATCGGTTGCGGTATCGCAGGCATGTAGCGAAACCGCGAGATCAACCCGCTCTGCCCGTGTGCTGGAGTCGATCGTCCTTGACTCAAACTGAAGCCCCTGCAGGTTGAGATCCCGACAGATTGTCCGACACCGCCCAATGACATGTTCGTTTCGATCGATCCCAAGGAGCAGCACGTCTCGCGAATGGATTTTCGTCAGGAGGTGATGCAAGGCGAATGTGAGATAGCTCAATCCACAACCAAAATCGACAACGTGCAAAGTTCCTGATTCAGGAAGCTGCGGGTAGACGTCGTTGACAATTTCCAGATAACGGTTGATCTGGCGAAACTTTTTCTGATGAGCTGCCTTCACGCGCCCGTCCCGACTCATCACGCCCAGCTCAACCAGAAAAGGGCAGGGAATCCCGTCTGGAATGAGATACTCTTTCTGATGGTTATGACGGGTGTCAGCCTCTGCTTTTGTTTTACTTGGTGGATGCGCACGTACCCGAAATTCGGTCCCCTTCCGGTTCCCGACGAGGTCTCGCTCCGTGGTGAACAGGTGGGCGTTGCGATAATCGCTTTTCAATAGTTCCTGTAACCGGGCAAGCGAGTCGGCCAGGGGAAGATTGAGATGCGATTGCAGACGGGAGAATTGGAGCTCCCATTGAAGCATCTCTTCACCGCGAATGACGACCGGACGGGCCCCCTGACGGCGAGGAAGATCGGAGTCCCCCTTCGCTGGGCTGGAGATCACAAGGGAGATAAAAGTCCTCTCCTCCCATGCCGTTTGGACAGCGGTGACAAACTCTTCAAGGCCTTCCAGCATGCCTGCGACTTTCAGGAAACTTCGGGATGCGATATTCTGACGGAAGCCCGTTCCGACAGCGGATTCACGATATCGCTCCCCGCAGAGCGTATGGTGTACAAGAACGCGGACCACCTCCAGTCACGAATCCACTCTGATGTCGCTGAACAAGAAACACAAGAAACAGATCGATTCTCTCAAGAAAAAACTGACGAGTCTCCAGCAGCAGCTGGCCGGTGCCAAAAAGCAACCGGATGACCCGGCCGAGATTCCGCGTCTTGAGCGGGAGATCGCGGCCCTGCAGAAACAGATTCAGGACATCCAGAACGCGGAATAATCCGCCAGCACACGGGAATGAATTCAAGCGGAGAGCGCCCAGCTCGTCTTCCAACGGTGATTGTCGTTCACCCCCGGGAGAACCGGGCGAAATGTTCGGTCGAACCACTGCGGGGGCGAAGCGACTTTATTTTCTGGACCTTTCCCAAGCGGGGACCGGAGCCACTGACTCAGTATGTCCGGCTGGGGCTGGGGGGACCGCTGCTGACCGCTGCTGACTCCGAGACAGGGCTGCTGCTTCTGGATGGAACCTGGCGACTGGCTGAGAAAATGGAGGCCCAGTATCAGGATATTCCCGTTCGCAGCCTCCTTCCCTGGCAGACCGCTTACCCGCGGGTCTCGAAAATTTTCAATGACCCTTCGGCAGGGCTGGCAACCATCGAAGCTCTTTTCGCTGCGCTCGTGCAAATGGGAAAGCCGACGGCCGGACTCCTCGACCACTACCATTGGAAGGACGAGTTTCTGGCACGAAACGCCGACCTCCTTCGGAGTCTGAACTACAACGAATCCGCTCAATAAAAAACTCGCCGTGCTGGGATGCAACACGGCGAGTGGTGTTCATCTGATTCCAGATGCCAGGGAGTGACTACTCCGCCTGCATCTTGCGGCAGATGGCTTCTGCCATTTGCAGGGTTCCGACAGCGGTGGGATCGTTGCGATCTTCCTTCATGTCGTAAGTGACATCCTTCCCTTCAGCGATGACCGCAGCGACGGCCCGTTCGAGCTTGGCGGCGGCTTCAATTTCGCCCAGATGCTCCAGCATCAGCTTCCCGGAGAGAATCAGGGCGGTGGGGTTAACCTTGTTCTGCCCCTTGTACTTCGGAGCACTACCGTGGGTTGCTTCGAAAATCGCCCCTTCGGTTCCGATGTTGGCTCCCGGAGCAACTCCGAGTCCGCCGACCAGTCCGGCCAGCAGGTCGCTCAGGATGTCCCCGTACAGGTTCGAGGTGACGACAACATCATACAGTTCCGGCTTCTGGACCAGCTGCATGGCCATGTTGTCGATCAGACGCTCGTTGTACTCGACTTTCCCTGCGAGATCCGGGACTTTTCCGACCAGCTCCGCATCCGGAGTGACCCCTTCTGCGAGGCTTGGCCATTCGAACTTCGCGCCGTAAGCCAGAGCGACTGCCCGGGTCTCGTCGTACCACAGGCCGTCGGTGAACTTCATGATGTTGGCCTTGCAGACCGAGGTCACCGACTTGCGGCCATACTTGTGGGCATACTGGAAGGCATAGTCCGCGATTCGCCGGGTCCCTTCGTAGGAAATCGGCTTGATACTGACTCCGGTCTTCTCGGGATGAGTGTTGATCTTCTTCCCGGTGGAGAATTCGTTGATGGTCTTGATGATCTGGGCGGTCTTCTCGGCTCCGGCCTGGAATTCCACTCCTGCGTAGAGGTCTTCGGTGTTCTCGCGGATCAGGACAATGTCGACGGGAACATTTTCAAAGAAAGTGCGAACCCCTTTATACTGCTTGCAGGGACGCACACACGCATACAGGTTCAACTCCTGTCGAAGATAGACATTGACGCTGCGGAATCCCTTGCCGATCGGAGTCGTAATAGGAGCCTTCAGGGCAACCCCGTTTTTGCGGATGGACTGCAGAACACGATCCGGAACCTTTCCTTCCTTCTCGATGACTTCGATTCCGCACTCCTGAACGTCCCAGTCGATCTTCACGCCAGTCGCATCGATGCATTTCCGGGTTGCTTCCGTAATTTCGGGACCGACGCCATCTCCGGGAATCAGTGTAACGCTATACATTATTTCAACTTTCTGTGACTAGGCAGCATAGGCCGCGCAACGGCACTGGCGATTTTGACTGGTGTCGTTCAGACCAGAGACCGTATCAGAAAAAAAAATGGTTTCAAGCAGCACTGATGGACCGGCGCGGCCAATTCGACGTCCCGGCTGACGTGTTTTTGACGACATTCACACCGCCTCGAAATTTGCCTGCATTCCTCGTAAGGTTTTTCCTGAATTACAGATCTGTCAATTTTTCTCGGGGTGCTCTTGTTTGGCACCTGAAGTGCTTAAACGCCCTCCAGACAAACATTCGCACGAAAGCGTCTTACTCACCTCAGAGACTGGCCCACTGAAGACTGGAGGTGCCGCTGGAGAACAAACTGATTACCCGTCACGGTTTGCTTCTCCTCGGCACCTTTCGCTTTTTTGCGATCCCCTGACGATTCCAAAAACTTTTTGCATTTAGCCACCAAATCCTGGCGACTCCCTCGAACAATAGAGACACCACCATGAAGCAGGAGTCTACAGCCATGACGACGTGCTATCACCCTCGACGGACTCGCCCGGACGAAACGATCCTTCGTTTTCGAGACGATCGCATTGCCATGGAATCGTCACGGATGACAACAGCCCAATCTCTGGTGAATGAGCCGGAGTTCGATCCAGTGCTTCCACTGGAGCCACAACTGGAGGGGTCGAAATTTCCTGTTCTGGATCATCTGATTCAGGATTACATGAAGTCAGAACCGGAGGTCCTCTCCCCGGAACAGGATCAGGCTCTTTTCCTGAACTGGCTGATGGAGCAAAGCAGCCTTGAGCCAGCTGAACGTGAAGCGCTGATAGACCTCTATCTGGAACGATCCGTCGAATCGGCAGCCCTCAGCCGTCGCCTCGCGTATGCCCGGTACATGGAGATGCTGCGGCGAACCCCGGCTGCGATTTCCCGGTTGAATTCCCGTTCGCGGTACTCCATTCGATTGAACCCGGTCCACGTTTGGGCTGCGGTTGAGTCCCGAGTTGATCCGGGCGGAAGCGGGGACTCTTCCTGTGTCCTGTTCTATCAGGTCGGGAAAGAGGTCCATACCGCAATCCTCACCGACGATGTTCAGCATTTCGTTCGATCACTTGAACGTCAAGACATCAAGACGGCGCGATTGTTACGGGGACTGGACGAAGAACAGGTCGATGCGGTTCTCAGTATCCTGAAGCAACTGGCTGAACTGAAGATTATTGCCATCGCCTGATAAATGCTTCCTGTGCGCATTATTTTATCGCAAGGAGAGCATGTCTTACGTGATGTCTCAACTTTCCGGGCGACTCCTGATACGGGGTCGCCCGGACTGCTTTTCAGCCTGTCAAGGAGCCGGTACAGTTCAGTCGACAACAGCAAAAACACAATCTCTAGCAGTGAGCGACTGAAACATGGCCGAATATTTTCCCGACGTTCCCAAGATTCAGTATGAAGGCCCGCAAAGCAAAAATCCTCTCGCATTCAAGCACTATAACCCTGACGAAGTAATTGAAGGCCAGACCATGCGGGAGCTGTTTCGCTTCAGCGTGGCCTATTGGCACACTTTCCGTGGGACCGGGAGTGACCCATTCGGGGCGGGGACTCTATTGCGTCCCTGGGACGATGGGAGCAATTCGCTTGATAACGCGCTCAAACGCGTGGACGTGGCGTTTGAATTTCTGACCAAGCTCGGCGTCGATTTTTATTGCTTTCATGATCGCGATGTCGCTCCCGAAGGGGCGACCCTGAAGGAATCGAATGAAAACCTCGATAAAGTTGCTGCCAAGCTCAAGGAGAAGCAGGGCGAAACCGGCATCAAACTCCTTTGGGGGACAGCCAACCTGTTCAGCCACCCTCGTTACATGCACGGGGCGGCCACCAGCTGTAACGCCGATGTCTTTGCCTACGCAGCTGCGCAAGTGAAGAAGGCGATTGAGGTGACGCACTTCCTTGGAGGAGCGAACTACGTCTTCTGGGGTGGGCGTGAAGGTTATTCCTGCCTGCAAAACACCGATATGCAACGCGAACTGGCTCATCTGGCCAGCTTCATGCACATGGCCCATGAGCACGCCAAATCGATCGGGTTTACAGGACAGTTCCTCTTCGAGCCGAAGCCAAAAGAGCCGACCAAGCATCAGTATGACTTCGATGCGGCTGCCTGCCTGAATTTCATTGGCCGTCATGGGCTGGATGGAATCGTCAAGCTGAATTTGGAGACCAACCATGCGACTCTGGCGGGTCACTCCATGATGCATGAGATGGAATACGCCCGTATTCACAATGCATTGGGGTCGATCGACGCCAATACTGGGGACACGCTGTTGGGATGGGATACCGACCAGTTCCCGACAGACATCTATCTCACCACGCAAATGATGCTCGTGATTCTTGAACAGGGTGGTCTGAACCCCGGCGGAACAAACTTCGATGCCAAAGTTCGCCGTGAGAGTTTCGATCCGGTGGATCTGTTCCATGCTCATATCGGCGGGATGGATGCCTTCGCCCGCGGAGCCAAGATTGCTGCCGCCATCCGCAAGGATGGACGTCTGGCTCAGTTCGTCAAGGAGCGTTACAGCAGCTACGATTCTGGCATTGGTCAGAAGATCGATACCGGGACAACCAGCTTCGCCGAACTGGAAGCATACATGCTGGAGAAAGGAGAGATCTCTCCCAATCGCAGCGGGCGGCAGGAATGGCTGGAGAACCTGATTAACGAATTTATCTGATCAGGTGAATCTGGTTCGGGACATTCATTGCGAGGGGCAGGGTGGAACGAGACCCGCCCCTCTTTTCTTTTCAGAAGCAATGACCAGTTGAAGAGTCGCGGGGATCAATCAGACGCTCTGGAATTCGCGTTCGCGTCGCTCTTCCCACTCTTCAAGGGTGCAGATGACCTCTCGGGACTTGGAGCCTTTGTACCCCCCGACGATGCCATCTTCTGCCATGTGGTCAATCATGCGGGCTGCACGCCCGTAGCCAACTCCAAGGGCCCGTTGCAACAGTGAACAGCTTCCGCGTCCTTCGCTGATGACCACTTCCACAGCTCGCTCATACATCTCATCCCGTTCCCTCGGACCCGACGAGCCACTACCCGATGACTGCATTGCTGCACTCGTTGCCTGTTCGATCTCGGCGGAATACCGGGTCGGGTAGCTGGAGTAGAACTCGATGATCGAGTTGACTTCTTCGTCGCTGATGTAGGTCCCCTGAGCACGAGTCAGCGTACTGGTGCCAGGTGCCAGGTATAGCATGTCCCCGTTCCCCAGCAGGCGCTCTGCCCCCATTTCATCCAGCACAACACGGCTGTCCATACGGCTGGCCACCTGGAAGGAAATTCTTGCCGGGAGGTTGGATTTGATCAGGCCGGTAATGACATCGACCGTCGGTTTCTGAGTCGCGAGGACGAGGTGGATCCCGACCGCTCGGGATTTCTGGGCCAGACGAACGATGTGTGACTCAACTTCCTTGCCAGAGGTCATGATCAGGTCCGCCATTTCGTCGGCGATGATCACAATATAAGGCATTCGTTCCGGAATCGCGTCGGCATCGTCGCTGTCGGGATCGATATCCAGACGCTCGAGAATTTCATCACGGCCGAGTTTGTTATACGTGTCCAGATGGCGCACGCCGACCCGGGCGAGCAGGTCATAGCGTTCTTCCATCTTGTCGACCGCCCATGCCAGAACCGCTTCCGCTTTCTTCATGTCCGTAATCACCGGATTCATGAGATGTGGAATGCGGGTGTACGGAGAGAGTTCGACCATCTTAGGGTCGATCATCAGCATCCGGACATCATCTGGAGAACGGGTCATGAGAATGGACGAAATCAGCGTGTTCAGGCAGACACTCTTTCCTGTCCCCGTTCGTCCGGCAATGAGCAGGTGAGGCATCTTTGTCAGGTCGACCACGAGTGGACGTCCGCTGACATCTTTCCCGAGGAAAATGGGAATGCGCATGCCAGCAGCCTGTTCGCGGCAGGCGACAATCAGTTCCTTCAGGCGGACTGTAATCTGCTTCTCGTTCGGAACCTCGACGCCGACGGTGTTCTTCCCGGGAATCGGCGAAACCACGCGAATGGCAGGCACCCTCAACGCGATGGCAAGGTCATCCTGAAGGTTCGTCACTTTAGAGAGGCGCAGCCCTTTCTCCAGCTCCAGCTCAAACTGCGTGACAACTGGGCCAGTATCGATTTCACGAACCTTGACGTTCAGCCCGAATTCCTGAAAGGTCCGCTCAAGGGTCGTTGCAGCGATCTGAGCCTTCTCTGCCAGGAGTTCAAAGGGGAATTCCTCTGCATCATCGAGAATTTCGAGTCCGGGGAGATCGACACTACCGAACTCATCCTGATTGTCTCGCTGAAACAGATTGAAGAACGATTTGGAGGATTTCCCTCCCAGCGGTGGATTGACCTTGTAGTCAGTCCGGGGGGTGATCGGCTCCGGCTTCTTCTCGACAACCGCGTCGATCGACTCTTTTGCGGAAACGGCAGCCGTTGTCACCGGCTTGTTGACGCTGGTCTTCACAGGGACAGGCGCTGGTTTCAATGGAGTTTCCACCGGCTCGGTCGCTGGCTTGCGACGCCCATACAGTGGCCATAGCAAGACGACCAACGGGAGTCGGATGAGGGAAGCAAGAAGCTTCAGGAAGAATGCTTCTGTTGCCAGAATCAAGCCGACGACGAGAAGTGTTCCGACAATGACGACTGAACCGACGGTTGAAAATCGCTCGGTGAGAATGGCCCGTCCCCAAGCCCCAACATATCCCCCACTTCCAATGAGCGGGGCCGTCGGCAGCCGAGGAGCAAGAATCTGAAGAAGCAGGCAGATAGCGACCAGCATTGCCCCCGCTCCCATCAGTCGAATCAACGGGTCACGGATCGGGTTGCGGGAAAACAGTCCCATGTCGACAGCGAGGAGGCTGGCCAGGACGAACCATGCCCCGAGACCGAACGAGGTGATCAGGGAGTGAGCCAGATACGCTCCTGTCGGACCGCACAGATTCACGACGTCCGCGCGTACCGGGTACCTCAACGTCGATGGAGGATCCATCGGGTCGTAGCTGAACAGGGCCAAGCCGGTGAACAGGGCCACCGCAAACAGGCTCAATGCCAGCAGATCAGATTTCAGACGTTGATAGTCGATCATGCCTTTGAGCCGACGATCCGTGTCTGGCAGTGCGTCCGGGTTTGCGAATCCAAAGCCCTCACCGATCGAATGAGGGCTATTGAAACACTATCCTGCTGACGAGGGGACGCTGAGGTTTTCGTTCTTCCGATGTTCAGATTTGTCAACATTATGTAGGACCTGTCCCGGTCGGCCCGGTCTGGCAAACTTTGCTGGCCTGGCACCTGTTCGTCATAGCGCGCGATTCATCCCGCAACACTCCTGCAACCCGCATCTTCAGTTCATCAGAAAAAGGTGTGCGGGGATGCTTGAGCGATCTAACCGGGAGGGAGACAATTTAAGATGACATGATGATGACACCCTGATTACGGTCGTTCGTGTCGGTTTTCGACAAGCAAGTAGCCGACTGGATAAGGGCCGACACCTTCTGGTCAGTCGGGCTCCCTGTCACGATGATCTCTCGGGAACATTGCCCGATCGCCTGCCACCGCAGCGGCAATACCTGTATTGACAACTATTGTTTGAACGGATAATTTCATGGCGATGCAGGACTCCCCCGGGACCACTCAGAAGCGACGGTTCGATTCCGTCGAACAAGAGGCCTTCCTGAACCTGTGGCGGACTTACGACAAGCTGAAGGAACTGGAAGAAGCCCTGTTTACCAGCGTGGAGCTTTCCGCGCAGCAGTACAACACCTTGCGACTGTTGCGGGCATCGCATCCTGTTCCAATTCCAACGTTATCGCTGGGGGCACGACTGATTTCCCGAGCCCCAGACATGACGCGGCTGTTGGACAAGCTGGAATCACGGAACTTGATTCAGCGTGCTCGTCGGGAGGATAACCGCCGGGTCGTGAATGTCTCGTTGACTCAGGCGGGACTTGATCTCCTCGATCAGCTGGCCGAACCGGTCCGGATGTGTCATGAACAGCAACTTGGTCATCTGAGTGCAGATGAACTGAATTCGTTGATTCACCTGCTGAAGAAAGCCCGGGCTCCACACGAGAATCGCAATAATCTGTCGATTGCTGATGAGTGATCATCCCTTCCCGATTCGGAACAATCGTCGATTTTTCCGGGCCAGCGAGGAGTGATTGCGTTCCATTTTTGCCGCGATTCAACTCCCTGTTTTTACCCTGACAAGTCGACACAGAACAAATCGACACGGACGCTGGAAATCATTCGGATCAGAGCATGATTGCAACACAGAATCCCGAAGTCATTGTGATTGGCGGGGGCCCTGCCGGCTCCACGGTCTCGACTCTTCTGGCCCAGCAGGGACATCGCGTCGTCCTGTTTGAACGCGAGCATTATCCCCGATACCACATTGGCGAGTCTCTGATTCCCGAAACGTATTGGGTTCTCGAAGAACTGAAGATGCTTCCAAAGCTGCGCGCCAGTCACTTTGTTGAAAAGTACAGCGTGCAGTTTGTCAGCGCCAGCGGAAAGACTTCCGCACCGTTCGACTTCTGGGAGCACAAGCCCCATGAATGCTCACAGACCTGGCAGGTCCGTCGCAGCGAGTTCGACAAAATGATGCTCGACAACGCGGCCGAACAGGGGGTCGAAGTTCACGAGGGTGTTCGGGTCCTGGACATTCTGTTCGAAGGGGATCGGGCAGTTGGTGTCCGTATCAAGCGTGAGTCTGGAGAAGAGCAGGACATTCGGTGTGATGTTGTCGTCGATGCCAGCGGGCAAAGCTCGATGATCATCAACAAGCTCAATCTTCGGATCACCGACCCACATTTGAATAAAGGGGCCGTCTGGACGTATTTCAAAGGCGCTCATCGCACTCCGGGGCGAGATGGAGGCGCCACACTTGTCATTCAGCTGGAAGACAAGAAAGGGTGGTTCTGGTACATCCCGCTGCATGATGGGATCACCAGTATTGGAGTCGTCTCGGACTTTGAGTACCTCTTCAAAGGTCGCGGATCGGATCACGAGAAAATCTTCTGGGAGGAAGTCGCCCGCTGCCCCGGCCTTCAGGAGCGGCTGGTGAATGC
>CALLWY010000109.1 GCA_938015865.1 uncultured Planctomicrobium sp.
CGAACTCGGCCATATCAATGCCCACGGAAAGAGCACTCGTCGCGATGACTGGGTCGAGGCCCGTGCCTATCACGAAGCTCTGGGGACAGACACTAACGCAGTTCCGGTGACGGCACTGAAGAGCTATTTTGGCAACTTCGATGCCGGGTCAGGTGCAGTGGAGCTGGCTGGAAGTATTCTCGCGCTCAAGCATGGAGAACTTCCTGCAACGTTGAATTACAAGCACCCGGACCCGCTTTGTCGGCTGAATGTGGCTCGTGAGCCGATCCGGCTCCGTTCCAGCATCGCCATGAGCGTCAATCGAACCGCCATGGGGCAGAGTGCTGCTGCCATCATTCGTGCCATCTGATGTCTGATTTCAGTATTTGGGGACGTGGCGTGTCATTCAGTGTGGCCCCTCGTCCCTTGGGATGAGGGGGTGATCTCTCCTCTCCCGGCAGTAGAGCGTTTCAGCGACGGCAACTGGATTTTCTGCAGCAACGGAATGTTGTGAGCGGTCGATTTCCGGAAATTTAAGTTGCTCGCTAAACTGGAACAGATGTCCAGTTCAGGTTTGTCGAGTGACGTTCAGTATCTCCGTGGAGTGGGCCCCGATCGTGCCCAGCTTCTCGACAGGCTCGGAATCCGGACTGTCGAAGACCTGCTCTGGTACCTTCCCCGCGACATTCTTGATTACACAAATATCCGTCAGCCCGAAGAACTGCGGGCCGGGGAACTCAACACCGTTTGTGGCCGTGTGTGCGATCTCGATGCGCGCGACATCTCCCGCAACCGCACAATGTCCTCTGCCCTGCTCGACTGCGGCACCAACTTTGTCCGCGGAGTCTGGTTCAATCAGCCCTGGATGATTCGCCGGCTGGCTCATGGTCAACAAGTGCTGTTCTCTGGAAAGCCAAAACTCCGGGACGGCCGCTGGGAGTTCTCGCATCCGACAGTGCAGTGGCTGGAAGAGGGGGAAACGCCTGAGAACTCCTCTCTCATCTTTACCCGCTACCGGCTCACCGAAGGACTCAAGGTCTCTGACCTGCGAAAAATGATCGCCAGCGGACTCGACGCTGTACTCGACGAAGTCGCTGATCCGCTGCCCGATTCATTTCTCAAACAGATGAAGCTGCTTCCGCTGAAGGTCGCTCTTCGTCAGGTGCATCAACCGGCGACTGCGGAGGAATTCGTCGCGGCGAGACGTCGCCTGATTTTTGACGATCTCTTTGAATTTCAGTTAGGGGTGGCGCTGAGACGGCGTGCCTGGCGTGCCCGATGCAATGCGCCTGTTCTGGAAAGAACCGCAAAGATTGATGCCCGCATTCGTCGCCTCTTCCCCTTCGAATACACATCCGGACAGAACCGGGCAGTAGAGGAAATCGCCGGGGACCTGAAGTCAGGCTACGCCATGCATCGCCTGTTGCAGGCCGATGTCGGCGCGGGAAAAACGGTGATCGCTCTCGATACGATGCTGGTCGCCGTGGCCCACGGCTGGCAGGCGGCCGTCATGGCTCCGACCGAACTGCTTGCCACCCAGCACTGGAACACGGTCGAACGTGCCTTGGAAAACAGCCGCGTTCGGAGGGGACTGCTCACCGGCAGCCTCACCGGAAAGGCTCGCGAAAAGATGCTCGCCGAGATTCGGGATGGAAGCATTCAGCTCGTTGTCGGGACGCAGGCTCTGATTCAGTCGGGGGTGCAGTTTGCGAAGCTCGGGGTCGTTGTGATTGATGAGCAGCATAAGTTCGGCGTCGCCCAGCGCGCCAGCTTCTCCAGCCCGGACGATGCCCCTCCCCCGCATGTCCTCGTGATGACCGCAACACCCATTCCAAGGACACTTTGTCTGACACAGTTTGGTGACCTCGATCTCACGCTGATGCGCGACCGTCCCCCCGGTCGACAGCCTGTTGTGACCAGCAAGATCCTGGGACCTGCTGCTCGTCGAAAAGCATTCGATTTTCTTGTCCAGCAGCTGGAATCCGGTCGTCAGCTGTACGTCGTCTGTCCGCTGGTCGAAGCCGATGACAATTCTCCTCTGGGAGCAGCGGCAGCGGAAAAAATCTTTGAGGAATTTCAGCAACAGGAGTTTCGGCGGTTTCGGGTCGGAATGGTCCACGGTCGCATGAGTCGGGAGGAACGGGACCAGACCATGGAGGCGTTTCGAGAGCGGGAACTCGATGTCCTTGTGGCAACCACAGTCATTGAAGTCGGCGTCGATGTCCCGAACGCCACTCTCATGGTCATCCTGAATGCAGAGCGCTTTGGGCTCTCTCAGCTCCATCAGCTACGGGGCCGTGTGGCCCGCGGGAAGTTTCGCGGCTACTGCTTTCTGTTTTCAGATTCGGACGCTCCGGAAGCGATCTCCCGGTTATCGATCCTGGAACGGACCGCCGACGGTTTCGAAGTGGCGGAACAGGATTTTGAGCTGCGTGGCCCCGGAGATATTCTGGGAACCCGTCAGCATGGAGCCCTTCCCCTTCGCTTTCTGTCTCATGTCCGGGAGAGCGATCTGCTCGAGCTGGCCCGGGATG
>CALLWY010000110.1 GCA_938015865.1 uncultured Planctomicrobium sp.
CGAGCATGTTTTGTTTCAGATAAGGGTGGTCGCTCGCCAGTTCCGCCCCGTTCTGAAGTATTTCTGCAATTCTCTCCACAGCCCCATCGATGTCTCCGGGGGGAACCAGCCCCTGCGGGAAAATGCATCGGAGCAGTTCGCTCGTTCCTCCGCTGTCCCATCCCACAACCGGAGTTCCGATACTCAATGCTTCGATGGTGCTGCGACCGAAGGCTTCCGGTGGGTGCGCACACAAGGACAGCGTGACGTTCGAAACTGCGTAAATATCGCGTATATCTGAACGATGACCGACCATCGTAATGCAGTTTTCAAGGCCGAGTTCCTGAATACGGGCCCGGATCTCGGCGGCATAAGCCTTTCGACGCGGGTCCTCTCCCCCGACGATCAGTGCCTGAACCTCAGGGACAACTTCACGCAGCCGTCGGACAATTTCAATGTATTCTGAGTGTCCCTTGATCCGTGTCAGACGACCAATCAGGGAGATGACGGGTTGCCCGAGAAGCTGCGGAAATGTTCGGTACCATTCTTCGAGCCATTCTGGCGAAGGCTGATAACCGCGGGGGAACTCCGCTGGATCGATCCCGCGCGGAATCAAGGTGATTCTGGAGGGGTCGAGTCTCGGGTATTGGGTTCTCAGGTATTTGTCGACTGCCTCAGAGACGGAAATGACCCGTTCTCCATAGGTCATCACTTCGCTGTAACGATTGACCGAATAAAGGCCGTGTGCCGTTGTGACGAAATGGGGGCGATGCCGGGCGGGAATACTTTTCCAGGCAAGAAATGAAACCCATGCGGGAACGCGAGAACGGGCGTGGAGGATATCGACCTTCTGGTCGATCAGAAAATTCCGCATCTTCCAGACCCACTTCAGTGCCAGTGGATTTTTTTTGCCAATGGTCCACTGAACATGTTCACCCCCGTCCTGAATCAGTTTCTGGACCAGTCGACCACCGCCCGAGATCACGATTGAGCGGTGCCCTCGCTGGACAAGCGCCTGATTAACTTCGAGCGCACCTCGCTCAACTCCTCCTGATTCCAGGAAGGGAATTGCTTGTACGACGGTTAATTTTCTCTGGGACATGGCAATGCACGGAGATGCAAAGTGATCGGACTGGGCCGAAGGAGTTGCATCGGTGCAATCCCCCGATCCAGAGCATCCTGCAGCGGGGAATGTGTCGTCCACCACCGCAGAATTTGCCGTTTATCGCGGGGTATATGCGAATTTTGCCAAACAGGTCAATGTGGGTGTGCGCCGCTGCCGACGGAATTCCTCAGGCGAAGGAATTGCGGAATCGAGCGTCTGTTTGTGAAATAACCTGTGGTAGAGACAGAGGTTCTGTCATGTCATCGAGACAAGTCGGCGGGATTCGTGAGAGGAATCCGTCAGTCATTTGACTGCTGTTCCGACTCGGCCTTCCGGCGGCGCAGACGCAATCGCGTGAAGAGCTGCTCGAACCGGCGCGGGGGCTTCTGGGCTTCCGTCTCTTCGTCGAGCTTCGTTTCCGTGGCACGCTTGGAGGCAACAGCCTGCGGGGTCAGGAGAGTCTGACTCTGGAAGGGACCCCGGAAGTCATGCTGCTGATGCTGCTCATGATGTTCCGATCTCAGCTGGCGAATGTCATTGCGAATAGATTGAACCAGTTCCAGAAGTTCACTTTCCGGAATTCCACCTTCCCGAGGAAACTCGACGTGACTGGGAGCACTGCGAGTCTCGCTCACTGGAATTTCATCGAGAGAAGAGAGATTTACGGTGTGGCGGCGGTCGTCCGGCAGCTCGTAGAGACGATCCAACAATGTGTAACGATCGACCACCGGAATTTCGACCATATTGAGTTCGTCACTCGTTGTAGAACCGGTGACGCCTTCGTACTTCACTTGAGGAAACTCAAACACATGGACCGACTCGGAATCATCACTATGACGCTCAGAAGGCGAGTCCATTGAGGTTGTTTCCAGAGAACTGGTTTCTTCGCTGATGCCGGCCCCGATTTCATAGACGGCAAACTCGGGGATTTCTGTGGGAACTGACTGGGTTGAAGCTTTTTCTTGCACTGTTTCAGATTGAATGGGGAGCGTGTCAGACTGGGTTTCCGCCTGCTCTTCGCCAGAGGATGCTCTCAGAAATTCGGGAATGGGAAATTCGTCGGTTTCGAGTTCCGTCGGCGGAATCGGGACAATCTGGCTCGGGCGGATGTGGAGTTCGGCTTCCTCGTGCAAATCTGCAAGCCAATCGTCTGCGGAGGTGATGACAGGCTCTTCTTCCGGGAGGTCGTTCCAACGGAGAGGAAGATCCTTCAGACTCTTCAATGCCCCTCGGACCGTGTTCAGATTGATGGGACGCTGGGCGTTGGCGAAGGCCAGCAGGCAGGACTGGTCCATGAGCTGGTTCAGACAGCGCATATTGCCATCACTGACCCGGCAGACGGATTCCAGCGCTTCTTCATCGATGATTTCCAGAATATTGGCGGCACCGCAGGCCTTGAGCCGCTCGCTGATATACCGGGCAGAGTCTTCCAGCGAGAGGGGAGACAGACAGAGCTGCAAACCGATTCGCTGATTGAATGAACTAAGTGCGGGGTCCGCGAGGATTTCTTCCAGCTCAAATGTTCCGCACACGACGACATTGATCAGGTTTTCTCCATCCGGAGCGTATTCGGAAAGGGTGCGGAGTTCTTCCAGAAGTCGCGGGGGGAGACGCTCAGCGTCATCGATGATCAGGAGCATTCCGCGCCGCTCCGGGCGAAGGTCGCGGGCGGCCTGCAACAGCTTAAGGCGTGCCTCCTGCTCACTCAGGCCGACATAACCCATGTTCATTTCAAAGAGGACCGCCTGAAGCAGACCCAGTCGGTTGTCTGCCGTCCCGGCATGCAGATGAATGGTCCGGTAGTTCTGGGAGAGGAGTTGAGACAGCCGCTTGCAAAGCATGGTTTTCCCATGACCCGCTGCCGATGTGAGAACAGCGATCCCACGGGATTGTGTGATACAGTGGACCAGCGAATCGAGTGCATCCTGGAGCGGGGCAATCGCAACAAAGTCACTGGCGGAGGGGGCCGAATTGAAAGGACGTTGCTGAAGTCCAAAAAAGTCTTCGTACACCGGCATTTCCTGTCATTCTGACTGATTCCGGAATGCGGACTTGCCCACAGCCTCACTGTCGACGCACCGCTGGATCACTCTTATCAGATCGAAACGTCATTGCAGTTGCATCCAGCAAAATGATGTTGGTCAGTACAACCGTTAAGTTTTACTTCAACCGAACCTGATTTGTTGGCGAATTCGCTCTCATCTGGATGAAATTTCACTTCAAAAACGATGACGGACTGAAATCCGTTCAAGAGCGGGCAACCTCCGCTGATCAGGTTGCTGATTTATGGGCAACAACAGAACCGCAATATCAGATCTCAACTAAGGCCGACCCTGTCGTTCGTTCCTCATTAATTGCCGGTTAGTGTCAATTGCCGGTTAATGGTGAGACGCCGTTTTTCGGGGCCAGAATGCGAGAGAATTGGCGGCAATAAGAGCGATGGCGGGGGTCACAGGGGTCCGCATCCGGGCGTCGCTCCAGTACACCAGATGCGCAAAACTCAGTGATCCAATCATGATGATGGGGGCGAGCCAGA
The DNA here is from genome assembly GCA_938015865.1 of uncultured Planctomicrobium sp. Taxonomy (GTDB): domain Bacteria; phylum Planctomycetota; class Planctomycetia; order Planctomycetales; family Planctomycetaceae; genus Planctomicrobium. The sequence goes on from CALLWY010000110.1 coordinate 3,621, forward strand.
GGCGGGCGTTGGGGACCTTCCTCCAGAGAGCCTGCAGGCATTTCAGGAGTCCGATCACTCCAAGGGACCAGAACAGAAGGTATCCACTCCGAATGGCCCACAGGAGGGCTGGTGGGAGTGAATGGGCCTCCGGTCCCTGAGCCTGCGGGCCGAGGTTCCAGAACCAGCAAAATTTAAGGAAACAGGCCTTCAGAAAATCGACCGGATGTTCGAGGATCGCTTTTTGGGCCTTTTTCGCCATCCATCGATCCATGGCGATTTCGCCGGTAATTCCCTCCTGTTCGGCTTCCTGTTTGACTTGCTGATACCAGACCTCCTGTCCCGGTCCGTGGGTCCCATCCCAGATGGTTCCCCAAGGCTGGTTGACGACCTCCCGATAAAACGCCTCGTTGTTCCCGAGCAGAAGTGTGTACCCGCCGTGAGTCGTCATCACGATCGGTGACTTCATGACGATGGCATTTCGAATCACCCACGGAAGGACACAGACCAGTATTCCAATGCTCGCGTATCCAATTCGTGGAATCAGGGAATGCCCGGGGCTGCCAGAAGTGGGATCGGCGCGGAGCGATTTCGACTCGGTCCAGAGCCAGATCGGGAAGTAAACGATCCCGAAAATCCAGAACGTCGGACGGGACAGGACAGCGAGTCCAAAGGCAAGCCCGGTCAACAAGGACGAACTGCGGCCAGAGGAGGATTCCGTCAGACAGACCAGCAGCAGCGTCACCAGTGTCGCACAGACGGTCTCCGTCATCGGAAGTGCGACATAACGCACGGAAAGCGGATCGAATGCGTAGAGAAGGCTTGCCAGCCCCAGTTGAACCGGAGTGAGCGAAAGGTTTCTCCCAATTCTCCAGATTCCCAGAAACGTGATTGTGGACAGGATTAAGTGCAGGGCCGCCCGGCCCCACTGTTGATCCTCGCCGCAGACCGGGGTGAGAAGAAGGGGGTATAGCGGAGGCCGAAAAGCGGTCGGGGCCTCTCCACCGACTTCTGAAAAGCCCTTTCCACTGGCCATCTGTCGAGCCAATCCCAGATAGATATCGGGATCAGTATTCAGATCGCCCCAGAAGTGATGGAGTGCAACGCATCGAAGAGCAAAGGCAATGACGAGAATGGTCAGTTGCCAGGGAGTCTCAGCGGGGAGTCGTCTCTGCCGGTGTTGCATCGCGGGATTGTACGTTTTCCGGGCTGAGGCCGCACGCTGTCGAGAGATCAGGACGCTTCACTGATGGGAATTTCAGGGTGAAACGCGTTCCCCGTCCGACGGCACTTTCGACCCGGATTCGTCCCCCGTGAGCATCCATGATGTTTTTACACAGGGCCAGTCCCAGACCGGTGCCCCCCTGTCCGTGCTGATCCGCCGTTTTGGTGGTGAAGAATCGGGTAAAGATGTGGGGGAGCTTTTCGGCAGGAATCCCCACTCCCGTATCCTGAATAGAGATCTCAGACCAGCCGTTCTGCGTATCCTCGGAGACAATGACTGTGAGGGTTCCTCCGGGCTGCATTGCCTGACGGGCGTTGACAATCAGATTCAGAAGGACCTGCTGGACTTCGCCCGGATTCACCGAGGCATATGGGGCCCCTTCGACCTTCAAATCAAGATGAATCCGATGGACATGCAGATCCTTGTCGACCAGAACCAGAATATCCTTGACCAGTCGGGCAAGGCTGTTTGGTTCCCGTCGGGTGTCCCGGGCACGAACGTAGGAGAGCAGGCCGGTAGTCAGTTTGGCGGCCCGCTGGCTGGCACTCAGAATCTTGTCAAAGGCCTTGTCACGGTTGGCCTGATCCTGATGACGCAGACCCAGCTTGGCATAGTTGATCACCGTGGTCAGGATATTGTTGAACTCGTGCGTCAATGACGAGGCAAGTTCCCCAACGGACGAGAGTTTCTGCGATTGCAGCAACTGCTGTTCGAGTTCTGCAACCCGAGACCGCAGAGCGTCCAGCTCTGAATCTGCGTTCCGCTCGTTTGGTGTACGGGAGACCACGACGTTTGATTCAATGAGGGTTTGCAACGAATTGAAACCTGTTTCCGAACTGCCCGACAGAAAGAGTCGCTCTGCAAGAATGGACCTGACGCGACAAGGTCTATTGTTCGCATCGGCTTGCAGGTCGGGAAGACTTCAGGGCATTGAAAGGAGTTCCCGGTCCGCCTCCTGTTTTTCCCGTGAGTGGTAAGACACGTTCACAATTCCATCTGGAGAGGGGGGGATTTCTGAAAACTCCCTGACTCCCGGTTTGTCCTTCAGACACAGATCCCTGCATGAATCAGCGGGCGATGATCATGACCCCGGAACGCCATGCTTAATCAATAAATTCCGCACGTTCCTGAATCTCTTCCTGCTTGACCCCGCTTTCCTCAAGTGTCTTCAGCAGGTCTGCCCGTGCTCCTTCCTGTGCTGTTTTCCCTTTCAGGATACGGACGCGGATTCCTTCCAGAGTCCCGGTCATCTTCCGGACCCGCTGACTGATTTCGGGGAGCGTCATCACCATTCCCGACTTCGGAGCGGATTCATCGACCATACGGTATTCGTTTCCATAAATGGCAATGGTCAGCATGTCGGTCGGGAAATCGGACTCGACCGGCCGTGCTTCCTGCGCGAGAGAATCGCCTGATGACAGAGCGGCACTGACATGGACTCCTTCATCAGTGACGGAGTCCGTTCCTGTTTCAGTCTGGCTGGATGTTCCGAATCCGGTTCCGGCTCCCCCCCATCCCAAGCCTTTCCACATGCTTCCCAGCCAGAGTCCCAAGGCAAGGGCTCCGACAACGGCACCGGCAAAAACGTTTCGGGTTTTCATGAGAACGTACCTGAAGTTGGGATCAGCGGTCCGGCGGATGGGGCTGTTGTGAACGATACTTCGATTCTAAATCACCGATTGTCAGTCGGGCGACTCTTTTTTTCTGAAACCGGTAGGAGAAGTTCGCAGGCTAATGCAGTCGGAATCCGAGATCGGCGTATTCGAACCGGATTTGCCCGAAATGATCCGCCTGCATTCGCTGCATCAGAATGGGGAGCGCTTTCCGTACCGCATCCATTACAGAAATCCGTGTCCCCCGTTCACATGTCAGCAGGAGAACAACCAGATTTTTGGGCTGCGGAAGTGCCCGGTACCAGGAATAGAGATTGTCCACCAGTGCATCGACATTGACGTCATCATTGATCAGCGTCGGAATTCGGAGCCGGGTAGACTTCTGGCCGAATGAAATGGTCGCAAAACCCTTGTCGTCGATGTGCAGTTCCCAGATGTCGCATCGCTTTCGCAGCTCATCGTACGAAAGGAGATGTTCAATCATCTGCCCACGGCTCATCTGTGAGATCTGACGAAACTGTTCGCGGACGCGGGCAGCTTCCTGTGGAGACCGCTCCAGTGCCGGGACGCGAGCGGCCGTCAGCAGTTCGTCGAGTTCACCGGGAGGGATGCGGAACAGCTCCGTG
>CALLWY010000111.1 GCA_938015865.1 uncultured Planctomicrobium sp.
GATTCGGGATGGACTCTGGCACCCCCCGGAGGAGATCTCCATTAGCCCCAATCCTGCCATGCCGGCTTCGTTCTAATGCAACTACTTCCACAAGGAGAGTCGTCGATCCGTCCAGTCACATCTGAGGACGATTGCTCTTCATTGAGTATTCATCGCACAATACCCCTTCAGCGTTCTTCGTCCTGAACCTCCGCTGCATCTAACACACCTGAACTTTCCATGCCCCAGCGAACGTTTACTGTCGATGTCACCAAGGATCACCTTGTCTTTTCAGCAGGCCACTTCATCACCATCGGCGACTTCTGTGAACGGATTCACGGTCATAACTTCCGGGTCGCCGCACAGGTTGAAGGAGTTCTGGATGAAAATGGCTTCGTGTTCGACTTCATCGCCTTGCGCGACACCCTGCAGAAGCATTGCGATGCACTGGATCACCGAATGCTGCTCCCTACACGACACCCGCGTATCCTTCTGGCCGTTGCGGATGATGAAGTGGAGGTTCGCTACGAAGAGCGCCGCTGGGTCTTTCCCAAAGAGGAATGCGCTCTCCTTCCGATTGAGCAGACAACTGTAGAGCTGCTCGCTCAATGGCTCGGGGAGCAACTTCTCAAACATCTCGAGACGGACAATCTCACAGCACTCACCGTCAAGGTAGAAGAGAACTTCGGTCAGTGGGCCGGATGCCGATTCGATCTTACTGTGAACCGAAACGGACGGAACTGACCCACGACACATGGGGCGAAGAACTAGGGGCTACGTTGTATGCATTGGGGAGCGACCCCACCTTTGGTGACTGCTCGAGGCAATTCCGGTGTCGCTCGCGATGCAACGAGGAATTCACCCCTCTGAGATCGCATTCCATCAACGAAATTGATAGCATTGATATTCAGAATAAAACAACTTCGCGCGTTCGCGTCCCCGTTTTCATCGAGACTGGTCCCTGACATGCGGCAGCAATCCAAAATGGATCTTCCGCCCGATGGTGACACAACTTCATGAGCGACAGTATGTTAAAAAACACTCTGACCCGATGGGCGTTCTGGTCCATCCTGACTGTACTTCCCGTTGCTGGAGCAACATCCATTTCTTTCGCGACAGAAATCGTCGCACACAGAGGGGCCTCATATGATGCTCCAGAAAACACGCTGGCATCAGTCAACCTGGCTTGGGAACAAAAGGCCGATGCGGTCGAAATTGATGTCTATCTGACCAAAGATGGCAAAATTGTGCTGATGCACGACAGGACCCCCAAACGCTATGGGGGACCGGACACCCCGGTCGAGAGTATGACTTGGGACGAATTGAAAGGGCTGGATGTCGGGGCATGGAAGGACCCGAAGTTCAAAGGGATCACCCCCCCGCTTCTGGAAGATGTCGTGAAAAACATTCCCGACGGGAAGCGGCTGTTTATCGAGATCAAGAGCGGACCGGAAATCGTCCCGGAACTGAAGCGTGTCCTGAAAGCGGCGAATCGTCCTGCCGCGCAGACGGCCGTCATCAGCTTCAATCAGCAAGTCATTGAGCGAACCGTTAAAGAGATCCCGGAAATTCAGGCATACTGGGTTCTCTCAATGGAAGACAAGAACAAAAATCTGGTGGACGTAAACTGGGTGATCTCCACAGCGAAGAAGATCAAGACCCATGGAGTCGATATCGGCGGAAAGACCGCCAGGATCACTCCTGAATTCGTCAAGGCAATCCACGATGAGGGGATTCCCGTCTACGTCTGGACCGTCAATGATCCCGCCGAAGCGGAACGAATCGCAGCGATGGGCGTTCTGGGAATTACCACAGATCGACCAGGACTTCTTCGGGAACATGGGATCGGGAACTACACCTCCGCCAATATTCACATCCCCTCTCAGTCTTCAGCAAAGTAACAGCGTCTCTTTCCCGACCGCTGTCACCTGATCAACTTTCAGGAGAAGAGGGGAGTGCAGGGGGGAGCATTCTCCCAGCGGAGGTCATCTGCTCCGAAACGTTGATCACATCACAATCTTGTATTTCAATCAGCCACGCCGCAGTTTCTACGGCGTGGCTGATTTTTTTCGGGAGAATTTGGCTTCATTCTCAAGGAACCTGCAAGTTTCCCTCTCCAGACGGATTCGTTCCGCTAGGATGGAGCCAAAGACACTCTCTACTGGACACCACTCACGAAAACGGATCACGATCGGAAGGGATCTCATGAGCCACTCTTCATCTCCCGGACAATCACGGAATCGATTGGCTCACGAGTCGAGTCCTTACCTGCTGCAACATGCGAGCAACCCAGTCGACTGGTTTCCCTGGAACGAGGAGGCCTTTGACAAGGCGCGTCGGGAAGACAAACCCATCTTCCTCTCCATCGGTTACAGTGCCTGTCACTGGTGCCACGTCATGGAACGGGAGAGCTTTGAAAACGAAGAGATCGCGGAGATCCTCAATCAGAATTTCGTCTCGATCAAGGTCGACCGCGAGGAACGTCCCGATCTGGATCAGATCTATATGTCAGCCGTGCAACTCATCACCCGTAGGGGCGGCTGGCCGATGTCTGTCTTTATGACTCCTGATGGTCACCCTTTCTACGGGGGAACCTATTGGCCGCCTGTTTCCCGTATGGGGATGCCGGGGTTCAAGGACATTTTGCTGAAGTTGACGGACTACTGGAAGCACAAACGGGACGAAGTCGAATCGAGTGCACAGCAACTCTCCGTCGCGATTCAGGACCTGGCAGCCCCGATTTTCGAAAACGTCCCACTCAGCGAAGAGACATTGCAGAAAGCGATGATGGAACTCATCGGTTCCGCCGACCGGAAGAACGGAGGATTCGGAGTAGCTCCCAAGTTTCCTCACCCGATGGATCTGCGGGTCCTCATGCGGGCCTGGCAACGGTTTGAGTCCCGCGAAGCGAAGACTGCACTGGAAACTGCCCGATTCACCCTGACCAAAATGGCTCAGGGAGGGATTTACGATCAACTCGGCGGCGGCTTTCACCGGTACTCCACGGATGCTTACTGGCTGGTCCCGCATTTTGAAAAGATGCTGTACGACAATGCATTGCTGGTCCCTGCCTATCTGGAGATGTTTCAGATCACACGAGAACCCCTCTTCGCACGTGTAGCACGGGAGACGCTGGACTACGTTCTTCGGGAAATGACCTCACCCGAGGGGGGCTTCTACAGCACTCAGGATGCAGACAGTGAAGGGGTGGAAGGGAAGTTTTTCGTCTGGAGCGAAGCGGAAATTGTCGGCGTCCTTGGACGAGACGACGCAGAAATTTTCAATGCCGTCTACGATGTCTCCGCTCGCGGGAACTGGGAAGGACACAACATCCTCAACGTCCCACGATCCATTCCAGAAATGGCAGAACACCTTGCCATTCCACTCCCGGAACTGGAAGCCACACTCCACCGCTGCCGCGAGAAACTGCTGTCAGCACGATCGCGACGAATCCATCCCGGCAGAGATGAAAAAATCCTATGCAGCTGGAATGGGATGATGATTTCAGCATTGGCAATGGCGGCCGGCGTCCTGGATGAGCCCCGTTATTGCGCGGCAGCAGAAAAGGCCGTCCAATTTCTGTTGACCCGCCTGAGAGACGATGCTGGACGACTGCGGCACTCCTTTCAGGGAGGAGAGGCACGGTTTCAGGCCTATCTGGATGACTATGCTTGCCTGATCGATGGACTCGTCGAGCTGTTTCAGGTCACAGGAGTAGAATCCCATCTGGAATCCGCACTGGAACTGACTCAGCAGGCATTCGAACATTTTCGGGATGACGGTGGCGGATTTTTCTATACAGCGAACGATCACGAACAGCTCATCGCTCGAATCAAGGACTCTCAGGATAATGCCACACCGTCTGGAAACGGGATGATGGCGACAGCACTAGCAAAGCTGGCCCGAATGACCGGCCGTCGCGATCTGGAAGAGGAAGCGATCATGACGCTGGCCTCACTCTCAGCCCTGATGTCGGAACATCCCCGGGCAGCCGGGCAATCGCTGCTGGCACTCGACTTCATGTTAGGACCGGGATGCGAACTGGTTTACATCGACCAGAATGATGAAGAATCGCATCAGATTAAAAATGAAGTCTGGAAGCCTTTCCTTCCCAGAAAGGTTGTGATCCCATCCCGGACAGGTCATCCCATCCCAGAGGCGCTGAAGGAACTTATGCAGGGGAAAACAGAATCGCAGCGTGTGCGACTTTATATCTGCCAGCAAGGGCATTGCGAACATCCGGCAGAATCTGCTTCGGAAGCGACAGAACGACTGGCGCTTCTGGCTCAGGAAGTTGACTGAATTCTTCGATATTCAGTGAAACCCTGCAATTTTCTTACAGCTGAAGGGATGTTTTCTGAATAGCTCCCGCAAACGGACCTGGATTTGCGAGAGAACACGGCAATTTTCCGACAGATCAGAAAATTCAGTATCGATTACTTTTAAGAAACGATAAATTTCATTCAGCCTTCGCGTTCTGATAAACGCGATGAGACGTCATCATCTGGACGGCCCCAGTCTTCATTCACCTTTCTGCACGGGATTCGATTCACTGTGCCTGGCAATTGGACCGGGACAATTTCTGCTATGCAACACCTCAAAATTTTTCAGGTCAATCAGCTCGACAAAACGTTGATCGTGACTCCTCAAGGGGAGGGAAGTGCATTCCGATATCAGGATCTGCACCTGGAAACGAATGCAGTCCGGGCCAGACTGACCTCACCGGAAATTCGTAACCTGATTATAGATTTGTCTCAGATGAGCTATTTTGGGTCTGAGTTCATCGGGGCACTGGTCTCTCTGCTGCGAGAAACACGCACCCGTCAAGGGAAAGCCTGTATCTGCTCCGCCAGCCCGCAGATGTTGCAGGTCTTGCAGAACATGAGCCTGTTCAAGTTGTGGCCGTATTACGAGACAAAGGATCAGGCCACGGCAGAACTTTCCGCTTTGGCCGGATAAAGCGACCTTTCCGTGTCGCAAACTCATCAACTCTTCAACGATCAGGAAAGCCATTTCCTGATCGTTTTTTGATGGTCAGCAAGCGTGGAGTCTCTCCCAATCTCCCAACACTTCTTAAGAATCTTGAGCGAGACCTTCGGTCATTGACAGAAATATCTGCTCCCACTGGCACAATCCGAACGACCTGCACGATCGGCTCACAGGCAGGAATCAACGCCAGCAATAAATCTCTGCATCACAATACCATCCAAGAACTTGCAGCAACCCCAAACACCTCTCAATCGGAACTTGTGCATTCAAGTCCTGCCGGCCTACGGACGATGATTGGCAGTGGACGGCACTGACGGAGTGGTGCCGAACCAATGCAACGGGATGAATGCTTCATGACGCAGTCGGCGACTTCGAATCGATTTCACTTCGGTTTTCTGCGCGTAGCCCTGACAGATCAGGGGTACATTGGTGGGATTCTTGTCACCAACCTCATGGGGAGACCCCTCGAGTTTCAGTGCACAACCCCCGTCCGACCGAACCGCACTCAGGAAATTCTATATGGCCCCACACTGGAGCCATTTATCTGTGCGGAACTGATCGGAAAAACGCTCTATGAACGGCTCGGCGTGAAACCGCATCTCATCGTGGTCCAGCAGACAAATCTTCTGGAATTGCGACGCCAGATCGATGTCCCCATCGCCTGTCTTCTGGAGTTTCCCTCACAGATGGAAAGCCTTCCTGATGGGTCATTGATTCAGCTGGGGCGGCAGAAGTTTCAGTTGCATTTGGAATACCCGGAAGACCTTTCCACACTGACACCGCTGCAGTCAAAGCTCGCTGCCGATATCGACATGAAAGAGCCGCTTGACCGGGTGGGAGATGCGTTAAAGGAAACCTTACGGGCCGGAGCAGTTGCATAGCTGCCTCGTGACGACTTCGCTCCGAAGTGAGAGATTTTTGCACGGACCGCAAACCTCACAGGACATGCCTCCACGTGACGTCATCAGGGATGGACATGAATTCTGACGATCCACGCCACTTGCCCTTCAATTCACTCTCCCCCCTGAATACAGACGGAGACAAAGAGAATCTCCCTCCACACTTCCAGCAGATTGACCCGAATTCCTGGCGTCTGGACCTGGAAGCTGCTCCAGACGCCCATTCAGTTTGCGAAATCCGTCCCCCCGATCTTCATGTGACGGGGATGAACAGTGCGTTGAAGCGTCTGTCCACACCGTCAACGCAATCCGCCAGCCTGCTGGGACGCGCTGGCTTCGTCCCACGCTGGAAGCCATTCTGGCCCCGGATCAAGACGATTGGGTTCCCGTTCCCCGCAGGGATCGAATTTCTCCCGCCAAAGCCGGAAAAGAACGAAGAAACTCGATCGATCGCCCCTCCCCCTCCCCGTGAGCCGAATCCCGATCAGCCCCCTCGAAAATCGACACGGATCAAGCCTCCCAAAGATGCTCTGTCGATTGAGGACCGATTGTTCTACGTCCTGCAGCCACCATTAGAGTCATGGCTCAAGGGACAGGAACTCGTCATGCCCTTCGAACCATTCCCATATCAGTACGAAGGGATCGCGTGGCTGTTTTCCCAGGATGCTGCACTGCTGGCGGATGAAATGGGCCTTGGGAAAACGATGCAGACAATCACCGCACTCCGTCTGCTTCTGCGGGCTGGGAAAGTGCGTCGAGTCCTTCTTGTCTGCCCGAAACCGCTGATTCCCAACTGGCAACGGGAACTCAAATTCTGGGCAGAAGAAATTCCAGTGAACACCGTGGAAGGGGACGGCGCCCGCCGCAACATGATCTGGAACATGCCGGGGGCAGCAGTGTTGCTGGCGAACTACGAGCTTGTCGTCCGTGACTTTCAGGCGATGCCACAGGACCAGCTCCCCTACTTCGATCTCGTTGTGCTCGATGAGGCGCAGCGAATCAAGAATCGAGGCTCCAGCACCTCGAAGGTGATTCACAGCATCCCCCGCAACCGAAGCCTCTGCCTTACCGGGACCCCTATTGAAAACAGGGCCGAGGAGTTGATCTCTCTGTTCGAATTCATGGGAGTGATTCCCAAGGACTCCTCCCCCGATGTTCGCCAGCTCTCCAAACTCAGCGAGGAATTCATCCTTCGCCGCACAAAAGACCTGGTGATGAAGGATATGCCACCGCGACTGGATCGGGACGAAATCATCGACCTGAGTCCCGCACAACGGGCGGCCTATCAGATTGCAGAGAAAGAGGGAGTCATTCAGCTGAATGCAATGGGAGACTCAATCACCGTTCAGCATGTCTTCGAACTGGTGCTTCGACTCAAGCAGATCTGCAATGTCGATGTCGTTACTGGAGAGTCATCCAAGCTCGACCGATTGATTGCAGACATGGAAGAGATTTCCGCTTCGGGAGGAAAAGCGATCCTCTTCAGCCAGTGGACGAAAACACTCGACTGGCTCGAAGAACGGACCCAGCAATTTGGCTGCTTGAAATATCATGGTGGAATCCCCACAGCCAAACGGGAGCCGATCCTCGCTGAGTTCAAAAACAACCCGGACAAGCATCTCATTCTGATGAGCTATGGGACAGGGGCCGTCGGCCTGAACCTTCAATTCGCCGGGTACGTTTTCCTGTTCGATCGATGGTGGAATCCCGCGATTGAGGATCAGGCAATCAACCGGGCTCATCGAATTGGCCAGAAGTCTCAGGTCATCGTCAGCCGGTTGATCTGCAAAGACACCATTGAAGAACGGATCGATCTGGTCCTCCGGGAGAAGCGAGAACTCTTCCACCGTGTTCTCGGTGACCCAGATAACGAAAACACATCATTGAGCCTGACAGCCAGTGAAATCTTCGGCCTGTTCGATCTGAAGGCACGGGCAGGGTCGAAGACCAAACCGATCAAGCCCCCCGCACCCAAGAAGGATTCGGCAGCCGCCTGATCCGAAAACGGTTCGCCTGCACTTCGCGATCCCAACCGAAATGAGGGACGCCAGAATTCAGCAAAAGGACCAGAAACACATCAGGAAACACCGATATCGGCAGACATTGGACGGATCGAATTCTCCCATTCATTAAAATTAGAGAAACCGATCACTTGGCTTTGCACAAATGCCGATATCTGTTACCTTCCCACGCCTGTTCGACAGAGAGCTTTCTCAGAAAGCACTTCGGATTGCCTTGGGGACAAAAATCCTGTAATAACAGGCATCGGATGTCCAAAGGAAACAATCAATCCGGCCGTCCGAACCAGAGAAATTTCCTCGGAGTGTAGCTCAGCTTGGCTAGAGCGCCTGCTTTGGGAGCAGGAGGTCGCACGTTCGAATCGTGTCACTCCGACTTCTTTTTTGCGCGTGCCCAGGATTGCCAGGCTGCTTTTCTACCATCTCTGGGGAACGCACGCTTCGTCCTCGCAGGCCTTTCGGCGCTCTCTCAAGACGACCCGGCCCACTCTGACAAGTGCTTCGTCGTCTGCTGACTGCACCCTCCTCAAGGCATTCTTCCCATTGTTCAGGGGCGCTCAGACGTTCCGCAGCCAGCAGTGAACAGACGGGATCTTCATATACCAACTGCGTTTGCAGCGAATCAATTACCGAACCAGGCTTTGAACGGGATACAAAATCAGCCGGCCATCTGAGATGACCGGCTGATGAAAACAATGACCGTTTTCAAAAAGCGATTCGATTCAGGAGTCGCGTCCGACCTGACCATCGATCAGCCGGGAAAAGATCATTCGACCCGCATTGTTTTGCAGCACGCTGGTGACGACAGTATCGACCTCTCGCCCCATCTCGCGGGTCCCTTGCTCTACGACTACCATCGTTCCATCGTCGAGATAGCCAATTCCCTGACCGGGACCTTCCCCTTCTTTGATAATGCGAATCCGCACATGCTCCCCAGGGATAAATCGGGGCTTCAGAGCATTCGCTACTTCGTTGAGATTGACGACATCCACCCCCTGAACACTCGCGAGCTTGTTCAGATTCACATCGTTGGTCACCAACCGGCCGTTGAGTTCTCGGGTCACATCCACCAGCCGCTGATCGACGGTTTTGGTACTGCTGAGATCGGTCTCATGCACCTTGATGTCAACCTTCGGGTCTTGCTGCAATCGCTTGAGCACATCCAGCCCGCGTCGTCCTCGCCCCCTTCGCAGCTTGTCATGACTATCAGCAATGTCCTGCACCTCCTGAAGGATGAACTGCGGGACAATAAATTCGGAATCGACAATATTGGTCAGAACGAGGTCGGCAATCCGGCCATCAATCAGTGCACTCGAATCCAGAACCAGTGGACGCCCCCCTTTCAGTTCCCGTGAGAACTCCACATACGGAATCACCAGCCGAAACTGGTCTTTTGTCTGAAGGAGAAAGGTAATGCACAGATACGGCATGATCAGGACGGTCATTAACGAAAACGCCATCCAGTAGGCATGCCCTTCGTCACCAAACAGCTCCCGCGTCGAGAAAAACGGGCGGAACGCCAGATTGAACATGTACGCCAGAAGGGCCCCAATCAACAGACCGAAGTAAACCGCGGAAACAATATCCACTCGTTTTCGCGGAATCAGGATATCCACCAGAAGAACGGACATCGCCAGCAGCGACATCAGCACAAAGGCGAGCACGCTGTTGTTTTGAATGGCTACGGGGAGGGCACTGGTCTCCGTGAAACAGAACGTGGCGATGGCCCCCACGCAGATCACGATATACATCGCCCGAATCACTAGAAGCAGCATTGTTTGTTGCCTGAGATCGAAGAAGGGAAAGACACTTCCTGACATCATGGCGAGCCCTTGAATTCGCCATGATGCACAACCGGATTCGCTGACGCCCAAACAGATGTTCGCACACCGTTGGCTTCTGCGACAGAGTCTCATCTTCCCAAATCAGCGGGGCGAGAGGAAGGGAGATGAAAAATTCCCTAACAGATATGGCGATCGGGAGATAGGAATATCTAGAACAATTGAA
>CALLWY010000112.1 GCA_938015865.1 uncultured Planctomicrobium sp.
CAGGGCAGGCTGTGTCGCCCCGACAACCACCAGTCCACGGGAACCAGCCGCCTTGAGGTCGTCGCTGAGCACTTCGACCCAGCGAGCCTGCTTTTCAATGGCAGAGTCGTTGACATTGATCCCGGAGATCCCTTCGACCCCCAGTTTTCGTGCGACTCCAACGAGAATGGCCGCGACATCTGCGGGGGGAAGGCGAAGCCAGTGATCCGCCTTGGTTCCGGTAATGGACGGAGTCGTCTCCACCTGATACAGGCGGTTCATATTTGCCTTTCCGTCCGCCTCGACGCGACGACGGGAAGCAAACTCTCTGGCATAACGGACATGCTGAGGTCCTTCCGCAAGGAAGTTGTCCGCAACAGAGAAGATGATGTCCGCATTTTCAAAGTTGTAGCTGGGCGTCACCACCTGTCCGAAGACAGCAGTGGAGGCCTGAGCGAAACTTGTGCTGGCTGCCGGCTCGTACTGGAACCATTTCGCCTTCGGCAATGTTTCCAGCAGCTTTTTGATCTGGGATCGCAGGGTCGGCGAAAGAACTTCGCCAGTCAGAAGACAGAGCCCCTCACCCTGACGGCCATAATGAATCTCAATGCGGGAATTGAATTCCGCAAGAAATTCCGGCCAGTCACTGATGCGGTTATTTCGCTGAACCACCCGCAGGCGATGGGGATCATACAGCCCCAGAACGCTGGCCTGGGAATACGTGTCTGTCGCCCCCCGGCTGATGGGGTGATCAGGGTTTCCTTCAATCTTGGTGGGGCGGCCATCATTGCTCAGGGCCAGCAACCCAATTGCCCCTCCCAGCTGGGGCATCGCAGTCGCATAATACTGCGGAACTCCCGGAATCATGTTTTCCGGAGTTTCGATATAGGGAACGATGGTCTCTTCGGGTTGCTGAATTCCGCAACCTGTCAAACCAGCGAGGGCGAAGGAGGCCCCCATCGTCTTAAGGAAACTTCGACGGGAAGGCTCATCGAGCCACCATTCCGCACCGGGAGCGTACTCGCGCCGCACCTGCTCGAGAAATTCCGGATCATTGGAATACTCTTCGAGTGTGCGCCAAGGTCTCTGGCGGGGGGTTGTCGATTCGAGTGGCTGTTTGACCAGCGGCTTCACGTTCTGTCCTTGGTTGACCTGGACTCTTCCTGTATCACACTCCCGGTTCCGCTCAGACGTCACGAGACGGAAGGGAGTCCTGATTGTTTTTCCAGATGCCGGGAAGGGCACCTGAACCGGTTACCGATGGCAAACCGAGCAGTTCGTTTCGCTGCGAATGTGGTGCGCTGCGACCAGTTCAGCTCCAGAGGGAGTTTCCGGCGTCCGCTTCCAGCCCATCGCGAAGACATCCTCTTTCGGGCGGACGTTCTGCTCCGGGTTGCGGTGGCAATCCAGACACCATTCCATATGCAGCGAATGCTGACGCCACATCAGCGGCATCTTGTCGACTTGCCCGTGACAACGCTCACAGGCAATCCCCTTGCTGACATGGATTCCATGGTGAAAGTAAACATAGTCTGGAGAGTCGTTCACACGGGTCCACTCCAGAGGCTTGTTCGTTCGGAAACTTTCCCGAACCGGAGCCAGCATTTCACTGTCTGCCCAGAGCTGGGAGTGACAGTTCATACAGACTTCCGTGGATGGAATTCCGGCAAACGCGTGAGTTTCCACAGACTGATGACAGTACCGGCAGTCCAACCCGACATCCCCAACGTGATGCAGGTGGCTAAAGGGTACCGGCTGAGACCGAATCACTCCGGCTTCAGTCATGTAGGGGGACCGCACAAGCAGCCAGAGCAACGCGCCGGCGCTCGCGGCCAAAAACGCGGCTCCGAAAATACTCACACGAGCGATGGTGTTCATGCTCGGATGAAAGATCTGGGGCATGCGTTCAGCTGGCTCGTTTCTCGACGTGATGGCGGACAGACGTGCGCCCAATGCGCAACGATCACCAGAGAATAGGGAAACTCACTCGTAGCGGAAGAGATCAACAGATAGATTACGATAAGTGGGATCAACGATCCCCGATCTGAGAATCATGTTCGCATCCTGGCCGGAAGAAAACAGCGGGAAAATCGGAATTCTCCGAAAAGATTAAAGAATTCAATTCGCCCGTTGTCCGGTCTGGAATCCATCCCCTCGCGCCCAATTCCCTGAATATCTCATCCCCGATCCACGGAGAAATTCCCCCACGAATTCCATCTGGATCAATTCCCGCAATTCCTGCTACTGTTCGCAGCTTTTCCGCCGGTTTCGATTGACGGGCGGACCAGTCCGGGCCGCATCAGGTTGGGCCTTTCGACTGGAGAAGTCATGTGACAGGAACGGCTCAGGAGGAGCCTATGATGCCGGGAAGAGATTCAGGACGACGATTCCCGATCCTGTTCGGTCTGGGAGTCTTGCTGTTGTTGGGATGCAATTCCCGCACTCAGGAACAGGCCAAGGATGAACTCCCCGCATGGTTGACAGAAGAATCCCGACAAATCTCTGCAGCTGCTGAATTGGAGGAGATGCCGACCGCTGAGCTCCGCCTGAATCTGGAACCGGGGATGCAGTTCCCGCTCAGAAAAGTGGTCCAACAGGAGCTGATTCAGGCCCAGGTCACTGGGACTCCGGTACGGAATCATTCAGAACTGGAGCTGATGATGGCCATTTCCGTTCTGGGGAAAGAGCAGGGCCGCACGAGGCTCGGAGTCAAATACAGTCGGGTGAAATACAGACATGAGGTCGGGGACGAACAGGTGGATTTCGACTCGACACAGGAGAACAGCAATCTTCCTGTCGGTCTTCTCCCGTATCGGGATATGGTCAATGACGGATTCTCATTCTGGATCGGCGAGGACAATCAGATTGCGGAAGTCGAAGGCCTCACTGAGTTTATTGACCGGTGCCTGAGAAATGTTCCCCCTGATCAGCGAAAGGAAGTCGCCATCGGGATCGAAGCCAGCTCCGGGGAAGCGGGGATTGCCAATTTCGTTGACAATGCCATTGGACTGCTCCCTTACGGCAAGAAAACCGCTCCCGGCGATACATGGGAGCGACAACATCACATCTCCCGTCCGGTGCCAATGCATGTGAACAATATCTATACACTCAAGGAACTGACCGACCATCTCGCGGTCGTCGATGTTCGCGGCACCATCACCCCCTCCACCACGTTAAGTACGATCGAGAGTGGGACCGGCGTCTCCGTGACGGTCAACGGTGGAAGTACCATCGGAAGCTGCACCATTTACCGGGAAACCGGTCTGCCGAAAGAAAGCAAAGTCGACCGGATCGTGGAAATGACCGTGGTGATGGACAATTCCATCAGCTTTCGTCAAAGCAAGCGAATCACCACGCTGGTGGAGTCGTTTCCAATCTCCTCGACAACAGTCGTCAGACGCCCCGGAGAAGAGAGCATTCCGTGACCGGTTCAATTATTCCGGACCACCTGCGACACAGGAGAACTCTTCCAGCATTCCGTGAATGACCGGAGCAGGGCACGACCAGACCAGATAGAACATCGATTCCCGCACCGCCAGTTCCGCCGGATGCCCCTGAACAAAACCGGCCCCCTTGCTGACCGCCAGTGCAGCCTGGGTGATTCTCAAGACAAGCGAATTCGCCCGTTGTCTCAATTCACCCGCAGCCAGTGACGGTAAAGCGGGGAAGCTTTCGGTCGAACGAACAGAGGCCAGAAGATCGTTGCACAGCGTCTCCGTCTCACTTCGAAACCGCTCTGCCACTTCGACCAATTCCTCCCGCACAGCAGCCTGTTCGGTCAGAAGTCGCACGCACCTTCGGGAAAGTCCCGCTGCCAGC
>CALLWY010000113.1 GCA_938015865.1 uncultured Planctomicrobium sp.
TGGGGAAGCCTTCTCGACAGGCCGCTCCAACGAGACAGCTTGAGTCCGTGCAACCGGAATGGACGATTCGATCACGCGATCACTGCTGGCGATCTCGATGGCTGCCTTGACCATCAACAAACGTTCTTCATGAGCGCGCCCGGGGAGGTCGAGACTCAAGACCAGAGCGCGGTCCCCGGCAATCTCCTGATTCAATCGACTGAGGATCTGGTTCGGCCCGACTTCAATGAAGATGGAGTAACCATCTGCAAGGAGCCGTTCCATCGATGGAACGTACAGAACCGGATTGGTGAGGTGATGAATCAGGGCGGAACGCAACTCGGAAGGTTCCGCCAGATAGCTGGCAGAACAGGTTGAAAGGAACCCACATCGCGCGGGGCGGAACGTCTCGCTCGAGAAACTGCTTTTCAGAATCTGTTCTGCACCGGCAAGCCGGCTCGTGTGGTACGCAACAGGAACCGGTACGGGAACAGAAGCAAAGTTTTGTGCATTGAGGGCCTTTCGGACCTCATCCACCTGATGACTTGCGACAGCAATCACGGTCTGCTGAGGCCCGTTGTAGTGCGTGATTGTGACAGCAATCCCCGACTTGCGAACCGCAGCTTCCACCGCATGTGGTGTTCCCCGAACCGAGATCAGCTGCCCCGGCTCCCGAACCGTCATGGCAACCGCATCGGCCCGGGCCTTTACCATGCGGAGTCCCTGTGGAAGCGACAGACTTCCTGCAGCCACGAGGGCAGAGTACTCTCCGAAGCTGTGGCCGAGAACCAGATCAGGACGAAGTCCGTGCGACTTGAGGTCCTCTGTGAGTGCCAGGCTGAGGCCCAAAACCCACAGCTGATTCCACCAGATGTCTCCCATCGGAGGACTGGATTGAGCAGTCAACGTTGGTCCCAGCGGAGCAAGCCCCATTGATTCCAGAGTCTGATCCAGCCGATTCAGAAGGTTTCGTGCGACCGGGCTTGCATCAACGACCGCCGGCCGGCCTGCGTATTGAGAACCCTGCCCCGGAAATGCCCAGACCACGCGAGGGGACTCGTCCTGAACTCGCCAAAGAATGGCCCGTTCGGTTTCGAAGACACCACAGGTCCGCGATTTTTCAGTGATCTGCTTCAGGAGACTTCCAACTCGCTCGGCAAGCTGCTCTGGTGACTGGGCAATCAACGTCGCCCGGTAGGGAGCGTTGGCTTCAAACGATAGCCGCCTGTTCGAAAATGCCCCCTGCGGATTCTGCCTGACGGACTCAAGCGTCTGGACGAGTTCGACAAGTTGCGTTCCCTGAAATCGATGCAGACAGAACTCCTGCCCGGCCCCGAGATTCGCAGGTGCGGATCGGTCTGTAAGGTTCGACGAATGCAATGCCTTGGCCCCTGAATATTCGGTCTTCACAAAATCAACCTGACGTTCGACAGTAATAGATGTACGGCGCGGATATCGACTTGAACTTGAATCAGAAGGGGGAACACTGATCACGGAACGTTCTGTCGATGGGTGTTCCGAGGTCTGATGGGATTCGTGTGAACTTGATGCCAATGAAGCCAATTTCGGCTTCACGGTCCCTGCAGGACGACACGTCAACCGATAGAGCATCCCGTCAATGGTGCTGCTTCCAATCTGCGTTGACTCTCGTTCCTCCCCTTCTGAAGCGGGAGACTCTTCCCATTTCACAGTCTGCTTCAGCAGTTGAACCAGTGAATGTGCTCCCGTGAGGTAGCCAACCTGACGGACCAGACTGCGGTCACGATCCGGTTTCTCAACCGATGTCCCGGCCAGAGGTCCATAGGCAGTCGAGACACATTCCACCTCTTCAATGATGCCCAGGATCGGGTGCCCGGCGGCCTGTGCCACGCTCAGCCGTTCCAGCATCAGAATGACAGCCCCTTCTCCGGGAAGAATCTGTTCACAGTCTTCCGGAAGGTCGTCCGGTCGACCACTCCGCAGGAGCTTCCCGGTCAGATCGAGCTGTTCGAATTTACTCAGGTCCATCGCGCGTTCTGCAGCGCCGCAAATGGCCAGCTCCCAGTTCCCGGAACGGAGTTGATCAACTGCCAGACTGAGAGCCGCCAGTCCCGATGCATCATCCACATCGATGGCACACGCCCCCCCCATCAGATCGAATGTCTTGGCGATCCGCGATGCGAGAGTACTTGCGGTGAAACTGCCGGTCTCATCCAGCAATGCCGGGCGTGCTTCGAGAACCCGTTTCCGATAGTTCTGGAGGATCTCTTCAATCTGCTGTGGGGTAAGGCCCTGACGAGTCAGTTCCTGAGTCAGCTCACGAGCAATTTCAGGGAGCCGCAAGCCAAGCTGTAACTGACTTCCGAAGTCGCCACTAAAGATGGTCCCGATCACCACGCCGGCCTTCTGCCGGTCAATCTTCCACGCCCCCTGATCCAGCTCCTTGACCGCCTGCGTCACCGCGTCCAGAAGCATCATCTGGAGAGGATTGGCCTGCTTCACCTGCTTGGGAGGAATCCGATAGGCCTGACTGTCGAATGTGTAGTCATGAATGAATCCACCGCAGGAATGTGGGGTCGAAAACGAATCGGGCTGTTGCCCGGCTCGCACCCCAATCCCGCGACGCCACCGAGATTCCGGGGCAGGACCAATCATCGAAGCCTGCGATTGCAGGAGTTTGCGGAACTGTTCGAGCTGATGCGCCCCCGGCAAGATAACGCCTCGTCCCACAATGGCGATCGGCTCCTGAGAGGCAGGGGCCTTTGATGTTGAAGCAGAAGCCGACAGAGACTTCAGCTTTTCGGATGTCGCCTCTTCCACGAACAGATGGGCATTCAGCCCGCCGATGCCAAACGCACTAACAGCAGAACGCTTCCATTGTTGCCGCGGAACCCAAGGCTGTTTGTGATCCACAACGTGAATCGTTGCTTCCTCCCATGGGAAGCTCTTGTTCGGAACACGGAAATTCAACGATTCCGGAATCTCCCCCCGGCGCATCGCCAGCAGGATCTTCACCAGACCGGCCACCCCGGCCGTTTCCAGTGTGTGTCCAAGATTCGATTTGAGACTTCCGATCTTCAGCGGAATCTGAGGAGTCGCAAATTCTGGGGATGAACGAATGCTGTGCACCGCGATCAGTTCGGTGGCGTCTCCCAGCTGCGTACTGGTGGCATGGGCTTCGAGATAGTCGATACAGAGCGGGTCATGGATGGGGTACGCCCGTCGAATCGCCAACTGTTGCCCTTCCGCACGGGGAGCCCACAGCGATTTTCCGCGACCATCCGACGCAATTCCGAGTCCGGAAACCAGTCCCAGAATCGGCAGACCGAGTTCCCGAGCCAGTTCTTCTCGCACGACAACGACAGCTGCATAACCTTCCGAGCTGATCAATCCGCTGGCGGAGTGATCGAAAGGACAGGACCCTTTGTCGCTGCACGCCTGAGACTGTGAAAAGAGGATCAGGTTGTCGATCCCATTGGTGGTCGCTCCTCCGACAATGGCAGCATCAATACGACCGAGCCGAATGGCTGTCATTGCCTGCTGCATCGCAAACAGCGAACTGGCACAGGCAGCATCACAGACGATGCGTGGACCTGTCAGCCCCAGCAGTTGAGCAGGAAGCGAAGCCGCCGTGTAGGCCTGATAATTGGGAACTTCTCCGGGGACGCGACGGGGCCGGGAGGCACGAATGCGGGCAGCTACAGTGTCAATCACCGTCTGCCGACTACGCTCCGGCAATGCGAGAAATTCCGGGAGGTCGTTCAGGAAGTCCAAACCCTCTTCAATCTGCGTCGCGAGATCGAGGCCGCCGCCGTTTTGCGTCGCGCCGGAATGTCCGACGAACACCCCGGTTCTCTGCCAGCGGGGATCCTGTCTGGTGAACCCGGCACGCCGCCACGCCCGCAATGCGACTTCTGCAAATCGAAGATGGACCGGGTCGATCAGACGGGCCTGTTCAACCGAGAGTCCGAGAAAGTTGAGATCGATCTGCGTCGGAGGGACTGTTCCTCCGAGACGGGTGTAGGTCTTTCCCGCCTGACCTCGCCGCGGATCAAAGTACAAATCGAGATCGAACCGGGCCGGAGGAAGTTCCGAAACTCCACTGCGTCCCGCAAAAAGTAGTTCTTCGAATTGTTCCAGATTGGCCGCTCCCGGCAGATTGCAGTCCATACCGACGACTGCCAGAGGAGCAATGGCCCCAACATTAGGTCCCATGGAGGCTCACCTTTTCTACTCCCTTTCGACCGATGATTCCCTCCCTGAGTATGTTAATGAGTCGCTCGACTGTTCCTTCCAATCCTTCGATCGCTGAAACATTCCAGTTCCGGCACTCTCCAGACTTTCTCTCTTCCGGCACGACTTCCAGAAGTACTCTTCCTTGCCGAATGACCTCATGCAAGCAAACTTCTCGATTCAGCAGCTGATTCCAGGTCTGTGACGACGAATAAACGGACAGTGTGCTCGTCCCAGAGGCCCCCGGCTCCAATCTCACCTTCCCATCCTTGGAGAAGTAGACATTCCAACTCCCCCCGTTCGGTCCGGTCAGAATCAGGTGGAGATGCGGTTGTGACGATAGTGCCCAATTCGTGTCACTGACGGATTCTTCCAGTTGTGACACCCTTTCGGAAGATTCCATTTCGTCAGGAAGCGAAGCTGCCCACACCGGCTCGCGGCATTGTTTTGCAGTGCCAGATTGTCGGGCAGTGCCGGCAGCGTTGACTCCACTAGACTGCCGTAACTGTTGCCGGGCCAATTCCTGCAACATTCCGCGGTTGACGTCAGGACAAAGAGGCTCGCCACAGATGGCAAGGGCCTGCCGAATCTGGGTCTGGTCGAACTGAGGGTCCTCTCGAAAATACGGGGCGAAGGTCCCCAGAAACTGATGGACGACCCCGGAAAGTTCACCGAAATCAGAATCGTTAATCCGGCGTTTCAGCGGACGGTACCCCTGTTCCAGAAGAACATCCCGGAATGCCGTCAGCATCTCCAGAAGTGTTGTCCCGGTTGAATGGGTCAGGTGATACGTTCGCCCGTGTAATTCCGGACGTCGAAGAATCTGCACGGTCACTCGCGAGACCCAGTCGACAGGAACAATGTTTTTTCGCTCCGCCCCGGTCATCCCCAATTGCTGTAACAGTTCCTGCGGGTCGGGGAGCCCCACTCGCTGAGACAGAAGCTGATAGACACTGAACGCCAGATAGATCGTCCTGTCTCCCATCGGAAGTGATGCAGGTGTCGGATCGATGACGATCGAGGGGCGATAGATGGTCAGACTGCGCCAGTCGGTGATTCCTTGAAGCAGATCTTCTGACTGACGTTTGCTGAGTTCGTAATCATTGGAAAAGGCCTGCGAACAGTCCCCGTCCGTCTCCATCACCAGTCCGTGTCGAATTCCGCATGAAAACGCGGATGAAATCTGGTGGAATTCGCGAATCCCGAGACTGAGCGCAAATCGAGCCAGACGCTCCGTCCCCTCCACATTGGTCCGGAACGGCTCGTTATCGGGGTCCGACTTGGCGGGCTTGAAGGAAACAGATGCCCCCGAATGCAAGATGCGTTCACAATTGTGCTTCAGCCAACGCTGATGAACCAGAGAAAGACCGAGATCTTCCCTGGTGAGTTCCCCCGGCAGGACAACAGGTCTGGGAAATGTTCGATGATGACTTTCTTCGAACCGTCGCAACAGCTGTTCAATCCGTCGGGAGGCGTCCCCTTCACGTCCCGGTCGGACAAGAACAGCGACAGGAAGCCTCGCTCTGAACATGTCCGCCAGCAACGTACGCCCCAGCAGACCGGTTGCTCCGGTGAGTAGTGTGTAGCGAAGCGGCCCCATGCGGTAAGCAATTCCTGTAGAACTAAAACATCGAAAAACTTCAGGGAACCCATCCTGTTGATGACATTCGACGCAGATCTGACAGACCGGGATTGTCTTCGCATGCAGGTCTCCACTCCTGCCGTTGCCAGTCCACCCCCTGTCGGGACAGAACGATCAGTTTCTGCAACCTGGATGAATTGACCTCATGATTGACTGGTCGTTGACCTGTGGCTGAAGTCTAGATTGTCCATACACCATTTGCACGAACAAGTTCCGAATTTCAATAGAACGCATTACTGCAGAACCAATAGATCGGACTTGACCGAAAACATCAAAATTTTGAAGTTTGCATCTTGTGAGCGATCAAATCCGGAATTATGTTCGCCCAGTGTCATCTGACGCGCATGATGGCAAAAGAGGCTGGGAAACTCGAAGTTCGTCATCGCACCCCGATGACTGGAGTCCCCTGGTCTCTTGGAATTCAACGCTACTTCAACACGGCCCCCGTCCCGGAGATTTTTATTCTCCGTAACAGAGAGACCTGAGTGCGGATCTTTTCACGACGGCCCTGTGAGGTCGATCTGCGCATCGATCCCTTCTGATATGGAAGACCAGGGACGATCACATTCACATTGAAGAGTGATAGATCTGATACAGTCGATACCAAAACGGGCTCTTTCGAGATCAGATTCCATGACTTCTGTCACAGGAATGTACTGAATTGCGATTCCTGATCTCAACAGCACTGGACGCTTGGGAGCCAGTACTGAGTCATTCCGCTACAGCGGTCAAACGTTCCGTGTTTGAAAAAACTGATGTCGCTTGATGCATTCATGCATCTGAATCGCAGGCGACAAATTCCCACAACTGCGATGAAATCGAGTGGGGGACAAGAGACATGGATGCACACGGTTCCACTGGAACGGCAAAGGGAAGCGGCCAATCAGCGTCAAAATTGAACAGGCCATCATTGAGCAATTTGAAACAGAACGTGCAATTTCACTTAACTCAAACTGGGAGAATGGAATGTTCAGCAAAACTGGAACGCAGCTTTTGTGAGACGTTCGGCAAAATTCATACATTCCCGCAAGTTGTTTGAACCGGAAATCGATGCATTCAGGAAGAATACCTGAACCGCTGTTGGCCCTTGTTGATGGGAAAAATAACATGAATTTGCCCGTTGCAATCGTTAGGCGGCAGCGGCATGATAGGCGGTTAGCACAATTTGCAACGACTAGGCAAAAATCGTGTCCATGTGGGACAGAAGGTGGAATGAAAATTGCCTGCGGAGTGATTCGACTCCCGGTGAAGACGACCCATGGACCAGTTTTGATTCGGTGCTGAATGATCACCTGTTGCATACGGAGTCACGCAGCACTGGTTCACTCTTGGTAGGTGAAGCCTTCGGAGAATACGGAACATGACGACGAAAACCCAGACTCACCGACCAACCCGTGAGGTGAGAATTGAGTCCGCTCATGTGGAAATGCCTGATCATGAAAATTCGTCCGTTCATTTCCGAGTCAGCAAAAGTGGACAGACTGAGTCAGTTCTTCCACAGGTTTGTTCAGTGCAGCACACACTCTCCCGAACAGTTACTCATCTCGCCCAGATTTTCAAAACATTTCTGCCGCTGCTGCTCGCTGACTGCGTTGTTCTGACTGCCGGCTTGCTGTTGGCATCGACGCTGGTCATGAGCATCACCGGGACGCTTGCCCCATCGTCCCATCTGTCGATCGCCCCGGAACTGTTTGTCAGTGGGGTTGTCTTTCTTGTTCTGTTTGGCCTCTTAGGGCTTTATCCCGGCGTGGGAATTAACCCGATTGTCGAGCTCCGCGCCCTGATCTTGGGAACAGTCGCTGCCGCAGCCGTTTTGACCGCATTAACCGTTGCCTTGGGGCAGTGGTCTCTTTCCCTGGGAATATTCATTGGCTTGCTGACCATCTTTAACCTCGTCGCCATCCCGATCACTCGAATTGCGGTCAGGGCGGTCTTGTCGCGTTCCTCCTGGTGGGGCCAACCGGTACTGATCGTTGGAAGCGGCCCATCAAGCACAAAGCTGCTCCGGGTTTTCTCCCAGAAGGTTTCCCTGGGACTGCGTCCTGTCGGAATCGTTCATGATGAAGCCATCTCCCTGGACAGCCACCAAATGGATGCAGGGTTCATCGGAACCCTGAACGATGTCCCCGAACTCGTAAGCCGTTACCAGATTTTCTGGGCTGTGATCGCCCCCGGCGGAAAGAGCCAACAGGAGCTGGCCCGGTCGATTCAATACTGCAGTTCCATTCCGAATGTCGTGATGATTCCGGGATTCGAAGAATTCCCCAGCCTCTGGAACCAGGCTCAGGACTTTGGGGGCGTTCTTGGTATTCGCTATCGGGAACGTTTACTGGACCCGGGCGCTCAGTTCTGCAAACGACTGTTTGACCTGTGTGCTGTCATTCTAGGAGTGACGATCCTCTCGCCATTCCTCCTGCCGTTATTTGCAGTGACGTGGGTCTGTATGAAGATCTGTTCCCCTGGTCCGATCTTTTACAGTCAGGACAGAGTCGGCAAAGACGGACGGCCATTCAAAGCTTGGAAGTTCCGCACGATGGTCCTGAATGCTGAAGCAGCACTTGAATCTTATTTGCAACAGCATCCGGAAATGAGAGCCGAGTGGGACCAGACACAGAAGCTGCGAAAAGACCCGAGAATTATCCCCGGAATCGGACACTTTCTCCGCAAAACAAGCCTTGATGAGCTCCCGCAGCTTTGGAATGTCCTCCGAGGCGACATGAGTCTGGTGGGGCCTCGTCCTTTCATGACCGGGCAGACCCAGTTGTATGGGGCTGGAGTGCATCTCTATCGTAAAGTTCGCCCCGGGATCACCGGGATGTGGCAGATCTCCGGTCGGAACTACACGACTTTTGAAGAACGCGCAAAGCTGGACGCATACTATGTGCGGAACTGGTCCTTCTGGCTCGACCTGTTCATCCTTTGCCGTACTGTAAGAACCGTTTTATTGCGAGAAGGAGCCTTTTAATCGTCTCTCTGTTCCAGAGATTTCGGGGCACAGCCACCCTCAACGTTTGGTACAGCAATTCAACAATCAATGGCAGGCTTACAGGAGAGCCCCAGATCCACTGAACGCCACACTATCCCGCCACAATGCGTGTTTTTTCGCCTTGGTCGGAAGAAACATCAGAACGACGCCAAAACATCAGAATTCGCAACCGGGGACTGGTCGTCAGGTCCCCTCCCCTCGATTTGGTCGAGATCTGAATAACCTCGGAAGAAGACGGGGCTTGGCCCTGTGCCCAAACCTCCTCAAACAGGATGTCCCCCTGCCCGTCCTGAACTCAAATTCAACGTTGTTAAGACAGCTTCAGGTGTATGATTGGCGACGAATCGCATGCGATTTCATGTCGAGACGCGTAAATCGAAACACGAAATTTGAATGTGCCAGTGAAACCTCGGCAAAGTTGTGCGTGAAGAAGATTGATAGTCCCTCTGAAGCATCAGAGACTGGGCAATTCAGGTAAAAAAATCCGCGTATTCCCATTTTTTCCTGAAAGTGCGGCACTCTCAGTAGGGAGAGACGCGATAACGGTCCGAATTTAATCAATATGCTCTAAGTACTACCGTTTCAGAGAGTACTTCTTGCAACGATTCTTGGCGACGGGTACCTTGAAGATCCAGAATTCGACAGAATTTCATTGAAGTCCATTCGGGTACGACATCCCCTGAATCACTAGGGCCGGAGCGGGGCTTGCCCCCTCCCAGATACGACCATTCCGTCTACAGATAAATCGCTATGAACCAGCCAGCACAGATTACGGATGCGTTGAACTTCAGCAAAAACGCAGCAGCATCCGCAACACAGGCGACTGTGGATATTCTTGAAGTCCTCAGGCGGCGCTATGCACTGGTTTTGTGTTGTGGAGCGATTGGACTCCTGCTTGGCGTGACTTATTGGGCCAATGCGACAGAGTGGTATGAATCCACAGCCAAGATGCTGGTGACCCTCAAGGATGTCCGGTCAACAGACGCAAAAACAGGCGAAACAACCTGGTCACAAGACCGCGTTCAGGAGACGACTCTCGCCAACCATATGGAAATTGTCCGAAGTCGCAGCATTATCACCAAGGCGCTGCAGCGGGCAAACTGGCAGGAGATGGCCTTCTTTCAGGAAATGCTGGCAGAAGATCCGACCGGAGATCCTGTTCAATATGTCCAGGAACACCTGAGTCTCACTAAAGGGGGAACAGGAACGGCCCGCGATGCAAGAAGCCTCAACATCAAATTCCGACACACCGACCCTCAGGATGGCCTGAAAATCCTGCAGGCAATTGTCATTGAGTACGAAGCATTCCTCGATGATCAGGTCAATCGCACCATGTCTGCCGCGAATGAACTGATTCAAGAGGCTCGCAACAAGGTGGAAGGAGAACTGAAGCAGGCTGAAGCAGATTACGTGACAGCCCGCCGTAACGCTCCCATCATTTATAGCGGCGATGGCTCCAGCAACGTTTATATGGACAAGTTCCGTCGGGTGCGTGACGAGTTGATGACCGTCGATATCGAAGCGGCAGCCGTTGCCACTCGACTGAAGAAAGTCGAGGAGAGTCTCGAGCAGATTCGTCGGAATAATGGAAATGCTTTGGACATGCTGGCGCTGATTGACAGCGCAAGCCTGGAGCGTCTGGGCGCATTCGCTGGTCTTCAAAGTGGAGACACCCATGAAATCATGAAGACCCAAGCGGCTCGAACTGCGGAAGCCGCAGCCAAGTACAACACACTCTCTCAGCTCAAATCGCGGCTCAACGAGCTTCTCGCGAACTTCGGACCAGGCCACCCGCAAGTCGAAATCCTGAAAAAGGAAATTGCGATCTACGAAGAGCTTGTGCGGGAAAGTGAAAAGGAAACCCGTATCCGGGGACTGTTCGAAGGAATTACCCCCGAGAAACTGATGCATGCTTACGTCGGCTTTCTCCGCAACGACCTTGATGCCTATGAACAGCGGCGAAATGAGCTACTGGCTATGGCGGCAGAAGCGGAGGAGCAATCCAAGCAGCTGATCGAATTTGAATTACGAGACAAGATGCTGCTTGCAGAAATCACCCGCAAACAGGCCCTTTACGACGGGATTGTTGATCAGTTGCGCAATCTCGATACAGCAATGGGACTGAGTGGATATCTTCACGAAGTTCTGGACGCTCCACGTGAAGGAGAAATCGTGTGGCCGAATCTGGCAATTTGCTGTCTCGGGGGAATTCTTCTGGGACTGGTTTCCGGAGTCGGTATCGCGATGATGACGGATCAGATGGATAACCGCTTCCGTACTCCGTCTGAAATCGATTCGCTGCTTTCTCTTCCCGTCATTGGACAGGTGGGACGCATTCGAACTTCGAGGGATCACCGCAAGTCTGGTCGTATGATCGTCGATGCACAGGCTCCGGAAGCGGAAGCATTCCGCCTGTTGCGAACCTATCTCCTCCGGGAAGTCAAAGCAGGAAACCTCCGGACAGCAATGGTGACCAGCTGCCAGGCCAAGGATGGAAAATCCACGATCATGGCAAACTTGGGAGCCTCGTTCTCCGAACTCGGAGTCAAAACGCTCATCATCGATGGCGACATGCGGGCTCCGACCCAGAACCGATTCTTCAACCTGCAAATCAACGAAGGTCTTTCAGAAGTCCTTCGCGGCATTACAACCTTTGAGCAGGCGGTTCAGAGTACCGGCCTTGAGGGACTTTCATTGCTCACAGCAGGGGGCCCAGTTCGCAATCCGGCAGAGCTATTGCAGTCGGAAGAATTCGACAACCTGCTGGAGATGTTGAAATCCAAATTTGAACTGATTCTCGTTGACTGTGGTCCTGTGCTGCTGGTTTCTGACCCAGCAATTGTGGCCCAGAAGTGCGATATCAGCCTGATTGTGGTGCGGGCAGCTACGGACACCAAACGCAAAGTCACCGAAGCTGTCAAACGACTTCGTGCCGCATCCCAGAATCTCCGTGGGTGTATCGTCAATACCTATGGCAGCTCCAAGGAATTCACACGCGAGGCGGGTGAATCGTCCGGCGGTTACTACTATGGATACGGATACGGTTACGGCAACCGTGCCTATGGGAATCGCAG
>CALLWY010000114.1 GCA_938015865.1 uncultured Planctomicrobium sp.
GTTGCCGCATTTCCGCAGAAGGAGTGCATCACACCCGATAAGGGACCATTCCGTTCAAATTGTTCCCGGAGAACAGCAACGACATCGTCATCGGCTTCCCGGCAATGAACGATGAACGGCTTCCCCACGGAACGGGCCAGATCAATATGCCGGTGAAAGTATTCCTGCTGAAGCTCGATCGGCGACGAATCCCAATAGCGATCCAGCCCTGTTTCCCCGACCGCCACGACATCCGGATCGGAAGCCAGTTCCGTAATGAGAGCGAAATCGTCGGGAGCCGCTTCCGCGACGTAGTTGGGCTGAATGCCGACCACAGCCCGAAGTTGAGGGTATTTCCTTGCCAGTTCCACCGCTGCCTGACAGCTGCTGGCCGTCACGCCGATGGTCAGAATGCGTTCGAGTCCCTGCTGGCTGGCTCGCGCGAGGACATCAGCAAGATCGGTTTCAAAGGACTGTTCGTCCAGATGGGCATGTGTGTCGATGAACATGCCGGCATTGTAGCGGATGGGAACAAAGCGTCACGTCCCGCGTCAACGCCGTCTCCCCGTCCCCTGGACTCATTTCATCCATGCCACTTGTTTCGTACCGCCGGGGAGCTCGACTTTTTCCAGGCGCTCCAGTCCCGTTCGCTGGGACGCAGCGATCTCCCGAACGAGTTCCTGAGCCTGCGAATCGAACTGAAGTTCCGGATCGGATTGAAGACCTTCGATCCACTGAACCAACGTTCGCTGATGATGCTGGAGTCTGTTCAGGGCAAATTCCAGCGCGACATAGTGAAGGCTGCTGTACTCGGCCGGATACATCCCGAAGTCGATGGGATGGCGTCGTTCATTCAGAAGGTGGACAATCTTTCCGACATCTTCCCTCTGGTGTTCGACAACATTCAGCACCGCTGCTTTCAAGTCCCTCGAGTCGTCACTGATCCAGGGCCATGCTTCCGCAAGATACTGCAACAGGCTGCGATGCAGTTCAATCAGCAGATCGTTCAGCAGCTGGTTGGCGTTCGAAGTGCTCATGAATGTTTCGTATCACCAGCGGTCAGTGGAGTCGTAAAGTGGACCAACAGAAATGGCGTCAGCGCAACAGCGAGGCAGCAACGTACTGCGCGGTCGAACTCAAGTAGGCCATCATTGAAGTGGCCCCGAGAAGAATCACCGGTAGAGTGATCAATGCAACATAAGCTGCTCCCACGCCGGGAAACGCCAGTCGACGTGTTTCCTGAACCGGTTCGCTGATGAAGATCTCCTTGAGAACTCGCAGATAATAAAAGAGGCTGATCACGGTGTTCACCGCTCCAAAGCCGAAGACCACCCACAGGAACCAGTGGACATGCCCTGCCCGAAGTGCGGAATTGAAGATCGCCAGCTTTCCGAAAAATCCTCCTGTCGGAGGAAGACCGATCAGACTGAAGAAACAGCAGGCCAGACAGATGCATAGCAGCTGTGTGACTGCATTCCCTTTGATGAGCCCCCGGTATGCCTCGATCTCCTCGCTGAAGGTCTCGTTCCGGATCAGGGCGATGCAGGCAAAGGCCCCAAGGTTCATGAAGATGTAGACCGCCAGGTAATACATCAGTCCTTCCAGACAGCCGATGGCATCGGGATTCATTCGGGTTGCCGCTTCTCCTCGATCACTCATCAGGACCATTAATGCGGAAACAGCCATCACCATATACCCGGCGTGAGCGATCGTGGAATAGGCGAGCAGCCGCTTGAGGTTATTCTGCATGTACGCAGCGAGATTCCCGTAAGTCATTGTGACAATCGCAACGACCCCCAGTGCGATCCCCAGCGTGAGACAGAGCTGTTGCAGAAAGACCGTTCCCCCTGTCAGTGCGAGGGAAAACCGAACCAGCAGAGCGAACGAGGCTGCCTTGGAAGCGACGGACAGAAATCCACCCACCTCTGCGGAAGCCCCTTCGAACGCATCCGGGCACCAGAAGTGAAACGGAAAGAGGGACAGCTTGAAGGCAAGCCCCGCGAAAATCATCAGGATCGCCAGCAACAGTGTCACGGAGGTCGCATTGGTCTGAGCGAGGGTAGAGTCCCCCATCACCACCGTGATCCGATTCGCCAGTTCCGGGAGTGATGCTGTCCCGCACAGACCCGCGAGCAGACTGATTCCATATAACATCACCCCGGCAGCACCGGCTCCATAAATGACATACTTGAGTGCCGCTTCGCTTGCTTGTCGGCGTCCCTTCTGGAAGCCGACCATGGCATAACTCGGAACGCTCATCATTTCGACGGCGAGGAACAGCATCAGCAGATGATTGCTTCCGGCTGCCAGCATCATCCCGAGTGTTGCCCCCAGCAGGAGCGTATAGAAATCCTGTCCATCCTCTTCATCCGGGATTCCGGTGAGAATGGTCAGTGCAATGACGAACACAAGAAACAGCCCCAGCCCCAGTCGGAAGAAGACCGCAAAGACATCGTGCGTCATCAGACCGCCGAAGTAGGGGCCGACAGTTCCGGTATGTGCCGGCGTGAGATGCCAGATGTCGTACAGGGCCTTGAGGACATTGCTCTCATTCCCCACCCGCAGGAACATGAACTGGGCGAAGACACCGATAAATACAATGAGCGCACCGATCAGCGCCACGAGATTGACAGGTAAACGCCGATTCCACCCGGTCATGCGGACCAGCAACATGAACACAATGGTCACGCACAGCAGGATCTCAGGCGCGAAAATTTCGAGCGAACGAGGAACCTCGTGGCTGCGAAACTGTGTCAGAATCTCGTGAACGGTCATTGCTGGACTTCGGTTTGTGAAACAGCCAGTCAGGATGATGCAATACGGAGGACGCGATCAGGATCAAATTGCCTACTTCATTGTGCTTGAAACGGAGACCTGCGGCTCATGCTGCTGGACATATCCCTGAGCGATTTCGTTCGTCAGAGTGGCCACGGAAGGCTCCATCAGGCCGATCATCGTATAGGGGAAGATTCCCAAGACGACGGCAAACAGACAGACAATGATGCCGATGGTCTTCTCCCGGCCATCCATTTCCGTGAGGGCCTCGGGATGCGGTCCCTTATACTCCGGGCCCAGATAGACCCTCTGAATCGTCCACAGGATGTAGCCCGCCGTCAGGATCACACCGAAGGCAGCAATAATGGCCAGCAGTGGGCTGTAGTTCCACATGCTCAGGACCACAAAGGCTTCTCCGATGAATCCGCAAAGCCCCGGAAGCCCCAGACCAGCGAAGAAGATGACAAACGCCAGCGCGCTGTAGAACGGCATCTTCTGCATCAGCCCGCCAAACTTGTTCAGGTCGCGATGATGCACGCGGTCATAGACAACCCCCACCATAAAGAACATCCCGGCGGAGGAGACACCGTGGGCCAACATCTGGAACATGGCCCCGGACAGACCCATCTGCCAATACCACATCCCTTCCGTTGCGCCCGTCGCTTCGTTGATCTTCCAGACCGCCAGACCGATCAGCACATAGCCCATATGGCTCACTGAGCTGTACGCCACCAGTCGCTTGAAATCGGTCTGGGCCATCGCAGCGAAGGCCCCATAGATGATGCTGAAGGTCCCGAGTGCCACCAGTGCATAAGCAGCGTACTGCATTCCGTAGGGACAGATCGGCATCGCGATGCGAATGATCCCGTAGCCCCCCAGTTTCAGCAAAATTCCTGCGAGGATCATGGAAATCGGAGTGGGCGCTTCCACGTGCGCATCGGGAAGCCAGGTATGGAACGGGAAGGAGGGGAGCTTGATCGCAAACCCGATGAACAGCAGCCAAAATGCAACAATCTGTAGCACCGGAGACATCTCCCCCGCCTGCGAAATCTTCGCGAGAGTCAGAAGATCGAAGACGCTCTGATGGTTCGCGAGTGCGGACTGGGCGCTGTTGAAATACAGAATCAACATGGCGATCAGCATCAGCACCCCGCCGAACAGGGTGTACAGGAAGAACTTGATCGCAGCGTATTCTTTTCGTGGACCTCCCCAGATTCCGATCAGGAAGTACATCGGGAGCAGCATCACTTCCCAGAAGACATAGAACAGGAAGAAGTCAAGCGCCATAAAGACGCCCAGAACCCCCGTTTCAAGGATTAGAAACAGGATGAGATACCCTTTGACCTTCGTTTTGATGCTCCACGATGCCAGAGCGGAAATGACGAAAACAAATGAGGTCAGGAGGATCAGGGTCAGGGAGATCCCATCAACCCCCAGTTGGTAGTAGATGTTCCAGGTCGGCACCCAGGGGACTTTGACCTCAAGCTGCATCGCTCCGACGCTGGTGTCGAACGACCCCAGAATCGCCAGCGTCAGGCCAAACGTGGCCACCGTGATGAAGAACGTGAAGTTCTTCATCGCCTCTTCCGCCTTCTTGTCGAACGCCATCAGCAGGAGTGCTCCGATGGCAGGAAGGAAGATCGTCAACGAGAGCAGTGCGAGTGGATTGAGCATGGCTGATCAGGGATCTCTCGAAGGAGTCGTTGTCTCAAAATGTGACGAAGTTTCGCCCTTGGGTCATCGTCCCGGAAGGAACACAAACAGGACAATAAACAATGAGACGACACTCAGGGCGATAAACGTGATGTACTGACGCAACTGGCCGGTCTGCAGATTGCGAAACCGGTCCCCCAATGAGAAGGCAGTCTCCCCGACGGCATTCACCGCCCGGTCAACAATCGATTCATCAAAGAGACGGTCCCATCGAGAGACCGTCACCGTGAGTGCGGAAAGTCGCATGAGTGCCGCATCGAGCACATATTTGTCAAACCCCGTAGCCCAGCGGGCAATCACATGGACCGGGCGGACCCACATCCACTCGTACAGATCATCAAACCGCCATTTTTCCAGAAGGAACGTGTGAACCGTGACGAACTGTCGCTGAATCGTCCGGACATCCACCCACCCCGCGTAATAGAAGACATAGGCCAGGATCGTTCCTGCGAACGCCACTGCGAGGGCTGCCAGTCCGGCTTCGGTGTGGTGAGCATGAATATCGTGACGGCTTGGAAAGGCGACCGGCCCGAGTTCCGCCGTCATTCCGGGAGCGATATGAGTGGGCTCCGCAGTATGCAGCAGATGAACAAGCGGCCCATTCTCTCCCCCCATCCCGACCGTGATCGCGAAAAAGGCGAGGATGAAGAGCGGAGCGGTCATGATCCTCGGGGACTCATGGGCATGGTCGTAGATTTCCTGATCCTTCGGTGTGCCGAAGAAGGTCATGAACCACATGCGGAACATGTAGAACGCCGTGATCCCGGCCGTGACCAGAGGAACAAGAAACAGCAGGGAATGCCGCGGATTCAGATCGGTGAACGCCAGCGCGGTGGCAATGATCGAATCCTTGGAGTGATACCCGGAGAACGCAATCGGGCCAAAGTACGGAAGCCCCGGAACAAATGGGACTGCCAATCCGCAGATCGCCACCACCCCGACAAACATCGTCCAGCAGGTGATCGGCATCTTCCGATACAGCCCCCCCATCCGGGTCATGTCTTGCTCATGATGACATCCATGAATCACGCTCCCTGAGCAGAGGAACATGAGTGACTTGAAGAAGGCATGGGTAACCAGATGAAACAGTCCGGCCATCCAGCCGCCAACACCGATGGCCAGCATCATGTACCCGAGCTGGCTGATCGTTGAATAGGCCAGCACGCGCTTGATGTCCGTTACCACGAGGGCGATGGTTGCTCCGATGAACAGGGTGATGCATCCGATGTACGCAATCACCAGCAGGACTTCGGGCGTGAACATCGGGGAGAAGCGTCCCGCCAGATAGACCCCGGCAGCCACCATCGTGGCGGAGTGAACGAGTGCGGACACGGGCGTCGGACCTTCCATCGCATCCGGAAGCCATGTCTGCAACGGGAACTGGGCACTCTTCCCGATACACCCGGCAAACACTCCCAGCCCCGCTGCCGTCAGCAGCCAGTAAGGCATTGTCGATGCAGGAAATTCCCCGTGCGCCTTCAGCTGGATGACTTTTTCCGGCCCTTCTCCTTCGGTGACAAATTTTCCTTCCTCGTGACGAACCGTCTGGA
Organism: uncultured Planctomicrobium sp.; assembly: GCA_938015865.1. Taxonomy (GTDB): domain Bacteria; phylum Planctomycetota; class Planctomycetia; order Planctomycetales; family Planctomycetaceae; genus Planctomicrobium. Next base: position 6,018 of record CALLWY010000114.1, read on the forward strand.
AGAGTCCCGGGCCGCGCGAAGCATTCGGATCAGTTTCAGCGAAGTGGAACACCCCAAAGGAGGTCCAGAGGATCATCAACCCGATCAGGAATCCGAAGTCACCAACCCGGTTCATAATGAACGCTTTGTTGGCCGCATTGCTGGCGGTCTTGCGCTCCACATAAAAGCCGATCAGGAAGTAGCTGCAGACCCCGACCAGTTCCCAGAAGATGAAGACCTGAAAAATGTTCCCTGCCAGCACCAGTCCCAGCATGGAGAAGCAGAACAGGGACAGAAAGGCAAAGAACCGGTAGAACCTTCCGATCCGGTGAAAATGCCGGCCGCCGGAGAGATGAACCTGATGATCTTCATAATGCTCGGTCAGCTCGTCGGCCATGTAACCGATTGCGAAGATGTGAATGCACGAGGCAATTAGCGTGACCATCGTAAACATGACGAGGGTCAGGCCATCGATGTACCAGTCGAGTGTCAGGTCCAGCCCACCGAACTTCGCTAGCCGGTAGTAGGTCCCTGAGAAAGCGAATTTGTAGGGATCATTTAGAGGGGTGTGATGATGGGCATGCTCCGCATCGTGGCTGTCATCATGATGGCCGTCAACAGCATGACTCTCGTCGGCACTCACCGCCCACAACGGGAGATCTGTATATCGGACCCAGGTACACAATGCGGTCAGACTCAGGACAAATCCGGTGACGATACACCCGACCGCGAGATACGCCGGAACCTTGCTGGTTCGTCTGCTCCAGTAACCTCCGCAGATCTCAACACAGAAACCTGCCAACGGAAGCAACCAGGCGACCGTTAACAGCCATTTCAGGAAGATACCAATCTGTTCGTATTCGCCCATGGATGAATGCCGTCTGGGGGTCTGGAATCAGGTCCCGACTCGAACGTCAATTCTTCAGTTCATCCGCCTGATCGACATCAATCGTCAGGTGGTTATTGTAAAAGTTCAGTGCAATGGCCAATGCCACCGCCGCTTCTGCTGCTGCCAGCACGATGACGAACAGTGCCATGATCTGCCCATCAAGGCCGAGTTGCCCGTACTTGGAGAACGCCACCAGATTGATGTTGGCCCCGTTCAGAACGAGTTCGACCCCCATCAGGACACCGATCGCGTTTCGCTTCGTTGCCATGCAGACGACACCGCAGACAAACAGCACCGCTGCGACAGCAAGATAGGCATTCAGACTGACGGGATCTTGCATCGGATTCTCGTGGGATAGATCAGAACGGAATTCGAAGTGAACGTTGGAAACCTGTCCTCCAGAAGGAGGTCCTGAATCAACCCGGTGCCGGTTGAGGACGTTTGGCCCGAGCTAGATAACTCGCGCCAATCAGCACCACCAGCAAATGCACAGAAACAATTTCAAACGGAAGCAGATAACCGGTCCCCAGTGTCGCGGGAGACTGTTCCGCCTCTTGAGTGGATGACTCCGCAGGAGTGGCTGGTTCATTCTCCGGTAGCGCTGGGGAAACGGACGCTTCGGCAGATTGAAGATCCTGATCGAACCGCAACCCCAGGAGCGCCATTCCGATCGGCCGGGAGGTGTTTCCCTCTTCGGGGGGGTTGTACCCGAGGGAACTGACCTGCTCCCCCTGCCGGAGGCTCTCCTGCGTCCGGGCCCAGTCCACCGACATGACCGTCGAAAAGACCACTGCCAGAAAGGCGAGACCGACAATTCCCCCCTGAAGAATTTCCGCCGGTGTACTCTTCAGCGAGCTATAGGGAGAACTGGAGGTCAGCATCACCCCGAAGATCAACAGGACAATGGTTCCTCCTACATAGATGAGCAATTGAGTTGCCCCAATAAAATCGGCGTCGAGCAGGAAGAACAGCCCCGCCGTCGATCCGAGTGCGATCACCAGATAAAACGCCATTCGAACGACGTTCTGGCTCAGGACAACCGCCAGTGCCCCACCGCACGCCAGCAATGCGTATAACGCAAAGAGAAACTGTTCCATGTTAGTTCTCTCCTCGCAGCGGGGACTGGACAGCGACCGGAATCCGAACAGGCAAAATTGAACTCTGCGTTTCGTGCTGAGCTGCCGGAGCATCCGGACGTTCCTGATATGATGGGACCGGAACACGGTCGCCGAGTGGGGTGAAGATGGCGGTCCGACCGGTCGTGGATGCGAGAATCAGAGGCCAGGTCACCACCCCGAGAAACAGGAAGCAGCTGATCGGGACCAGATATTTCAGACAGGTGGTCATCACCTGATCGATTCTCAGTCGCGGCAGGGTCCAGCGAATCCAGATCTGCACAAAGACGAGCAGACCGGCTTTCAGCAGAATCATTCCCATCCCGAGAACTCGAGTCAGGTATCCATACACAAAGGAATCGCTGTTCACCGCAATCATGGCATTGTCGACTGCGGGAATCCCGGTCCACCAGCCTCCGAGAAACAGAATGGTTCCGAGCATGCTCACAAAGAACATGGCGGCATATTCCGCCAGGAAGAAGAATGACCAGCGCATCCCGGAGTATTCCGTATGGAATCCTCCGACCAGTTCACTCTCTGCCTCCGCCAGGTCGAAGGGAGCCCGCTTGTTACTGGCGAGCGTGACGGTGAAGAAGACAAAGAAAGCCAGAAAGGCGAACGGGTCATGGAAGATAAACCAGTTCCATTTCCCTCCCGCCTGCATCATCACAATGTCGTTGAGGTTCATGGTCCCGGCGATGACGACCGGGATGACCGCTGTGATTCCCAGAGGAACCTCATAGCTCACCATCTGAGCCGCTTCACGCATCCCTCCGAAGAGCGACCATTTCGATCCGCTCGAATACCCTGCCAGCACAATCCCCAGCACTTCCAGAGACAGGACCGCCAGTGCTACGAACAGTCCCACATCCATCACCACCGCAGTCCAGCCATCGCTGAACGGGATAAACATGAAGGCAGCGAACGCAGCAACAACAACGATATAGGGAGAGACGCGAAACAGGAGTTTGTCCGCAGCGTCCGGGGCCAGGTCCTCTTTCTGGATCAGCTTGATCCCGTCTGCCAGAGACTGTAACCACCCGAACCGTCCCCCCACGCGGGTCGGTCCAAGCCGGTCCTGAATCCGACCAGCCACTTTCCGTTCGGCCCAGATAAATGCGAAGGCCGGAAGACCAAAAAAGGCTCCAATCAGAGCCGTGTGAATCAACGCAGCGATCAGCATTGCTCCGGATTCCGTGAGCCATGGGCTTCTTTCCAGAAGGACTCCGGAGATCGTGTCGGCAAGCAACACGGGAGCAGGCGAATTCGAACCGTTGAACAAAGCGTGGGCCAGAATCGGCGAAATCATTCCGCGACGCCTATTGATGTGTTCGGTACGAATGTGTCTTCGCGATGAAACGCGAAACGAACGGAAAACTCGTCTGAATCACATGGGCCGATCGGATCCGAATCCGGCTTGCTGCAACGCAACACCTTTCCGGGATCCAAATGCCGTCCGCTCCAACTTCCCCTGAAACGAAGATCTCTGACCAGAGACCGTGATGAACTGCTCACACCTGAATCCATAGACCGGTCAGA
>CALLWY010000115.1 GCA_938015865.1 uncultured Planctomicrobium sp.
AACTGGTCTGGGAAGAGTATGTGCAGACGACGATCAAGGAGCGTCCTGAATGGAAGGACCTTTATCGGGCCAGTAGGGAAGTTTAGCCCTGCCGCTGGGGGGGGCGCTCCATCGAGCGGTGATTATCGCTGGAACGTCATGTGCTTGTGAAATGCGTTCTGAAAGAAATTGTTCTTTTCTCTCTTCGCGCCTTCCCGTCTCTGCGATGAATCCCATTTTCCCTGTCGAGAACAGTTCCACATTGAGGAATCGGTTCCTTTCAAAGATGCCGGTCCTGGCGGGTTCGGCAATCCGTTGACGACTGCTGAAGAAAGCGCAGAGTCGGAGAGACTCGGGGACGCAGAGGATGGCTTCATCCCTGTCTCACGGGAGTGTCGCGGTCGCTTCGCGCGTAACAGCTGTGTTGATCAGTTTAAATTCCGTTCCTGATGTGGATCGGAACTGTTCAAAGAAGAAATAGGGCTCTCCCCTGTCTGGCGCCAGAGGAACGAGCCCCATTGCTTTTTGAATTGGTCAGTGAATCACTGAGTCACTTCTGAAAGGCAACCAGATTCTTCACGGGCTGCACTTATTTCGTGGGCTTGGTCCGCTCGATCCAGACGGAACAGGTGGCGTGTCGCAGGATACGAGTGGAGACACTTCCGAGCAGGAATCGTTCCCACGCATTCTTGCTGTAACTCCCCAGCACAATCAGATCTGCTCCGTACGTCTCGGCAGATTTCAGAATCTGATCAGCTGTGTTTTCTGACTTCTCCAACACGAGCTGGATTCTTGCTCCAGTCGGTTCGAATTTCTTGACCGAGGTCTCCAAATGCTCCTGAAGTCGAGCCTTCTGCGACTTCCAGTATGGGTTATTCTCAATGATTTCCCGCAGCTTTTTGTTGCTGGATGATTCGAGAACGCCAAGTATCACTGCCTGACGGTCTGGTCCCAGCGGACAGGTCGAGAACCGGTCAATGGCCTGCGTAATCTGCTCAGAGCCGTCATCCGCAAAGAGAATAGACTGACACTCGACAAACTCCTCTTCTCCGGACGTTCGTACAACCAGAACAGAGCACTTTGCATGGAGCGTCACCTTCTCCGACACACTTCCGAGGAAGAAGCGGTCGACGCTCCCGAGTCCGCGGCTTCCCATCACGATGAGATCGACACGTTCCTGATCCGCCAGTGTGAGTAGTTCCTTCGACGGGTTTCCGTCCAGCAGATGAGATTTAACGCCACTTGCCCAGGGGGTGCATTTCGCCACGGCCTCGTTCAGAATGCGTTCCGCCTCCGCACGATGCTCGCGGATTAATTCCTGAACGTTTTCATTCACAAGTTTGCCTGACCCCTCCAGTTCGGGGGCGTGGCAGACGACGCTCACAACGACTTCTGGAGGGGATGCAAATGGAAAGTTTGCCAGAAATGCGATTGCTCCCCAGGAATGTCTGGAACCATCAGCGGCAACCAGAATCTTCATGACGTTCCCCTCTGCGTTGCGATGACACTCGTGTGTTGATGTCAATGTCTTTGAATGACGACCAGTTCTCTGCTTCAGAAAAATTGGCAATGGCGCCGGAGAGATACAAAAAAGAGGTTCGTACTACTTGATGCGGTAGAACTCCATCCTTTTTGAACTCCGTTCCACAGCGTCTGTGCCTCGCTCATTTTTCTGGTATCAGCATACCATTCCTGATGCGACTCGAAACGGGAACGAACACTCCAGGGACAAAGATTCCCGGGAATGAATCGGTTGAATTGAACAGTCGTCTGGAAAAAGAGAAAGCCCCGGACGGTTATCCGGGGCTTTTCGTCATCACGACAAATCGCGACTCAGGTCAGGAGAATCATGAGCAGCCCATCGACTGTCCGCAGTTGTGACAGAGGTAGCAGTTCCCGTTTCTGACGGTAATTGCTCCGCAGCTGTCGCATGCAGGGGCATCGCTCTGGAAGTGAGCAAACTGCTCGCTTCGGGAGCTGGTCTGATGGAACAGCTCGCTGCCGTTTGCAGAATGTCCATTGCCATTCCGAGAACCGTGACCATTGGAGGTGCTGTGCCCGTTGGAGGCTCCATCGGTACCGTTTCGCTTCGGTTCTGTCAGACGATTGACGTTGCTGGTTCCGGAGGTTGCCGGAGCAGCGGAGGCTGCTTCCTTGGCACCGGTCACCCCCTTCACGTCATGCGAAGAGGGATTCTTAAAATTTTCGTGCCCTCCGGAATCCGAGTCATCCCGTTTAGGAGTATTGGCTTCCCGGAATCCTTCAATGAACTGAATGCCGAGCCAGCGGAAGATGTAATCGACCACACTCTTCGCGACCGGAATGTCCGGATTTGTGGTCCATCCACTCGGCTCGAAGCGGGCGTGGCTGAATTTCTTCACCATGGCATCCAGTGGGACGCCATACTGCAGGGCCAGTGATGTCTCGGTTCCGATGACATCCATCAGGCCCCCGATCGTCGATCCTTCCTTGGCCATGGTGATGAAGAGTTCGCCCGGGCTTCCATCTTCGAACAACCCCACGGTCAGATACCCTTCGTGCCCACCCACGGAGAACTTGTGGGTGATCGACTGCCGTGTAGCCGGCAGACGGCGACGAATGAGAGCGGGGGTGTCGGCCGCAGCGCCCGCCTTGCGATCCCCTTCCTTCTTGGTGGCCAATGGCTGACTCTGCTTGGAGCCGTCCCGGTAAATTGCCAGCGCCTTGAGTCCCAGCTTCCATCCCTCCACATATGCCTTTTCAATGTCTTCGATGGTCGAATCCGAAGGCATATTGACGGTTTTGGAGATAGCGCCGGAGAGGAATGGCTGAGCGGCAGCCATCATCTTCACGTGAGCCTGCCAGCTGATGCTTCGAGTTCCATTGGCCGGCTTGAACGCACAGTCGAAGACAGGCAGATGCTCTTCCCTTAATCCGGGAGCCCCTTCGATTGTCTCGTGCGACTCGAGGTAATCCAGAATTCCCTTGATCTCTGGCTCATCATATCCGAGCGTCCGAAGCGAATGCGGAACAGTCCGGTTGACGATCTTCAGCATTCCACCGCCGGCCAGCTGTTTGTACTTGATGAGAGCGATATCCGGCTCAATTCCGGTCGTATCGCAGTCCATCATGAATGCAATGGTCCCGGTTGGGGCCAGAACAGTTGCCTGAGCGTTGCGATAACCGTAGCGACGTCCGGACTGGAGACATTCGTTCCAGACCTGTCGTGCGGCGTCTCGCAGGTAAGCCGGGCAGGCTGGATCGATCTTCTCGACCGCGTCGCGGTGCATCTGCATCACTTCCAGCATGCTCTGCTCGTTGTCGCGGTAACCGGCAAATGGGCCAATGTTGGCAGCGATCTGGCTGCTGGTCAGGTACCCTTGTCCGGTCAGAAGCGCGGTCAACGCTCCGGCAATTCCCCGTCCGGCATCACTGTCATAAGGGATTCCCATCGACATCAGCAGGCTACCCAGATTGGCGTAACCCAAGCCGAGCGGACGGAACAGATGCGAATTTTCCGCGATACTTGGTGTCGGATAGCTGGCATGATCGACGAGAATTTCCTGAGCAGTCAGGAAGATGGCACATGCCCGACGGAACCGTTCGACGTCAAAGGTTCCATCGTCACGCAGGCACTTCTTGAGGTTGATACTCGCCAGATTGCAGGCGGTATCGTCCAGGAACATGTATTCTGAGCAAGGATTGCTTGCGTTGATCGGCCCGCTGTTCTTGCAGGTGTGCCATTTGTTGATGGTGGTGTCGTACTGAACGCCGGGATCACCACACTGCCAGGTTCCCTTGGCAATTTCGTGCAGGATTTCTCGAGCCTTGTACGTCGGACCGGATTTCGACGGGTCCGTGACCCAGCGGGTGGTCCAGTCTCCATCTGCTTCCAGCGTCTGCATGAACTCATCGGAGAGACGCACGGAAAGGTTGGCATTCTGGAACATGATCGAGGAATAGGCTTCTCCGTTGAAGTTGGAGTCGTATTCCCCGCTGGCGATCAGGACATGTGCTTTCTTTTCTTCCCGGGTCTTGCACTGGATGAAGTCCATGATGTCCGGGTGCCAGTCCTTAAGAGACTGCATCTTCGCTGCACGTCGAGTCTTCCCGCCCGACTTCACGACAGCGGCAATCTGATCGTAGACCCGCATGAAGGAGAGCGGGCCGGACGGAGTTCCTCCACCGGAGAGTTTTTCTCGCGAGCTGCGAATGGTGGACAGGTCGGTTCCCGTTCCGGAGCCGAACTTGAAGAGCATCGCTTCCGAGGTGGCCAGACGCATGATGTCTTCCATCGTGTCGTCGACCGACTGAATGAAACAGGCGCTTGCCTGCGGGTACTCGTATGGAGTCGCTGGACGCTCAATCACTTTTGTTTTGGGATTGAAGTGATAGTTCCCCTGCGACCCTTTCACGCCGTACTGATGGTAGAGTCCGACGTTGAACCAGACAGGAGAATTGAACGAACCGTGCTGATGGACGCACAGCCATGCCAGTTCGCGATAAAAGTTTTCCCCGTCTTCCGTTGTCGCGAAGTAGCCGTCCTGGATTCCCCAGTCCGTGATTGTCCGGGCGACCCGGTAAATCACCTGGCGAATACTCCGTTCCCGTTCATCGGTATTCGGTTCACCGTAGAAGTATTTGGAAACGACGACGTTTGTCGCCAACGGCGACCAGTCCTTGGGGACTTCGCAGTCGTTCTGCTCAAAAAGAACCTTGCCGTTCTCGTCTTTGATCTGGGCCGTACGCAGATCCCATTCAACGGTGTCGAATGGATCTACTCCGACCGGGCAAAAGTACGGATCTACGCGCATCGCAGCCGTTGCACGTCCTCCGGAAACAGTGGCTCCTGAAGAAAACTGGTTCAAGGCAATTCCCTTTGAAGAGTGCATCATGCACGGCTCCTGGATTGATCAAAATTATCCCACAAGTGCACGCAGCGACATCACAGCGTGGTCAACCCAAATCTCACTCCATCGAGATCACTTTCTAATGGCGCAGCAACAACCACAAATTGAATGTCTTGGGGCGACGGCAAATCGGGCAAAAAGAGATTCGAGAGCTGGTCGAACCTGTAGAAATTCCCTTCAGCTCTGCACAATTGATTGTGCAGCCAGACAAAAGAGACGCAAGATGTAGTGAGGATTGGTGAGCCGAATATAAACGACCCAAAGCGAATGTCAATTGGTTTTGTGAAGCGTTGTTGCGGTTTCGACGTCGATGAAACGATCCAAAGGTCAGTAAGCAACGCCTTTAGGGATTTTCAAAATTTCGACATCCATCATCAGATAGCGATTTGTGTTGTTTGGATGGACGACACTGTACCGGGATCGCTGCCTGGTTGCAAGTTGTAACATGTTGTCTGCAAGCGAGATACGCGTTTGTGTTCTTGGCTGGTTGACTACAAAGGATAGGGAAATTTTGACGGCAGTTTCCGTCCAGAGTTCTGTGTGAACTTGGTGGAACTGCCGCCTGTCGATTCACAGCATTGTCAGTGACCACGGGCCGGGACGTTGGATCTACATTGCAGGTGAACGTGACGGTGACGGGCATTGGCTCATTAATTGCCCAGCTTCTTGGACAACTCTTGAACCAGTCGTTTCAGCTCTGCACTTTCCGCCTGAAGTGCCTTGATCTGCTCCTTGAGTTGAGCGATTTCCTGAAACGGGTCTCCCGGGACCGGTTGTCCATTCATGAGAAGTCCCGGTCCGACAATCCGAACCGCAGGAGGAAACGCCCCCAGCGAGGGGCCACCTGTCGGGAACGGGGCGGTAGGAAATGAACTTGCAGGAGGAATTTCGCTCGACTTGACGGGAACGACTTCGACGTCAAATGTGTTGGCATCGCGAAGAAGGGTCAGAGTGATCGGTCTCGATTTCGCCTCATTGACAAGTCGGACAACCTCCATCGGCTCATCGACAGGCGTCCCATTGACTTTCAACAGGATGTCATTTTCCCGAACGCCGGCCAAGGCAGCTGGTTTCCCTTCGAGAACACTGGCAACCAGCATTCCTGATCCCGGTTCAAGGTTCAGGCGCGGCCGAAGACCGTCCGGGATGGTCTGAAGCTGGACCCCGACGACGTACTGGTCTTCATAAGGGAGAGCTCCCGGACCCTGAAAAGGCCACTTCCATTCTTGAAATGGAACTTCCGGGCCCTGCCCTCTCTCGCCCGGTTGCTTTTGATCCTGGGCATTTTGCAAAGAAGGGGCCTTCAACGGCGGGGAGAGTTCCGGAGCTGCTTGAGCCTCCTTCTGAACCCCGGCATCCTGAGTGTCATCCTTGCCATCTGCATAAGCTGCCAGTGCCAATCCACCGCAGAGACAGAAGGCGGCTGTGAGAAAGTGATGAGGCAACCTGATTGATGAAGATAGAAATGACAATGACATCGTGGACCACTCCTGCTTGCCAGTGCGGGATCTGCATTGCCCGACAGACTTGCTTTTGTACGAAACTCACAAGGAATCATCGGGAAGCGCATCGTGTCATCGGTGTCCACGGCTCCCCCTCCTACGGAGG
>CALLWY010000116.1 GCA_938015865.1 uncultured Planctomicrobium sp.
AGGATCGTCTGCAAGAGCACGGTTCAGGAACTTGTGCTCCCAGTTTGGCCGCCCGCCGACATACAGAATGCGGGCAATTCGGGGATCACGATTCACCGCGATCAGCCGCTCATTGTTGGCGAGAGTTGCTTCGCATGTTTCCTGTGTCCCAGAGGAAGATTCTTTTTCATTGCGCACATTCAACCGGTAGAACAGGGCTCCTGAACGGTCAGGCCGGAGCTGCATCCGGATCAGGAGATCCCGGTCCTCAGGCACCGGGAGGGTCTGTGTCTCGATAATTTTGGTTGCTTCACCCTGCGGGGAGACCTGTTCCAGTGAGGCAACGACACGCTCCGGTCGCGGACCATGACACTGCACCCGCGCCTGAATCCGGACAGGGGAATCTTCGAAGTTCGTCTGTGTGACCGAGATGTCACTGACGGCAATATCTTCCAGCGTGTCGGCAGAAGGTTCGACGACCGGGAAGACCGGAACTCCCACTTTCGCAAGCTCAGCAGGAAGACCATCTGTGCTGTTGCCATCGCTGAACAACAGGATGGCGGCCAGTGGCTGACGTTCAAATCTTGTTTTGAGTCCATTGACTGCCGCAGCGAGATTCGACGCTTCCGATTCGAACGTCAGTTCACGAAATCCATCGACACGATTGAGTTGCGTCCCAAAAGTGTATTTTCGGACGTCAAAATCCTGAGCCAGTCGCTGATGCCAGGGTTGATCCGGATTCAGCAGCTCTGCGGTTCGTTCCCCTCGTGTCTTGCTGGAATCGTTCTGTTCACCGATTCCCATGCTGGCACTCTGATCGACCAGAAGCACTACGATATTTTCGCCGGGCTTGGCACGACTCCGGGTGACTTGAGGGTCGAGAAGACAGAGCGCGAGCAGAACGACCGCCGCTGACTTAAGCCCAAAGAATGTCCATTTCCATTTGGGATCGACCGTTGACCTTGTCGTCGTATAAAGCAGCAGAGCCAGAAACGCTCCGACGGCGAGAAAGACAGCGGTTCCCCATTCGGGATTGCCCAGAACGATCGAACTGGCTGCCAGCGGACCACCCACTCGAAGACTCCGTAGCCAAGGCGTTTGGATAGAAAGCAGGATACGAAACCGCAGGTGAAAAACACAATCGCTGCAAGCAGCTTACTGCGTTCTGAGCCGATCGCGACATCTTCACTCCACCGGGATCACGCGACCGGGTTGGTTCGCTGCACGTTCGCCAGAAGAGCAATGTTCATGGAACGTCGTGGCCGTTGCTCCTGACGTCTGGGGGTCAAGGCGATGAACTTTCCCCGATCTCCCTCTTTCCGCGAGGGAACATCTCGACCTCCTGAAAGAGTGTCGTCTATACTCGCAACACCCTGAAGTGAAACAGTGAAGAAGCAGGGGACAGGACTTCGGTCTGTGTTCTCTCTGAGTGAGCCGTCCTTGAGTTCGGGCAGCAGTGGAGAGGTTGGAGCCAAGGTTGCCGCGACCTGGGACAGAGATCATTCAGAATGGGAAAAGCACTGTTCCTGGTGTTTCGCAGTCTGGAAGACGAGAAAGCAGCCACTCATGCCACGTGCGACGACCATTCATGAAAAGCTTCTGGAGATGACGGGGAATCTCTGGTGGAGCTGGCAGCCGGAAGTGACAGCCATCTTCCGCGAAATTGATCCTCCATTATGGTCGAATCTCTCGCACAATCCGATTCTTCTTCTTCGTGAATATACCCCTGAGAAGCTCGAGCTGCGGGCCAGGGAACTGGTTCTGCATTCCCGAATCAACGCCGCCTATCGGGACTGGCTGGAATACATGACCGCAACCGACACCTGGGGAGATACCCATGCCGGTGTCCTTGGCTTCCGTCCGGTGGCGTATTTCTCTGCAGAATTCGGTCTGCATGAGTCGTTTCGAATCTATTCCGGCGGTCTCGGTATTCTTGCTGGAGACCACCTGAAGAGTGCTTCCGATCTGGGGATTCCGCTGGTGGGGGTTGGCCTGTTCTATCATGAAGGGTACTTCACCCAGAAGGTGGATGAGCACGGCTGGCAACAGGAGGAGTACATCGCTGCTGACCCTAATGATCTCCCCATGAATGAGGCGACCTCCTCAAGTGGGGAACCCATTTTTGTCACCGTCGACACTCGGTCAGGACCGGTCCACGCCAAGGTCTGGAAGATGGAAGTTGGGCGGGTGCCGCTTTATCTGCTGGACTCCAATATCGAACAGAACTCCCCCGAGGATCGGAAATTGACCGCCCGCCTGTATGGCGGAGACAATCGGACCCGAATTCGTCAGGAACTGCTGCTTGGAGTCGGCGGGGTGAAGGCGCTGACTGCACTTGGAATCAAGCCCCGCGTCATTCACATGAATGAAGGGCACTCGGCATTTGCTCCCCTCGAAGTGATCCGGATGCGGATGCACGACGATGGATACTCCTTTGATGATGCGCTGAGGGAAACGGCTGCGATGTGCTGTTTCACAACGCATACGCCGGTTCCGGCCGGACATGACCGGTTTGACAGCGGCCTGATTGAAGAACATCTCGGGCCGATGAGAGATGCCCTTCATCTGGATCACGAAGGGCTGATGGGGCTTGGGCGAGTTGACCCGCATCATCATGAAGAAACTTTCTGCATGACGGTGCTCGCGTTCAAGACCAGCCATAGAACCAATGCGGTCTCGAACCTGCATGGGGTCGTCAGCCGCAAGATGTGGAGGAATCTCTGGCCATGGCGTAGTGAAGAAGAGATTCCGATCGGACATATCACCAACGGTGTCCACGTCAGCACCTGGCTCGCCCAGCAGATGCGAGTCCTCTACGACCGCATGTTGCCGCAGAAGTGGCACCAGAAGACTGGCGAACCCGAAGTGTGGGCCGAGTTTGAACGGGTCAAACCGACAGAACTTTGGGAGACGCATCAGTCACTGAAGAATCGCCTCATTCAGCATGCCCGATTCCGGTTGATTCGACAGGCCAAACGGTATGGGTTGGGGGATGATGTGCTGGAGTCGTTTTCCAACATCCTCGACCCCCAGCATCTGCTGATCGGTTTTGCTCGACGTTTTGCTCCTTACAAGCGTGCCGATCTGCTGATGCGCGATCTGAACCTGCTGGAGCAGATCGTGAATGATTCCGAGCGGCCAGTCCAGTTTGTCTTCGGCGGAAAGGCCCATCCTGCAGATGAGCTGGGAAAACAGCTCATGCAACGGATTAATCACCTGGCGCAAGACCCGTCCTTCAAGGGGAAGATTGTTTTCCTTGAAGACTACGACATCAATCTGGCTCGGTATCTGGTTCAGGGGGTAGATGTCTGGTTGAATAATCCCCGACGGCCACTGGAAGCCTCCGGAACGAGCGGTCAGAAAGTGGTTCTCAACGGGGGATTGAACCTTTCGATTCTCGATGGCTGGTGGGCAGAAGCCTTTGACGGCACCAATGGATTTGCCATCGGGGATGGATTGATTCATGCGAATCAGGAGATTCAGGATCAGCGCGATGCGGAATCCCTGATGAGGGTTCTCAAGGAAGAAGTGGTCCCACTTTATTACAACCGGGATCAGGACGATGTTCCGCTGGAATGGATCGGTCGGATGAAGCGAGCGATTCGGACTCTCGGCTGGCGATTCAATGCAGACCGCATGGTCATGGACTATGTGAGGGAGGAATATATTCCCGCAGCTGGGAGCACCAGTTGTGACATGAGAGTGATTCCCTGACGGGGCGCTATTGCTGGACGTCCACAGTTATTGGCTCCCAGTGCCGGTTCGCTGGTGGGCGGGGGGAGACTCCCGTGGTAGAATTGAAGCCGAATCTTCTTTTTTGAGTTCGGCTTCTTTCATGATGAATCACTTCTGGCGAGCAATGGTCGTTGTGCTGGGGATGGCGGTCCCGGTCCTGGCGACGCCGCCGGATGTACGATACAGGGAACGCACTCTGTCGGAGTGGCGGGAGCTTGTGAAATCCGTCCCTGCGAGTGAGCTGGCAGATCCGGACGTCGTGCAGGGATTGATGATGATCGTCGCCGATCCCGCTGCCTCGTGGACCGACCGGAAGCAGTTTGCCATGACGCTCGGGAGAATCGGACTCCCAGCAGCCCCGGCTGTTCCGCTGTTTGTCGAACTCCTGCAGACCCCTGATTCTGAGCTGGGGTGCGATGATCCTGTCAGTACGCGATTATGGGTCATCAAGGCTCTGACGCTTCTTGGTCCCGCAGCACAGGAGGCCCGTGATGAGGTCAGGAAATATGTCCTTGATGAACGCCAGCCGTTTCTGATTCGCTCGAGCGCGATGGAGGCCCTCGCGATGATCGCTCCGGGTGATGGAGCGACACTCTCCGTTCTGGTGACCATTCTGGACAACTCGCCCGAATTGCTGACGGAGAAACGGCAGGAAATCCTTGAGCTGCGTCGTTCCGCAGCCGAGGCACTCGGACTGCTGGGGCAGACCGCCCAGCCTGCTCTCCCTGCCCTGATACGCGCTTTGGAGAGTGACTGGCCTGTTCTGCGACGCAGTGCCGCCAGTGCCATTGGCGAAATAGGTCCGCGAGCGGATCAGGCGATTGATGCACTGGTCACGATGATCCTGCTCGATTCTGACGATGATCCACGTGAAGCCGCTGCGGATGCTCTCGGGAAGATCGGGACTCCCGCGATTCCGGCATTGAACGCGATTCTGGAGGATGAGGAGACGATTGTCCGTCTGATGGCGATCCGGGCCTTGAGTCAAATGAGTTCAACGGACTCCCAGGTCCTCAACACCCTCCGTCGGGCGTTGCAGGACGAAGTGGCGAGCGTTCGGGGACGTGCTGCGGAAGCGATTCTTCAGCGGGAGGAAGACCCGATTGCTCTTCAAACCCTCATTGCGGGACTTCGTGAATCAAGTCGGGACCCGATCAATGTGTCGTACCGCGTACTGAAGCGACATGATCAGCTACTGCGGCCATACCGGACCACGCTGGAGGAGATTCAGAACGATCCGTCGCTCAGTTCGCAGTCCCGAAACGCCGCAGGGAGACTTCTTCGGATTCTGGACGAGTGATTCCCGGCTTCCCTCTGAATATCTCACTGATCTGTCTCGACACGAGGACATCTCAGAGGGGAGAGGGGGTTGGTTTCCGGAATTCCTCAAGCCGCTGACGGGCGATGTCGGCCCACGGTCCTCGGGAATCGTGCTGAAGATACTCTTCCCAGTGAAGCCGTGCTTCCTCGAATTCCCTGAGATCGTAAAGGGTCTCAGCAAGGTGAAAGTGAGCATCGGGGTAATCGGGAAGCAGCGAAAGTGCTTCGTCGAAGGAGCGTCGGGCGGCGTGCAAGTCTCCCAGCTCGCGATGCAAACAACCGATTTGTGTCCACGCTTCAAGAAAGTCGTGGTCATGTTCGACAGCAGCGTAATATCGTTCGATTGCTGCTTCGACGTGATTCATCCGGTAAAGACATTCGCCAATCTGGAAGTGGACATCCGCAGAGTTCGGAGAATCCATCGCGGCCCGGCGAAATGCGTCCAGTGCTTCTTTCAAACGGTCCGCATCGTAAAGACGACATCCTTCGACAAGCCAGTCACGTGGCTCGAGATAGTCAACTGGGCGTGTTGTGAACTGAATTGATGGTGGCTCATCACGATCGGCTTCCGGTTCGCTGGATTCGGGGGCGTCGGAGCGGTCGAAGTCGAGCAGTCGCTGGCCATTGGACGCCATTTTCAACCCGTGATCATCGCGAATCACGATTCCCAGATGATGCGAAAGAATCTGAAGCTGTTCCAGTGGCCGATCATCTCCTCGTTGCACGCTGGGGAGCCGTCTCAGGCTTTCTTCCAGATCTTTCCGGGGGATTCCAGCCTGAAGGAGTTCATTCAGACGGCGGGCCGAGCTGACTTCGCGAAAATCAAAGTAAGGAAGGCGGAAGACCCTGCGGACCGGTCGAATCAGACCGATCCGTTCCCATCCCCGAATGACATGAACGGAAATTCCCAGGATCGAAGAAAGCATGGCCGGCGTGTAGAGCCGATGAACTTCGTCCCGATGATCGTTCAATCCCAGCAGGGCCAACCACTGGGATTCACTGATCAGTTCAATATCGCATCCCGCCTGTCTCCAGCGTTCTGCCTGTTGCAGCTTGACACTCGGATATCCGTTATCTTCCAGCGGCCACCCTTCCTCTCCAATGACCAGCATCGTGGTCTGGCGACTGACATGATCAGTTGCAATCCCTCCGTGCTGAACAGTCAATTCTGCCGCCTGGGCATGTGTCATCGATGCGAGCGTACCGGTAAAGGCAACGCGTTCGCCTTGAAGGCAAGGGGAACTGCTGAGCGGACGCGAGAGAGAATCAGATGCCTGCGCGTGAACCATGTATGACGTCAAACTGCTTCTCGAACGGGGCGCAATGACAGGTTGAGACCTGAAGGCATGGGCAACCCACTATTCACGTCAACATACCCAAGTTCTGCGCGAACAGCAATCACCGACCTGATGCTTTACGAATTCTGCCGATCGGATTTTCGAATAGCAGCGGGGGTACCGATCGAACAGGATTTCGCATCCAACCAAACGGAAGAATCGGGCCATTCGGACGCGATGCGGCATCTGTAGAGATTTCCCCAATCCGATCCTTGACGACCTTTCATAGGGATGTCTTTTCCCCGCATTCAGCAGGAAAACCCGTCATGCGATTCGTTTTCGGCTGATTACGAAACTGTCTGAGTCTGCTCGAGAACCGGACGTGTGGCCGGGGTCGATCGCGTTGTCTCGTAGTAGGGGCTGTAGGTGTCGAAGTGGTAACCTTCTTCCGCTGCATGTTGCACGTGAAGGTCGTTCGCGATGACTCCAACAACCGAGACCCCATGAGACGAAAGCGTCTCCCTCATCCGTTCGGCGGCAGCGCGACGGGTCTTCTGAATTCGGAGTACCGCCAGCAGACCATCCGTGTATGGTGCGATAATGCAGGGGTCGCTGACTGCCAGAACTGGCGGAGAATCGATAACGATGACGTCGTATTCGTCCCGTGCCTCATTCAGGAATGTGGACAACTGACCTGTAGCGAGAAGTTCGGCCGGATTCTCCGGGCAGAGTCCCGCGGTGACCAGAGACAACCCGGCAATGGATGTCGACCGGACGGCATTTTGCCAGTCAATTTCCTGCAGGAGGACATCAGAGAGTCCGATTTCCTGTGGAACATGAAACAGGTCGTGCTGGGTCGGTCGACGGAGGTCGCAATCCACCAGTAGGACTTTCTTGCCTGATTGAGCGATGGCAATCGCAAGGTTCGCTGCAGAGGTACTCTTTCCGTCGCCTGGTTCCGGACTGGTGATCTGCAGGACCTTCCGACCGGGCTGCATCGCCACAAACAGTGTGGTGCGGATCGTTCGGTACGCTTCAGCCTCACGAGATGCAGGGCGATGGAAGTAGCAAAGTCGAGGCGATAGTCCACGTGCCTCGGTAAGGCGGTCGGCATCGGGACTCGATTGAAAGGTGGGGACGGACCCCAGCAGCGCAGCTCCCGTTGTCTTCCGGACATCGTCCAGTGACTTGAGTGAGGTGTCGAACCATTCCCGGAGGTAGGCGAGTGCGAAGACGAGGATCACACCCAGCATGCCACATGCTCCGACAATCTTGATCACCCGCTTCAGGGAGCGATCGATACGAACCTGCGAGATCTGCTGAAGTCGATACCCTTCCTGCTCGCGGGAAATGTCGTACTCCGCGATCTGGTCAAAGAGCTTCTCCATCTGCTGTTTCTTTTGGGCGATGTCATCCTTGCGCCGCTGATCCTCCACCTCGAACATGACCGCCTGTTTGGCTTTCTTTTGTGCATCCTGATGCAACAACTGGAGATTCTGATTGTCGATTTCCAGTTCTTTCAGTTGTCCCTCGAGGGTCTCGCGGTAAACCGAGACGAGATCGACTCCCAATGATGCGGAGCGGGATGAAAGCGGATTCTGGGCATCATGTGAAAGGTTCGGAGCTTTCAGTCCCTGTCGATTGTAGAAATCGAGCAGAGTCGCAATCTGTCGACGGACATTGCGAACCTGGGTGTGATCTTCTCCCAACGTGTGGAGAAGTCGCTGTTCCAGGAGTCGAGCGGTCAGAAGCTGTTGATCGAGCTGGGCTTTTTCTGGCGGTCCGGCGATGGTGGCAGCACTTGCTCCGCCACCGCTGTTGTTGCCCGGTGTTCCAGAGGACAGTGAGTGAATGACCCAGAACTCCAGTGCTTCGCGTGGTGCATTCTCCTTGATTTTGCGATCCAGCAAGGCAAGCCGGGCCTGAATGCTGGATCGCTTTCTCAGGTTTTCATTCTGGGCGGCCTCGATGGAAGCAAGCTCCACTTCATACTGGTTTTGTACCGGAGCGGGCATCCCATTGATGGAGACAACAGGTGACGCCTTCAGATAGACGGGGGCTTCCTCCCGGAATTTTTGGTAATCGGCCTCTTCCTCACGGATGGTTTCGACGAGCTGGTTGTAACGCTCAACCAGTGTCTTGTAGAGCTCTTTTGCGTTTTCATCACGGGTGTCATTGAGGTAGTCTCGATATGACTCCACGATGGCCTGTACCACGGCCCGTGCGATCCGCTTGTCAGGATGCACGAATTCGATGGTCAGCACGTTGTCGAATGAGCTTTCCTGACCGGCACTCCGCGTGACATTCAGCCCTTCGGTCACCTCGCGATATTTGTCGTAGGCATTGGCCAGCTGAGGGATTTCATCCAGTCCGTGATCCTTGAAGGCCCGTTCGACAATCAGATCAGTCTTGATCAGCTGAACGTGATCTCCACGTTCTCCATATCGGTTGGCTTCGCTGTTTCCGGCGGGAACCGTTGCCTTCTTGGACACCAGAACCTGCGTGCTGGCGGAATAGACCGGTCCTAAAAGCAGATAAAGCCCGACCCCGACAAGCAGGCCGAAAAACAGACCCATTGCCAGCGGTTTCCATCGTGTAATGACAAATTTCACGATGTCGATTGACGGTCCGGATGTCTTCCCCGCATGGAATCCAAACGGGGCGAAATCAAACTCGGCGCCGGTGTCGTTATTGTTGTCTGCTGTGGTCACGAGAGTGGCTCCCTGGCCGGATTGGGTCCGCTTTCAATGATGCGGAAAAATGTGTGGTGATGTGTCCTTCAGAATGATTAGCGCGCTGACACGGAATGATTTGGAATGGAGGCATTGGCTGTCTGCCGATAATAGTCCAGCGTCTCCTTCAAACCCTCTTCCAGCGTGACGCGGGGTTCATATCCGAGGTCATTGCGGATTGCCGAGATGTCTGCCCAGGAATGGAGAACATCACCGGTCCTTGGCGGATGAAATTCCGGATCAAACGGGACGTTGAGTTCCTGACAGATCAGCTTCAGCAGGTCCAGAACACTGATGGATTTCCCGCTGGCGACGTTGTAAACCTTTCCGGAAACACCCGGCACTATCGCTGCCAGCAGGTTGGCTTCAACGACATTTTTGACATTCACGAAGTCGCGAGACTGGGCACCTGTTCCGAAGATCTTCGGCCGTTGTCCATCCAGCAGGGCCGAGGCGAAGAGAGGAATCACAGCGGAATAGGGGCTTTTCGGGTCCTGTCGAGGACCGAAGACATTGAAGTACCGCAGCCGGACCACTTCGAGGTCGTATGAGGCAGCAAAGGACTGGCAGTAATATTCCCCCGCCAGTTTCGCGGCGGCGTAGGGGGAAAGGACTTCTGGGACCTGATCTTCTTTTTTCGGCATCACGGGCGAATCGCCGTAGGCACTGCTCGAGCCGGCATAAACAACGCGCCGAACCCCATTCAGACGGGCGGCATTCAGAACGTTGACCGTTCCCGTCACACAGGCTTCATGTGTTGCGATGGGGTTTTCAATGCTCATCGGGACCGACGCCAGTGCGGCCTGATGAAAGACAACATCACATTCATCAATGGCCCGACGGACCACTTCAGCGTCCCGGACATCGCCCCGAATGAATTCGAACTGGTCCGCAACATGGGCGAGATTCGCCAGTGATCCTGTCACGAGGTTGTCCAGGACCCGGACCTGTACGCCGTCCTGAATCAGGCGGGTGACCAGATGAGAGCCGATAAATCCGGCTCCTCCGGTGACAAGGCACGAGACGATTTGATGGGACACAGATGGCCCTTTGCTTCTGTATGGTTCGACGGAATCCGGTACCGGATGGCACCATGAACTATCTCTACCCTACGTCGAATTTCGAGCGATGTGGAAAAGTTGCGACATTCCGCGCGACTTTTTGGCAACGAGTTGTTCTGATTAAACAGCCTGCGTGACGGTGAACCCCTCGCATCCGTTGTTTTTATCTCGGTCAGAAGGGCAGGAGAAGCAGGCACTTACGGCGGGGCGTCATTTGTGGAATGGTCGACTCCCACGAACTTTGGAGAATTCCGGGTCCCCCGGAGACATCAGAATGACCCGCTGTCGCGATCACCCCAAAGGGGAGTGTTGGAGGCCGGATGCTATCGACCGGTCCAGTTAATCCGTCCGATTCGTTGCCGGGAGCTCTGAAGCAGAAAAGATAGTCAGGATGGGAAACTTTACGTTGACTTTCCGCAACAATGACGCATGATCAATCCAGACACTCTGCGATGCCTTGGAGACCACTCAAATGAACCGCATTTTTCGATTGGCGAGTCTCGCCGTTGTTGGCCTCATGATGACAGCCAGTTCCGTCGAGCTTGCTGAAGCGGGCGGGTGGCACCGGGCTTATGGACGGGGATATTACGCCGGGTATTACGGAGGAGTTCCCGGATACAACTATTCCACAGCGTATCGCGGCGAAGCGAATTCCTACTTGTATTCGTCGGTGGGATGGGGATATGGAGCTGGCTACGGAGGCTGGGGGACCACAACTTATCCGTATTATCACCGCGGGAGTCTGTACAGCGGGGGGTATCGTCCCTCCTACTCGTACGGCATTTACAACCCGCTTCCCTATGCTGCACCCGTAGGGTATCAGGCGAGTTACGCCCCCTACGGATACAGCACAGTCAGCTCCGGGTACGATTACGCTCCTTACGTTGTTACTCCCCTGTCGACAATCAACACCGCGCCGACTTACAACGCTTCGTACTCGGGAGTTCCCTATGGAGCGTTCGGTTACTCAGCTTGCGGTTGCCGGTAAATGACCAGCAAATGGCCAGCCCCATCTGGTGCGGGGCTGGCAAACAGGCTCAGTCTCTTGCGGGATGGTTCGGGAAAAGCTCATTGAAAAAGAGCTTCATGTTGGCCCACGACTGCTCATCCGCAGCCTTGTCATAGGCAATGTTGTCGATTCCGTAGCGTGCAGCATCGGGATTGGTGAAGCCGTGGCGGGCTCCTCCAAAGACCATGATTGTGTAGTTCGCTTTGGCTGCTTCCATTCCGAAAGCAAACTGATTGATCTGTTCTGCGGGGATGAATGAGTCGTTCCCGCCGGTGCAGATCAGGACCCGAGGCTTCACGGAAACGTCCGCATCAGGTGGCATCAGCCCACCATGAAAGCTGACCACTCCCTTTAGCGGAGCCCCTGCATATGCCATCTGCAGCACGGTCGTCCCACCAAAGCAATATCCAATGGCAGCGAGTTGATCAGGATCGACCTGTGGCTGTTTCTTGAGCACTTCCAGTCCGGCGATGCCCCGCTCACGCCACTTCTGCTTATTGGATCGGACGGTGCCGGACCATTCCTGGGCCTGCGTCGGGTGTTCGGTCACCTTCCCTTCGCCAAACATATCGACCGCGAAGGCAACGTATCCCAGCTTCGCGAGTTGCTCAGCACGGCTTCGGGCGTAGTCGTTCAGGCCCCACCATTCA
>CALLWY010000117.1 GCA_938015865.1 uncultured Planctomicrobium sp.
AGAGTCCCTCCCCGCTCGGCGGAAAACGTCTGAATCAGTTCCTCATAAGATGCCCGACGCCCGTCAATGGGGGGACGTGGCCCTGTCAGCGATTGACGATGCTCCTTCAATGCTGCCAGTAAGAGATCGCGCGCCTGGGGAATCCGGGGATCGTTGAACAGGGATTCAGCATGAGTCGTGTCAGCCATGGATTGGGGACCTGTTCAGAAAGGAACGATGATGCGGAAAGGACATTCCTGTCCCTGCCGAAGTTCACCGAATCCAGTTGAACCGATGACAGGGAATCAGTGACATTGACTGGTTCCCTTTTTTCCTGATGGGAACGGAAGCCCACCTCATCATTTCAAACGAACTTCACTGTGATGATGTTATTATTGGGGGATGCTGATGAATCGGCAAACCGGCTCTCTCTACATCACTTCCTGACTGAACCTGTTTCCGGTTTCTGAAACGAAAGTCTCTCAATCAGGAACGAATTCGGGTTGGAATCATCCCCTTCTTTCGTCCGTTGATTTAGACTGGCGACCATCAGTGAATTGCTCTCTCCGCGTGTCTGGGAGAGAGGGAGAACCCGTCAACGATCACCAGGGATATCATGCAGCGTTATGACATCGCCATTGTCGGAGGGGGAATTGTCGGATTGGCGACCGCATGGGCGCTGACCCGGCGACAGCCGCAGGCGCGCCTCGTGATCGTTGAGAAGGAAAACTACGTTTCGGCACATCAGAGTGGTCATAACTCAGGGGTGCTGCATAGCGGAATCTACTACAAACCGGGATCGCTTCGGGCGGAAAACTGTCGCAACGGCAAACGGATGATGGAGGAGTTCTGCCGGGAACACGGGATTCCGTTTGAAATCTGCGGCAAGGTGATTGTGGCGGTCCACGATGACGAGCGGGGCCGGCTTCAGAACATTTATGAGCGGGGACAGGCCAACGGAGTTCGTTGCGAATTGATCGATGCCTCCCGGCTGCGGGAGCTAGAGCCTCACGCTGCGGGGGTGGCGGCCATTCATGTCCCGGAGGCGGGGATTGTTCATTATCCCGACGTCTGTAAAAAACTCGTGGAACTGCTGGAGCAGCGGGGGCATCAGCTGCGGCTGGGAACCGAAGTGCTGGCGATTCATCCCCGCGCCGGAGAAGTCGTTCTGGAAACAAATCGCGGGGAAATTCATGCCGGTCATCTGGTGACCTGCGGAGGACTCTGGGCGGACCGGCTGATTGAAATGACAGGACATCAGCCCATTGCTCCGATCGTTCCATTCCGGGGCGAATACTACACGCTCAAGCCCGAAGCCCATCACCTGTGCCGGGCATTGATCTATCCGGTTCCTGATCCGGCCTATCCCTTCCTGGGAGTTCATTTCACGCGAATGATCAAAGGGGGAGTGGAATGCGGTCCGAACGCGGTACTGGCATTTGCCCGGGCGGGTTACAGCAAGCTGGATATCAATCTTCGTGATCTTGTCGGGGCGCTGACCTATCCTGGTTTTCTGAGAATGGCCGTTCGCAACTGGCAGACCGGACTGGGGGAGATGTGGCGTTCGTGGAACAAATCCGCTTTTGTCACCGCGCTGCAGCGACTGGTCCCGGAAATCCGGGCCGAACACCTGGTCCCGGCTCCCGCAGGGGTCCGGGCGCAGGCACTCGGGAGAGACGGGACTCTGGTCGACGATTTCGTGATCCAGAAGTTTGACCGGATGGTTCATGTCGGGAATGCGCCGTCTCCCGCAGCGACCGCATCACTGAGTATTGGAGAACGAATTGCCGACGAAATGGTGGGAGCGACTCACTCATGATCGATGTCTGCTTTTATGAAGCCTTTGAAGAAGAAGCGGACGAGCTTCGAAGACTTCTTCCCGCTTCCGTGTCAGCAATGTTTACCGACAGGACTGTTCAGGAATTCATTCAGGAGAGCGGAGATGAGACACCCCCTGCGCGGTTGATCTCGATCCGGACCCAGTCACGGATTCCGGCGCAGTGGTCTTCGGAACTGTCGGGGATTCTGACACGAAGCACCGGCTACGATCACCTTCTTGCTTACGCAGCGAGCGTCTCTGTCGTGCCGGCTTTCGGATATCTCCCGCTGTACTGTCATCGTGCGGTGGCGGAGCAGGCTGCGCTTTTGTGGATGGCGCTAATGCGGCGACTGAAGTCCCAGATCGAGCAGTTTTCCCGCTTTCATCGCGATGGACTGACCGGGATCGAGAGCGAAGGGAAGACACTGGTTGTGGTCGGAGTCGGAAATATCGGGTATGAAGTCGCCCGAATCGCCCGAGGACTGGGGATGCAGGTGCTGGGAGTCGACCTGCACCAGAATTATGATGACATCACCTACGTCTCGATTGATGAGGCCCTTCCACAGGCAGACGTTCTGGTCTGTGCCATGGATCTGAACAGCGCGAATGTTGGCTATTTCGATTTGGACAAGTGGGAGCGAATCAAGCGCGGAGCTGTGTTTGTCAATATCTCTCGCGGGGAATTAAGTCCTTCAACTCAATTACTGTCGGCTCTTAAGCAGGGGCAGTTGGGGGGGGTGGGACTGGACACCTTCGACCATGAACCGGTTCTCGCGACGGCCCTTCGATCGGGGACTCTTCCGGGGAATGATCCGGAGGCCATGGCGGCGATCGAACTTTCGCAGCGTCCTGATTGCATCTGCACGCCGCACAACGCGTTCAATTCGAGGGAGGCGGTTCTCAGGAAAAGCGAACACTCGATCCAGCAGGTGATGCACTTTCTCGACCACGGCCGGTTTCTCTGGCCCGTTCCCATGGAGTGATGAGCCTTTGGGGGCGGACTGATGTCGTTGCGACGAGTGGATGCGTGTGTGATTGGTCAGGGACTGGCAGGGACGGCGGTCGCCTGGCAGCTGCACCTGCGCGGAGCATCGCTCACCATTCTTGATGACCCGCACCCGAGCACCGCATCCCGGATTTCAGCGGGCCTGATAACCTCCATCACCGGCCCCAAACTCGCCAAGACCTGGAGCTGGGATCTGGACCGTCCCTACGTCGAAGAGTTCTACCGACGGGTTGAGACGATCCTTGGAATCCCGGTCTTTGAGCCGGGACCTTCCCTGCATCTCTTCCGGAATGAAGCGGAGCGGGCCCGCTTTGAACTGCGGATGGAGAGTGACGAGTATCGGCAGCTGGCCCGGTTTGTCTCCCCGGAAGAACTCCCTTCGGCGGTCTGTGCTCCGTGGGGGGGATTTGAGATGACGACCGCAGCACGGCTAAACGTCCGGGTCTATCTCAATGCCTCGCGAAGCTATTTCGAGAAGCGGGGAGAGTTTCGTCGCGCCGTTGTGGATATGGACGAGGATTTCGAGGTTGGGGCATCAGGAATCCGGCTGCCGCGATGGGGGTTGGAAGTGGGGCAGGTTTACTTTTGTGGAGGATATCCATTTCTGCGGGACAGGATCTGGGGGAAAGTCCGGTTTAATCCCTCCAAAGGGGAACTTCTGACGCTGACGATTCCGGGCTGGGTCGATCGCCGACCAATTCATGCAGGTGTCTGGCTGGCCCCGGTCGGGGAAGGGGAGTTCCGGTCAGGATCGACATTTGAATGGAAACAACTCGACCGGATTGTGACCGAACAGGCACGAATCGACCTGCTTCAGCGTCTTCAGACGTGGCTGACGTGTCCGGTCGAAGTACTCGCGCAGCACGCGGCGGTGCGCCCGACCATGCATGATTTCAAACCGGTCATCGGTCGGCATCCTGATGAGCCACGATTTGCGATTTTGAATGGGCTAGGGACGAAAGGGGCCTTGATGGCTCCCCGACTGGCCGGGTTGCTGGTCAATCAGATTCTGGATGGTCGGGAGATTCCCGCAGAACTGGATGTGCTGCGATGGTTTCGATGACGAAGCTGGCCCATGAAATTATCCGGGCCTCGCTGGGAGAAGGGGGGC
This sequence comes from uncultured Planctomicrobium sp., assembly GCA_938015865.1. GTDB lineage: Bacteria > Planctomycetota > Planctomycetia > Planctomycetales > Planctomycetaceae > Planctomicrobium. Next base: position 3,916 of record CALLWY010000117.1, read on the forward strand.
TGGCGATCGATGGGACCGCTGGAAACGGGCACGATACGCTGGTGTTGGCCCAACTGGTTGGGCCAACCGGACGGGTCTGGGCGTTTGATGTCCAGCCGCAGGCACTCGAAAGCACCCGAAACAGGCTCCTCGCCCATAAGTGCCATCATGTTGTGGAGCTGGTTCACGCAAGCCATTCCGAATTGATGACGGTGATTCCCCAACGGCATCATGGAGAAATCAGCGGGATCATGTTCAATCTGGGCTATCTGCCCCATCATGATCACGCGTTGACGACCCGTTGCGAAACGACCATCCCGGCCATTCAGGCGGCCCTTTCTCTGCTCCGTAGCGGAGGAGCACTCACGGTCATGACTTATCGGGGCCATCCCGGCGGAGAGGAAGAAGCCTCTGCCGTGGAAAGCCTGCTCGACGGACTCGACCCTGAACGATTTGCCACCTTTCGCTGGCCGGAGGTCACTCCAACACGCGGGCCGCGACTCTCCGCAGTGAAGAAGCTCCTCCCCTAAGCAGGAAGGAACTTCTTTCTGTCTCTGTGGCGTGGAATCGGTTTACTGCGACAAAGCCATTTTCTGAAGGGCTTCGATGCGCCCCTGATAAAGCTCCCGGATGTCCGAGAGTCCGTATCGGATCATTGCCAGACGC
>CALLWY010000118.1 GCA_938015865.1 uncultured Planctomicrobium sp.
TTGCTCTCAAGAAACAGGTCCGTCGATGGCGGTCACCATCACGCTCTCCGCCTGTCTGGAGTTGAGACAATCGCGGGTCAGGCTTGGGGAAGCGGAGAGCGTACGGAAGTCGATCTCAGGTGGGGGGAACCAGGGAGGGTCGACACGTCGGAGGACCTGGTTCCATTGAATGTCCGACAGATCCTAACGTAACGAACAACATCATATTCGTCATCTCTGACACGAAAAAAGCCCACTCAATCGAGCGGGCTTTTCGAGACATTCCTGTCCCACAGTATTGACAGATTTTGAAGTCACTTTGCGAGTTCTGCCTCAATGGCCTTCACAACTTCTTCGTTTGCGGGATCAACTCGGGTCCCGAATCGGCCAACGATTTGTCCATCACGGCTGATCAGGAACTTCTCGAAGTTCCACCGGATCGGCCCGGCAAACTCAGGGTTGGTCTTCTTCGAAGTGAGATACTGATAAAGAGGGGCAGCGTCTGGCCCATTGACGTTAATCTTGGCAAACATTGGGAAGGTCACGCCATAGTTCTGCGTGCAGAACTCCTGAATCTCGGTGGCAGATCCCGGTTCCTGTGCGCCGAACTGATTGCAGGGAAACCCGAGTACAACAAAACCTTGGTCTGCGTACTTCTCATGCAGCTTCTGCAGTGGTTTGTACTGTGGCGTGGCCCCGCATTGACTCGCGGTGTTCACAATCAGGACCACCTTCCCTGCATAGTCCTTGAGATGAACCGGCTTCCCTGAGAGCGATTCCATTTCAAAATCCAGCACCTTGGGAGTCTCCTTGTCAGCGGCCCGTGCCTCCGGCAGACTCGCCGAAAGCAGAAAGGAAAGAGTCAGGCAGGCAGAACACAGAAATGCAATCGGTCTCATCGATCATCCTTCACGGGGTTTCCCGAGTTTGCAGAAACAGAGCCTTCTTCTCGCCAGGCAGAGTGAAATCAAATCCACAGCTTCGGAAGAACTCTTCCGAAGAGGTAATCACCATCACTTCAAAGATATTTCGCTCTCTGGCGAGTTGCACACATGCTTGAGTCAGAAGTTTTCCGATTCCCTGCCCCTGAAGCTCAGGCTTCACACAAAGAGAGCGGATTTCCGCGAGCTTCCGGGAATAGATTTCCAGAGCGGCGAATCCCACAATCTGCCCCTCCAGAACCGCGACATACGCTGTCGGCATCAGGAGTGTCAGCTCATCAAGAGTCCGAGGGAGAACACGTTTGGCCTCCACAAAATAGTCGATGAACTGCAGAACATCGTCCGCATCATCCGGAAGTGCAGGCCGAACGGAGACGCCGAGGGCGGTACAGGCAGGTGAGGAAGAATGAGGCTGGGTCAACGACGGATTGCCTTCTGGCTACAAGGGTAAGATGACGACAGAACAAAAAGACGCCTAAAAAGAGGAACGCCGCACACCCGTGTGTGCGGCGAAAATCAATCTGATCGGGAAGTTCTATCCGATTCGGCTCAGGCTTCATCCGTGTCATCATACTCGGAGAGGCCGCCGATGTCGTCCTGAAATTCCTCCTCCTCGTTGTTATCGTCCTGAAAAACCCCTTCTGAACGTCGGGGAGATCGGCGGAAGACAGCAACGACGTCATCAACCGGAACAACAAACAGAACGTTATTAGGTTCCAGATCAACGGGAATCGCATTCTTCGGATGGAAGAGCACCTTGTCGTATTTGGCGACGGGGAATTCGTCGTCGTTGGCGACTTCAACACTCACTTCCACGACACGACCGGTGATGGTGGGGATCTCCGCCTGATCCGGCAGGAGAATCCCTCCCTTTGTCTGCTGGCGGCTCTGGTCCTTTCGAATCAGAATCCGCGGCCCTAATGGTTCAACGAATTCGTCCATGGTGTATCCCCCTGAGTGCATCGCAACAGCAAAAACCAGACAGGCTTCCTGAAATCCTAAAACAGTCCGGATTTAAGGAATCCCTCATCCCCACTGCTGTCGCATATCACTCGGGTTGAAGGGTCTAATAAAAATCAGGCTGGCATGCAAATTATAGGCAACGCCCGAAGGCGGGACGAGAAGATTGTCACATCCGAAGTACGGAACGCAACTGCTTCCTGATGCCGCATTTCATTTTCGACATTTCCAGCCGGTTTTCACACCCGTGCAGGGTCTACTCCACGGAAAATCGGTATGTGCAGCTTTCCTGATATGTTTCGCCCGGGCGGAGAATCGTCGATGGAAACTTCGGCTGGTTCACAGAATCGGGAAAGTGCTGCGTCTCCAGACAGCAGGCGCTTCTGTAAGCATAAGGTTTCCCCCCCTTGCCAGCGTCTCCCTTGAGAAAGTTCCCGGAATAAAGCTGGACACCCGGTTGGGTCGAGAAGACCTCGAGAACGCGGCCGGTTCCGGGGTGGCGGAGCCGGGCCACCTTGTGCGGCTTCGTCTGGTCGGCATCGACCACAAAATTGTGATCGTATCCTCCGGCAGCGGTCTCCGTCAGCTGATCGATTCCATCCCGCAGAAGACGCGGGAGCCGGAAATCGAGTGGGGTCCCAGCGACCTCCCGGATCTCGCCTGTCGGAATCAGGGTCTCGTCGGTCGGTGTATATCTCTGGGCGAAGAGTTGCAGCTCATGATCCAGAACTGTTGGAGCCCCTTCCCCAGCAAGATTGAAATAGCTGTGATTGGTCAGATTGACTGGAGTTGCCTTGTCGGTTGTTGCCTTGAAGGTCAGCGTCAGTGTGTTGGAGGTCTTGCTTAAAGCATATTCGACAGTGCAGTTCAGGGTTCCCGGATACCCTTCTTCACCATCGGGGCTGACATAAGTGAACGTGACTTTCTGCGCATCGTTGTCTTCCGATGCGGTCCCCTTCCAGACCACTTTGTCCAGACTCCGTTCCACTCCACCGTGCAGGTGGTTGGGGCCGTTGTTCACAGCGACCTGATACTCCTTGCCATCCACCGTGAACTTCGCTTTGGCAATGCGGTTGCAGACTCGCCCGGTCGTGCACCCGAAGTACTGATTTCGGTCTGACTCATACCCGGCGACATCATCGAACCCAAGCACAATGTCTGCTGGCTTTCCATCCCTGTCCGGGACCCAGAGGTTCACAATGGTCGCCCCCCGGGTCATGATGGAGACTTTCATTCCGGTCTCATTAGAGAGCGTATACAGATCAACCGCCTCCCCTTTCGCCGTCGTTCCAAAGGGTGACTTTTCCGGCGGAGCAGCTTCAGTTGATTTGATCATCATCCCTCCAAAGACCAACAGAATGGCAATTCGCGACCTCAGGCCAACCGAGAACATGGGCGATCCCCTTCCAGACTCGAAGCACAGGCGATGAAAGACCGAATTATCCGTCGATTTAATCTGCCCCACAAGCCAGGAGATGCAATTCATCCCTCGAAGCGACAACTCTTTTCATCACCCCGGCCCTGACGGACTGACCATCTTTGTGAGACGAGCGAACAGATTTGCCGAAGCCCTCCTCCAAAACCGTCCTCGTGCAGACAGAAGAATGAGAGGAAGATCAACACCACTGCAGAGGCTGCGAGTCGACGATGGACCTCGTTCGTATTGGTGACCAGTTCCAGAACAGAGCAATACCATTTCGGTACATACGGACGAGCAGTGGTGTCCTGATTCTCAACCCGGGGATCGAACACCAGCTCCGGGGTCAACGCAATCTGAATCTGATTGTGAGGAGCCGTTCTCAGCTCAGAAGAGGCGACCCGGGAGGTAAAGTCCGCATCCGACCTGAGGGCTTTCGCGAGTCGATCCAGATGAAGAATTTCCTTTTGCAATCCATGAATCTGAATCGCATTGCGAACGTACCGCTCCTGAAGGCGCTCCGCTTCAAGCCAATGAGGGGCCAGAGCAAGAATTGCGATGAGCAGAAACGCTCCTCCCAACGCCAACCAGGAAAAAGCTCCTGCTACAAAGCGATGAGATCCCGAAAAGGAGCGGCGAGCAGGATCTGTTGACATCAAATCCCCTTCACTGGCCCATTGCGCTGTCGGGCGATCTCAACCCGTCCGCATCAATTCACTACCGCAACTGTATCATTGCGATCAGGAGAAGGAGCTGCGAAAGAGGATCATTCCACACTCGAACCGGGGAGAATCGAAGAAGCGGTTCGGTTCTGTACAGTCCCATCCGGCTTCCGGGAGTCGGGTTGACCATACTCCTTCTCAAGAACATCGGCCATCTCCACGCATCGGGAAATGGTATGCCGAAGACGGTTGTACTCATTGATCATCTTGCGACGCAGACGATCAACCGTCGAGAGCTGCTGATCCCGCAGAGATTCGTACTTGCGTACTGAAGCAACCAGTCCATCACGAACAATGTCCCCTGCATCAGCCGGAGCATTTGGGTTGCCATTGAGTTCGGCCATACGCTGATCCAGCGTGGCCTGCGAGTTCTTCACCATCTGCTTTCGTGTCGCCAGCTCAAGCGGCTGGTCCACCAGAGCGGCACTCGCACTCGCAAGCTGGTGCTGAAGGACCACAAATGTTTCCTGCCAGTTCGCAGGGATGGTCCCTCGAATCCGATACGTTCCATTCGGCCAGGTTGAGGTTTCCTGCGGATAGGG
>CALLWY010000119.1 GCA_938015865.1 uncultured Planctomicrobium sp.
CCGTCCGGACGTCACATCCGTGGCGAACGTCTTCCACAAATCTTCTAGCGAGACTTCAGGGCACGAGTCAGAAAATGCACACGCCTCAACAGGTGAAGCAGAAGAATCGACTCCTGCCGAGAGCGGTCGGTCCGTTCCGGCCGTCAGTCAGGTGAATCATCTTGTTCAAGATTCTCGCGATGCGCGAGAGATTGAATTGTTTGCAGTTCAGAGGAGCATGCTCAGTGCCAACGGCAATTGAACAGATCAACCACGCGGCGGAGTTGATCGTTCCGGAGATCATTCTGCTGGCCAGCGCGTGCCTGATGTTTCTCGTTGGCCCCTTCCTTGTCTCTCCGACAGGAAAAGCGGAGCCGGGGTTGCGTCACCGGTGGGGCGCCCTTTCGCTGGTGACTCTCGGGACGGCTGCTTGGGTGTGGTATGGAATCCAGCCGCAGGACATTGGCATCGGCCCATTCCGGGTTGATTCACTGGTCTGCTACGTACGCGGGCTGTCGCTTCTCTTTGGAATCATTCTGGTTCTAATGCTTTGGAATCAGATCGATGATAGCCATGCTGCAGAAGCACACGCCTGCCTGCTGGCGATTTTCGCAGGAACCAATATCGCGGTCCTTGCCAATGACCTGATCGCCCTCTTTCTGGGGCTCGAACTGGTCAGTATTCCAACGTATGTGCTGCTATACCTTCCCCAGCGCGACCGCGCGATGCGGGAATCCACCGTCAAGTATTTCCTGTTAAGTGTCTTTTCGGCTGCTTTGGTCCTTTATGGGCTGGCATGGCTGTATGGGACAGCAGGCACCACGAACCTGACCGGAATCGCGACAGCCCTTCAGACGTCTGACGCTGGACAGTCAGCGATGCTTCAGATTGCATTGGCATTGCTGGTCGCTGGACTGGGATTCCGTATCACTGCGGTTCCCTTCCAGTTCTACGCGCCGGACGTGTTCCAGGGGTCCACAACCTCAATGGCCGCCATGCTCTCATTCATCCCCAAACTGGTGGGATTCGCAGCGATGCTGCGACTGTTCCCGCTGATCGGGGGATCTGCGACAGCTGGGACATGGGTTCCAGAGGGAGCCATCGAATGCCTGCTGAGCCTGCTTGCCATTTTGACCATGTTTGGTGGAAACCTGCTGGCTCTCCGCCAGACCAATCTTCAGCGACTCCTTGCCTACTCCAGCGTCGCCCATGCAGGCTATCTCCTGGTGGGAATGTCCGTCGGTGGGGCAGGAGCGGAAGTCAAAGGCATGCCGGCACTTCTGTTCTATCTTCCGATTTACGGACTGATGACAATCGGGGCATTCGCACTAATTACCAGTGCGGGAAGCCAGGACAAACCGATCCGCACCATCAGCGACCTCGCCGGCTTGGGCCGAACCCGACCAGGAATTGCCGTCCTGCTGGCAATCTGCCTGTTCAGTTTGACCGGGATGCCTCCGACAGCGGGACTACTCGGGAAGTTGAATCTCTTTCTGGCTGCCTGGTCGGAGGGGACGGAAACCGGGCGGATTCTCGCGTGTGTGCTGGCCCTGAATGCCGTCATTGCCGCTTTCTATTATCTGCGGCTGGTTGCCGTGATGTATTTCGAAGCCCCGGCAGAAGAGAGGACCGACGGGAAGACAGATTTGGCATGCCAGATCGCTGGGGCGGTCTGCAGCGTGGGAACAATTGTCCTGTTCGTCACCCCCCAATGGCTGTGGGACGCTGTCTTGAAAGCATCGACATAAGTTTCCTCTCAGAAATCAATTCGGTCCGGGACTCGCGTCGATCGTGCAAAGCGATCAGTTCTCAGACCGCAGGTCACAAAACAGACGTCCATGTGGACGTCTGTTTTTTTGTGCCCACTGATTCACGGAGGAATACATGGAGATCAGAGGTGTCAAAATTCTCAAGGATTGCTGGCACTTGCACACCAATCCCGATATGATATCAAATTGATTTGATTTCTCGAGAAAACGTATTTTTCCAGTTGAAATCCGTTTTTTTCGTCGTTTCTGGCGAAGTATCCGTGGCTGTTTATTGGCCACATGCCTCGCGAGATCAAATTTGAGAAAATTTCCCTGAGCCAGTTGGATGCGATCGCATCTTCTGGGGTGTTTTCACCCCAAGCGTTTCAGTGGAATGAAAATTCGTACTGCACCCCCAGTTCAAGGCCTACGCATGACCCGAACAGGCAGCATTTTCAATCCCATTTCTCGTTCATGGAAGTTTGGAAAATGGATTGTCCCGGTGGTCACCGCCGCTGCGGTCATTGGAGGTTCAGCGTCATTTGTTCCTCCGGCAATGGCCCAAGGGACGATGCAGCAAAAAGTCGAGCCTACCCAGGCGCGAATTCAATTGGAAAACTTTGAGAAGCGGGTTGCTGCCGGAGAGGCTGATCAAGTCATCAGCGAATGTACGAAACTCATTGAAGCGGCTCCTAAGAACGCGTTCATTGCCTACGTTGGTCGTGGAATCGCGTTCAACGCGAAGAAGAACTACGACGCCGCAATCAAGGACTTCAACGAAGCCCTCGATATTACTGGACGAGAACAGGAGAAGCTGGACATTCGCGGCTTCGCCTACACTCACAAGTCCGACTCGCAGTACCACAAGGGGAACTTTATTGCTGCGGTCGACAACGCTTACTACGCACTGCAGGAACTCCCTCAACATGCCCCTGCCCATGCTCGCCGGGCTCGTGCTTACATCGGATGGGAGAAAGCAGACAAGGCCATCACCAGCGCAAATCGTGCTCTGGCGATTGAGCCCAAGATGGCCGAAGCCATCAGCATTCGCGGAATGGCCTACGGGCTTCAGAAAAAGTACGACGACTGCATCAAAGCCCAGACCGAAGCGTTGGCGATTGAGCCAAATTCCGCCGTCTTTCTTGAGCGCCGGGCATTAGCATATCTTGCCAAGAATGATCCTGCCAAAGCCTCAAAAGACCTGGCAGACGCTCTGCGACTTGACCCGGAGAATACTGAAGCACTCTGCGACCGGGCCATGCTTCATGCGATGACCGGAAAGATCGGAGACGCCCTCGCTGATCTGGACACCGCCATCAAGACGAATCCCTCGTCCTTCCGGGCTCATTTCCAGAAGGCGATGACCCTTCATTTCCAGAAGCGGTATGACGAGTCCCTCACAGCAGCAAATGAAGCGCTCAGACTCAACCCACAATTCACTCGGGGTCTGGTGTTCCGGGGGAATCTGCATAACGACCGAAAAGATTACGAAGCAGCAGTTGAAGACTTCACTGCTGCCCTCGAACAGGACCCGAATTCCGTTGACGCGTACAACGGGCGCGCCAATGCGTACCGTCGACTTGGGAAAAATGAACTGGCCAGACTCGACTCTGCCAAGGCCCGCGAACTCCAGCCAGCACAGGCATCCAAGGGCAAGTCTGATGATAAGGACAAGAAGGAAAAGGAAACCCCTCCCCCGGTCTTCAAGGTCACCAGTCGGGGAGTCGATCCCAAGCGCCGGCCACAGGTGATGGAAGCCGCCCGAAAGATCGATGAGTTCGTCGAAAAGAACTATGCCAAGTACAACGTGAAACCGAATCCAATGACGGATGACTACCAGTTCGTCCGCCGGATCTATCTCGATATCACTGGCACGATTCCGACTTATCAGCAGACCCTCAAGTTCATTAACAGTAAGGATCCGGATAAGCGAGCTAATCTGATTGATGAACTCCTTGCATCAGATGGATACGCCAGCCACGCATTTAACTATTGGGCAGACATTCTCCGGTACGTCGACCGCATCAGTGAAGACGTTCGGGGAGAGCCCTATCGCCAGTGGATTAAACAGTCCCTTGCTGAAAACAAGCCCTGGGACCAGTTTGTCTATGAATTGCTCACCGCAGAAGGGTTGATCTGGGAGAACCCAGCCACCGGATATCTCCAGCGCGATGCCAATATGCCGCTGGACAATATGAACAACACGGTTCGAATTTTTCTGGGAACCCAGATTGGATGTGCTCAGTGCCATGATCACCCATTTGACCGGTGGACCCAGAAGGAGTTCTACCAGATGGCTGCCTTCACCTTTGGCACGACCACGCGTGCAGGAGGAGGAGACAAGCGGTTCTGGGAAAGCAATCCGTCTGAGCGACTTCGGGATGAATACAACGAGATCGTTCAGGAAGAAGAGGATCGCCGAAACAACTACTATGTCTTTGAGCAGTTGCTTCGCGTCAACATGCGAATCGTCAATGATCAGCCAGGCCGGAAGCTTCAGCTCCCCAAAGATTACGCTTACGAAAACGGGAAGCCCGGTCAGGTTGTCGAACCACAAACGCTGTTTGGAAGCAAGGCAAACATTAAACCGGGCGAAACTCCTCGACAGGCTTTCGCCCGCTGGCTGACCGAGAAAGAGAATCCGCGATTTGCAAAGACCATCGCCAACCGGCTCTGGCAGAGGGCATTCGGCTACGGCCAGATTGAGCCGGTGGATGATATGACCGACCATACGGAAGCTGAGAATCCTGAGTTGATGGCGTTCCTTGAACAGACCATGAAGGACCTCGACTTCAACATGAAGGAGTATCAGCGAATTCTCTTCAACACCAAGACGTATCAGCGTCAGGCGTGTTTTGATGAGGTGCCGTTTGGTGCCCCTTATCACTTCCCGGGGCCGATGCTCCGACGGATGACTGCTGAGCAGGTCTGGGATTCGATCCTGACGCTGGCACTTCCGAACCCGGATGAGTACCGCGAAATCCAGTATCAACTCCGAACAGATGTCACCGGATATGACCTAAGCAAGGTCTCCGCTCAGGAACTGCTGAGTTCTCGAAGAAAGCAAGCTGCAATCGACGCCATGCAGCGGAAGTGGCAGGATAAATTCCGGTACAAGGGAACACTTCTCGCTCGTGCCTCTGAACTTCCGGCTCCGTTGCCGCCCAATCACTTCATCCGCATGTTTGGTCAGTCAGACCGGGAGTTGATCGCCGCTTCGTCAACAAACGGATCGGTACCGCAGGTCCTGTTCATGTTTAACGGTCCGATTTCCCACATGATGCTGGAAAAGGACTCGGCCATGTATAACAACGTCATGAAGAAAAAGACGGTGACTGAAGGTGTCAAAACGGTCTTCCTGACCGTTCTGAACCGGGAGCCGGATGCCGAAGACATGGCGCTGGCCACTCAGGAAATTCGGGCGAACGGACCTGCCGGGTATGGCAACGTGATCTGGTCGCTCGTCAATACCCGTGAGTTCCTGTTCATCCAGTAACGGATCGATTGATCAAACGATGGTTCTCGCGTGGTCGTCATGACCTCATGGCGACCACGGGGTATTCAGAAAAAACTCCCTATACGAAATCCGATTCCCTCACAGAGATCGGTTTCCTTTCAGAAAAGAGAGTGACATGAGAGATTTTCTTCGCGGTCTGGGAGAGTTGGACCGAAGAACATTTGTCGAATACACCGCCAAAAGCCTGTTTGGTGTTTCTGTCCTCCCAATGCTCGGGCGATCTGTTATTGCGGCAGAGAAAGCGGGAGCCGCTCCAGCTGGAGGCGGAAAAGCCAAGCGCATGATCTATCTCTACATGGCAGGGGCGATGTCACATCTGGACACGTTCGACCTGAAGCCTGGTCATGAGCATCAGGGACAGACGAAGGGGATCCAGACATCTGTTCCCGGTTGCCAGATTGGAGAGAATCTTCCCAACCTGGCCGCTCAGTTCGATAAGCTGGCTGTCATTCGCTCCATGTATACCCGCACTGCGGATCATGAAGCAGGCGAATATCTGATGCGGACCAGCTATGACAGAATCGCGACCGAACGGCACCCGTCTCTGGGACCATGGATTCAGCGTCTCATGGGGAGACAGAACAAGACTCTTCCAGATACGGTACTGATCAACAGCCCCGCCCGGCATCCTGCAGCCGGATTTCTGGACCCAACCCACAGTCCTCTTCCCATCGGAGATCCCAACCGCGGACTGGAGAATACCAAAGCTCCGGCGTACCTGACCGAATCATCCTTTGAAAAGCGAATTGAACTGATCGACAAGTTCGACCGGAAATTCCGCTCGAAGTACGACGTCCGCAATGTCAACACGTATTCCGACTTCTACAACGAAGCAATCGCGCTTCTGAACAGCGGCGAACTGAAGGCATTCGATTTGAATGAAGAGAAGCCCGAAGATCGCGATCGCTATGGTCGGGACAACTTTGGACAAGGATGTCTTCTGGCTCGGCGATTGATTGAGCACAACGTCCGATGCGTGGAAGTCTCCTTTGGCGGTTGGGACATGCACGCGAATATTTACAGTGCCAATAGCTTCCCGCGCCGTGCTGCCATCATGGATCAGGCGGTTGGAAACCTGCTGAAGGACCTGGATGAACGAGGCCTTCTGAAGGACACCCTCGTCGTCCTGACGACAGAGTTCGGACGAACTCCTTCCATCAACTATAACGCCGGACGTGATCACCATCCGGCTGCCTTCTCCTCATTCCTTGCCGGAGCAGGCATTAGTGGGGGACGGTTCTACGGAAAATCGGACGAAGGCGGGGTCAATGTGGAAGAGGATGGCGTTGAACCAGCCGACCTGAATGCGACAATCGCGACTGCCCTCGGATTGCCAATCGAAACAGTGATCCATTCGCCATCTGGTCGACCGTTCAAGGTCGCACATGATGGTAAGCCGATCAAGGAACTGTTGTCTTAGGCAACGTTCATACAGAAAAAGCATACGAGCGGAACGTTTGTCATTAGGCAACGCTCCGCTCGCCTTATCGATCCATCAGGTTTTCGATGGCAGAATCAGTCTGCCATCAGATAGGACTTCAGGGCATCAACAAGTTGGGCACTTCGCTCATGGAATCGTTCATGGTCGTTGCAGCGGCCAACAGGTTCAAGCGTTACCAGAAGCTTCAGCCGGCGCCCTGACTTGGACGTCAACTCTTGCGGAGCCTCGTGAATCTCGAGATGCAACTTCACAGGAATTCGATGCTGTGCATTTTGTGTCCAGTTCGTGAAGAGGCCACCGGAACCGACCTGTAAAGTGACATCCTTCGGGCTGACTTTCAGGATCTTCGCCCGAAACTCCTCAACAAAACCGGTCACCTTCAGGTGAAGCATCTCAGGAGCAACGTACGTCAGAAACGAAGCCGTGTGCTGCAGACGATCGGACGTCGACGTCCCAGACGATTCCGCCTGTGCCGACTCCGCGCGACGCTGACTCAGACAACTCCGGTTTCGCCCCTGATGTTTCGCTTCATAGAGCGACTGATCCGCTCTTGTGATGACTGACTCGAGACTCTCTCCTGGCTGGGCTTCGGCAATCCCGATGGAGACGGTCACTCGCAGGTCATCCCGATCTGCAAAACGAGAAGAGGAGATCGTTCTTCGTAGTCTTTCCGCCCGTTCCAATGCAGCCTGCCCGGTGGTATCAGGGCAAACGATAACGAACTCCTCGCCACCATAACGTCCGATCAGCTCCCCCGAGTAAAGTTCATCCTGAATTAACCGGGAGCAATCAACGAGTACCCGGTCACCCACAACATGAGTGAGGCGATCGTTGATGGATTTGAAATGATCCAGATCAAGAAAAACGATCGAATAGGGTCCCGTCTGTCCAGTTGTGAACTCCCCATGCGTCTCCGCCAGTCGGCGTTCGAGTTCACCTCGGTTGAGGACTCCCGTCAGGGCATCACGTGTCGCTGCCATCTGGAGTGAACGAAACTGCCCCCGGTGCCGCTTCGATTCCTTGCAGTTGCAGATCAGTTCCACAACCCCGGAGACATCTCCCTGCGGGGTCAGGATGGGGATTGTCTGGACATCCACATCAACGAATTCATCCTTCTTGGCGGAGACGGTCAGGGCATGGCAGACCGACTGACCGCTCATAAACACGGTCTCAACGGGATCCGTATTCGCCGCGAACTTGACGAGCAGGTTGCGATTCCATTTCTTCCAGAGAGTGTCATATGCACTTCGGGTGAATAGCCGGGACGCCCCACTGCTCCAGATGGCAATTCGACGGTTTGAGTCAATGACGTAAAACGCTTCGTACAAGCTTTCGAGCAGATAGAGATGATTCACGATCTGACACAGCTGAGTCGCCCCCATCCGGGTCTCCGAATCGACCGGCGCATTGACATGGATGCTGACTTCCGCTGCCCGCTCATCAACCAGTGCGGCCGCATCGGGGGTATCAAGCCACCGTCCTAACGCAGCCACCACGTTTCGGTCGAACTGCTTTCCAGACTGCTCTTCAAGAATCTGCAACGCTTCCCAGCGATCATAAGGAGCACGGTAACACTGCCGGGTCGTCAACGAATCATAAGCATCAGCAACAGCAAGGATTCGCGCCCCAAGACTCAGGGTATTGCAACCGTGAAGATGCTCTTCTTCGACGTTGTGCGACTGACTAATGATTTCGGTGACAGAGGGGTGAATTCGGCACGCCTGAAGAAGCGACACAGCCACACGATGGTAAACTGCAATGAATTCAGCTTCGTCCGGGCTCAGCTTTCCCGGCTTTCGAAGGATATGATCGGGCACACCGATTTTGCCGATGTCATGCAGGAGTGCAGCAATTTCGATGACACGAAGATCGTCCTCTTCCCAACCGAGACGATTGGCGATCCCGACGCTGATCAACCCGACACGGCGGGAATGCTTCAAAGTATTACTGTCCCGGAAATGAATTGCCGAGAGGAGTCTCCGCAGCACCGGAACAGCGATAATATGGCGGCTGTCTTCTACTTCTGCCGCTTCCCCCTCCTGGACCAGAGACAGCAGCGTCAGATACAGCTGCGACGTGTCCATAGGATGTGCAGCGGGAAGAGCTGATGCGCGAAACGGGTTTGTCGCGGTCGCATTTGTTGTCATGGAAGTGATTCACTGCTGTATGACATTCGCATCCGATTCAATAATGAGAGATGATGGATGCGGCACAAAAGACTATGTCACACAACCCGCGAGTCAAAATTTCCAACCTCTTTCCCCACAAAATATCGGAGTTTTCGGAAAAAATCTGATACTCCTCCGGAACACTCCACCAATTCCGGTCCTGAACACTTGAAGTTGCGGATTTAACTCGCTCGCAACACACGTGCTGCCGCCTTCTCGCGAGCGATCATCAGCGGAAGACTGATTCGATCTGATCCACATCCAGAACGACCCGGGTTCGGAGGTACTTTTCCGGGTCGGCTTTAAACGCACTCCGGTTGTCCTGACTGACGAACAGGTACAGGTGGTTATCGAAGTATGCAGCCCACTCAATGCTTCCTGGAACAGCCCGGTCAGTTGTAAAGATCAACACGGGATCGCACCCCAGAAATTGAGGGACATACTTCTCTGGTGCCTGCAAAAATTCGGCCCGTGCCTCGGCCGAGACAAACTGATAAACCTGATCTTTATATGTTGTCTGAAACTGGGAGTCCCCCTTCTTCCAGCTGCGGGTATTCTGAAGGGTGACCGGGCAGTATCCATCGAGCATCAGTTGAGCATTCGCATTCTTGACGACCTGGGCTGGATTCCCCCCCGTTTCCGGAGTTGTCGCTACGGGAGGAGCAGGACGATTAGAGCGAGCAGCCAGCAGAACCGCGTACCTGCGTGCAGCACGATCGACGAGAGCCCGATACTCCTCAGGAGACTGATATCCGGTTGCCTCCATGAGTCGCATTCCATTGGGCTCCAGAATCACATCAGTCGGGAATCGCTCGACTCCAAATCGCTGAGCCAGCTCCGGGTTCTTGTCGACATCAATTTTGAGGCAAACGGCCGTCGCCTTCAGTTGATCGATGACCTCCGGCTGATTAAAGACGGTCCGTTCCATCTTCTGACATGGAGCACACCAGACTGCACCGAAATGAACCAGAAGTGGGCGATTCAGCCGTTCGGCCTCCCTTCGGGCCTCGTTCAGGTTCGTGTGCCAGATTCCGATTTTTTGAGCCGGTGCTGGCTGAACCGGTGTCGGCTGATGAGCTGGAACTGGCTGAGCTTGGGCAGAGGGATTGATCCCTGCAAAACCCATGGCGATCGCGAACCCCAGCATCCCGAAGCGAAGGAAGCAAAGGCCCCGGGTGGTCGTTGCAATTGTCACATGAAGCTTGTGAGCCAGACGGTTTGCAGACGTACTGAACATAGTAATTCGCCAGTGGTTGATCCCGTGAGTCACATCGTCGGGCGATTCCTTTCCCCCTGATTCCGGTCCAATGGACATACGCTGGGTGCAGCTCCTTAAAAGAGCCTGCACAGTCTTATCGATTCGCTCCATCGACCGGGGCGAACGTGATTTGGGGAGTTGAGAGAAAACTGCCACTTGCAACGGAAATTGAACCTCTTCTTCCGACAACATCCATCCCGCTGATCGTTCCAATAAAATCGATTGCAACGAAAACAGGGAGGAGTCGGTCAGGTCTCCCCACAATCCGGGCTCGGAACCGATAGGAGAGTGTGACGCCAATCCGAAAGCTGGACCAAAAACGAAGTCAGTTGGTGCGAGATCCGTTCGCATTCGGGGAAGGGATGAGTGTGAATTCGTTATGACCACGCGCACTCTTCCACATGCTGCTCCTCAAATGGAATTCTCTGAAGACGATCCGGGAACGGGTCTGTTCCTGACCTTTGCCGGAATGCTTCTGGCAGTCGGGCTGCTGATGGTCTACAGCTCCAGCGTCACATCTGCCCCGAGCGAAGAGGAACAGTCTATTGTGCTCCGGCAGTTGTCGTTTCTGTTTTTTGCCGGGCTTACAGGAATTGCAGCGTCACAGGTTTCCATCTCCCAGTGGAAGGTTCTCGCCCCGACACTCTATCTGGGAACGGTGATCCTGCTCATTCTGGTCCTTGTCCCAGGAATCGGGAAAACTGTGAACGGAGCAACCCGATGGATCCGATTTGGTCCCGTTTCAATGCAACCATCGGAATTCGCGAAGCTCTCGGTCCCACTATTCCTCACGACTCTTCAGTTCCGGTATCGGTGTTCTGATCGCTGGTCATTCAAACGCCTGACCAGTTACCTCGTTGTCACTCTGATTCCCATCACTCTGGTCCTTGTTGAGCCGGATCTGGGAACCGCCGTCTTCATCGGAATGACGGCCATGCTGTCGCTGTGGCTGGGAGGGTGCCCCTGGTTTTACTTTGCGGCGGTCGGAGTGACGGTGGCTCCATCCGGGCTGGTGTTGTTTGCACTCAAGCCATATCAGCTGGCCCGCATCCGCGGGTTTATCGATACCTGGATTCATCCGGAACAAGCCCCCTATCAGGTGCAGCAATCCCTGACGACTCTGGGAGTGGGAGGTTTGTCTGGAGTCGGGCTTGGGAAAGGCTGGCAAAAACTGAGTTTTCTTCCCGAAGCAAACACTGACTTTGTCATGGCCGTTGTCGGCGAAGAACTAGGGCTGACGGGAACACTCGGAGTGCTGATGTTGTGGACCGGAGTCTATCTGTGCGGCATGCGCCTGGTCCGGCGGACACGGAACGCCTCATTCGAACGGATCGTCGCAATGACTCTGCTCAGCTCGCTGGTGATTCAGGCTGCGGTCAACATGGCGGTGATTACGGCGCTCGTCCCTCCCAAGGGGATCTCACATCCCTTCATCAGCTATGGAGGCAGTAATCTGGGGTTGAGTATCGTTTGCCTTGGGGTCATTGTGAGCCTGACTCGCAAGAATCATGCACGGCATCATGACCTGAGATGTGATGTCTGAGCGGAAAACATCAAACGCGCCCCGCTTCCGTTGATCCAGCTCCATTGAGTACGCTGTCAGCCTTGCTGAGCCGCTGCGGCATCAACATTGGGCGGGGACATACTTTTCAACAGACAGGAAGACCTTGTCTCTTCCTGATTCGGAACGATCACAGGCAATGAGTACGCCGAAGGAATGGAGTCTGGTCGTTTGTGGAGGCGGAAGTGGCGGACATCTCTTCCCCGCGCTGGCGACAATTCAGGAACTCCGACGCAGGCAACTCGCCCCTCGCAGGATCGTCTTTCTGACTGCGGATCGGGCCATCGACTCCACCGTCCTGCAAGACTGGGACGTCGAACAAATCGCCCTGCCATCAATTGACAGCACAGGAATCTTGCGTCGTCCGATTCGTTCCGCCCGCCAGATCTGGGAAGCCACCCGCCAGGCAAAACAGATCCTCAAAACACTCCCTGCCCCCGTTGTGATGGGAACAGGGGGATTCAGCAGTGTCCCGGGGGTACTGGCAGCGCGCTGGCGTCGACGTCCAATTCTGCTGCTGGAACAAAACGTGATCCCCGGACGAGCGACCGCTCTGCTGGTCCGATTCGCTCATGCGGTCTGTTTGAGTTTTCTTGAGACAACCCGTTTTCTTCCCACCAGCAAGAGGATTCATGTCACAGGAAATCCTGTTCGTCAGGAGATTGCTTACCTCAAGACAAGCTCAGTGGCCAGAAAGAAGCGCCTTCTGATTCTGGGGGGGAGTCAGGGGGCGACTGCGATCAATCAGGCGATGGTCCGCTTTGCTCAACAGCATCACACTGAACTGGCTGGTTGGACCATTCTCCATCAGACGGGACGTAACGAAGACGATTCCATCCGTCAGGCATATCGGGAATTGAATCTGACAGCAGAGGTGGCCCCTTTCTTTCCCAACATGCTCGACCTGTATGAACGGGCCAGTCTGGTTGTGACACGCGCGGGGGGGACTTCGCTCGCAGAGATCTCCTGCGCTGGCCTCCCGGCTGTCATCATTCCTTATCCCCGCTCGCTGCGAAATCATCAGACCATCAATGCCCGACACTATGTCGGACGAAATGCAGCAGTCATGGTCCATCAGGGGGCGAGCAATCAATTCGATGCGGATCTCGCAGCAGCACTCGTTCCGCTCCTCTCCTCCCCCGAACAGAGGAAGTCACTGGGGGTGGCGATGAAAATGACGTCCTCTCCTGACGCTGCCAGTGCCGTCTGCGACCATCTTCTCAAGCTGAGCCCCGTCCGACGTCGGCCCAATGAGCCTCCCACTTCATAACAGGACTCGAAGCCAGAGACCTTAACGAAAAACCTCCGTTGACCGGCATGACCAGATCAACGGAGGGATACGATTCTGCAAGAATTGACCGCGTCTGTCCCGATCAGTTTCTGACGCGAGTGGTCGCGGTTTGGGCCTTCAAATCTGCGACGTAGTCCAGAGCGATATTCAGCACTTCGTCTTCATAAAATCGCTTCGGGAAGATCGGCTCTCCCGGCTTGGCGACGGAGGCGGCATCATCCCCGAGCACTTCTTCCGTTTCCTTCTTGGCGATCTCTTCTTCCCCACGCTCTTTCTTTGCCTGCTCTTCATTGAGCGTCAGCTGGGTTTTCCCTTTCCGCGCGAGGTAGCGTTCGATGGACTTGTTGAGCTTCTGGAACTCCGCATTCTGGGCAATTCGAGCCTCGCTCTTCTTCTGAAGGTTGGCGATCATTTCCGGATTGACCATCCGCCCTTCGGAATATTTCACCTGTGGCACCTGATCGAATGGAAGCGCGTTATCGAGGAACGATTCTCCCAAATCAAAATGGTCGATCAGCGATGGGAGAACAATATCCGAACGCACCCCATTATTCTGGGTGCTGTCTCCGTTCACGCGGTAGAACTGCTGAATCGTCAGCTTGAGCTTGCCACGGTCCCCTTGCTTCACTCGGCTGAAGAGTTGTCCCGGAGCGACGTCCATCAGGTTCTGCACAGTCCCCTTCCCGTGGGTCGTTGTGTCCCCCACGATGATTCCGCGGCGATAATCCTTAATCACCCCAGCAAAAATCTCCGAAGCGGAAGCTGCCAGACGGTTATTCAGGATCACAATCGGACCAGCGAACTTGATTCCGGGTTCCCGGTCCTCCAGCGTCTGGACAAACCCGCTTGGTTCTTTCACCTGAACCACCGGACCTTTGTCAATAAAGTGCCCGGAAACTTCGATTGCTTCTGTGAGGGCTCCCCCACCGTTGTTCCGCAGATCGATGATGACGACATCGACCCCTTCTTTATTGAACTGATTCAGGACGTTTGCCACATCCGCAGCAGCGCTCTTGAAGGCACCGCCCCCCTGAGCTCCTGCAAAGTCCCGATAGAAGGACGGGATGCTGATCACCCCGATCTTGCCGGGACGTCCCAGACGCTCGGTCCCGTCAATAATTTCCCCTTTCACTTCGGAATCGTTCAGTTCAATCTTCTTGCGGGTCAGCGAGATGATCTTGGTTTCGCCCCCATTCTCCGGTTTGACCTGAAGACGGACGATCGTTCCTCGTGGCCCACGAATCTTGCGGACCACTTCGCTTAATTTCATCTCGAAGATGTCTTCAATCTCTCCGGTCGCCCCCTGACCAACACCAATAATCTTGTCGTTGACTTTCAGACTCCCCTCTTCGGCTGCCGCTCCACCCGGAACGATGCTGGCGACAACGGTATAGCCATCATCTGCGCGAAGTGCCGCTCCGATCCCGTCGAGGCTCAGACGCATCTGAATCTCAAAGTCTTCCCAACTCTGTGGGGACATGTATGTCGAATGGGGGTCGAAACACTTGGTCAACGCGGTGAGGTACATCTCCAGTTCTTCACCAGGAGAGTACTGATCGACAATGAGCTGACTGTTTCGATAGCGTTTGTTAAGACGCTCGCGAGCCTCTTCCATCGACAGACCGTCCAGCTTGAACTGAAGCAGGTCATATTTGACTCGTTTTCGCCATCGCTCATTCAACTCATCCTGAGTTGTGGCCCAGGAGAGCTTCTTGGCGTCCGTCTCGATGTATTCGTCCAGAGTAAAGTCATGCTCGGCATCCACCAGCTTATGAGCAACGGCCATCTGGTGGTCCAGACGTTTCTTGTAGCGATCGAAAACCTTGTAAGCGAAATCAACATTCCCCGCTTTGATTTCGTCATCGAGTGTCGTGCGATGCTTCTCGAACTCATCGATATCGGACTTCAGAAAATAAAGCTTCTGTGGGTCCAGATCTTTAATAAACCCATCCAGCAACATGCTGGAAATCCGGTCGTTAATCTCCCCTCGGCTCAGATGAAATTTCGGGATCATCCGGGCAACGAGCTTCGCTGTTTCCTGATCGGCCGGGTCGGCGGAGGAAAGTTGTTGAGCGAAAACGGTTGACACTCCAAGGAGAAGCAAAGTGCCTGCCGTGAAGCGTCGGACCCGAGTCGCGTCGATTGCTGCCATACTTTCGCCTGTATCCAGTTGCCACTCGATCAGCTGCGGGATCGTGTCGATTCCACATGCCCAGATAGTGGACAGTGTCGGTAGTGAATGCGTAAAGAACCTTCATGGAAATGCTACCCCATGTTCTCGACAACGGCAAGATGCGTTCCCGCAAGGAGTAACCGTTATTCGAGACTGGGATTCTCTGGAAAAATGAGCCCGAACTTGATGGCAATGGGCAACACGGGAGTCTGGAAAAACTCATCTTGAGCAAAATTTGCCGATCGGCATATAGTCCCTTCAAGAATGCTGCGCCCCGGGTCTGTTGTTGCCCAAGGGGGGAACGAACCGACCGGAGTTCTATGTCACGCTCCACAGGGAGCCAGAACCGTCGATGCAGCAGGAGTCACCAAGGAGGGAAACCGTATGAAGTTTCACGGAATGTCATTGTTAGCCGGGCTGATCCTTGCACTTTCGACCGGTCCCGTCAGTGCACAGGCTCCCGCCCAATATGCTGTTGATCCCGGACTGCCAGTTTATCAGCGTGTAGAGCAGCTCCAGGGAACTCTGAACCTGACAGGCTCCTACACAATGTCTCAGCTTGGAGCTGTCTGGGCAGACAGCTTCAAAGCGATGTATCCTCAAGTTGAAATCAAGATCAATCCCACCGGGTCGAAGACAGCTGTCGATTCAGTGATCAAGGGAGAAGCGTCTTTCGGTCTTCTGAGCCGGTCCATCACCGAAGCGGAAGTCAAGGCGTTTCACGACAAGTTCGGCTACCTTCCAACCGTCCTCACTCCCGCTGTTGAGCCGATTGCTGTGTATGTCCACAAGGACAATCCAATCGACGCCCTGACGCTGACTCAGGTCGACTCGATTTTCTCCAAGTCACTCAAACGGGGTGCTGCGAAGACCGCGACCACCTGGGGAGATCTCGGAGCTACCGGAAAGTGGGCGACTCAGCCGATCAATTGCGAAGTGCGACGGGATGAAACCGGATCGCAGGTCTTCTTTCAGGCGGCCATTCTGGGTGGTGGTGAGTTCCGCGACGACGTCAAGGAACACGTCAGCAACCTCGAACTGATCAAAGCCATCGAAACAAACCCGGGAGCAATTGGATTCGGAGGCGCAGGACTGGTCACCCCGGGAACAAAAGCTGTTGCCCTGAAATGGCGAGATGAAGATCCGGGAATCGGACTGCACGATCCCGGATATCCTCTGGTTCGTCCGCTGCAGATTGTGGTCAACCGTGCTCCCAATACGAAGCTGAGCGATGTTCAACAGGAATTTCTGAAGTTTATCTTCAGCCAGAAAGGACAGCAGGATGTCGTGATCGGTGGACAGGTTCCGGTTCACGCCCGTGCGGCTCAAATCGCCCTGGATGCAGTGGATCTCCGGATTCTCAACTGAGTCACGGACCGATGATGCATCGGGCGAAGCAGAACTTCCCCCGATGCAAAGGTCCCGGGAATTTCGTATCGAACCGGGATCTGGAAACGAGTTCAGGATCAACGACACGTCTTTTCATCATGCTCGAACACCTGAAGGAATCTGCCGTCGACGTGCAATTCTGCTACGAGGACTCCTTCACGCTCGAGACTTTCATTCATGCATCCAGGAGCAATTCAATGAAACGGATTTCATTTGCCGCAGCCGTATTGGCGACATCGCTCGCCTTCGGGCCATGCGGAACCGCTCATGCCGTCGACACTTCCCGCGGCCTGAACCCGAATCAGAACAATAACAACAACATCTACAATCCCAGCCTGTTGCCCGGACAAGGGTTTTACCCTAACTCAGGAAGCTCGATTCCCGGACTGACACCGGGATTCAACGATCCCTTCCTCACACCGGCTCTGACCGTTCCAGGGCTGACTTACCCCACATACCCGGGATCGACCTCCCCCTCAGTCCCCAACCCCAATCCGGCAGTCTATCCGGACACAAACCGAACTCGGGTCACATCTCCGGTTCAGCCCAACTATGTTCCCCCCGGAAATAACCCGAACGCGCAGCCCAAGAAATGGCGGCTGGGGGTTTACTCGAAGGACACCGACACGGGTGTCAAGATTCACGATATCGTTCAAGGGGGAGCGGCACACCGCGCCGGCCTTGAAGTCAACGACACTGTGATCGCGGTCAACGGTTATCAGGTTGGTTACGTCAATGGTCAGCTCTTTGACTGCGGAACCGAGTTCGAACGATCCGCAGATCCGAATGGCTGGGTCACCCTTCTGGTCCACAACAACCGGGACGGACGACTGATCAATGTTCCCGTGCAGCTGGATTCACGACTGTCCACCCTCAACGGGTCAATTGCACTGCAAAATCGCCAGAACCTGCCGGCAAATGCCATCGTGAATATCGAGCTCAAGGAAGTCATTGGAAACAACTCAAATCCAGTGACATTTGCGAGCACCCAAATCCAGAAGATCGACCAGTACCCCATTCCGTTCAGCATTGACTATGACCCGGCCCATGTGGCACGGAATGGCCGATACTACATCTACGCCAGCGTTTTGGTGAATGGGCGCGAGATCTATCGCACCTCCCAGATGCAGCAGTTCCAGCCGCAAATGAGTGGCGTTCGCAGCGTCGCCCTGCAGCTGGACCAGGTCGCTCAGCCCACAAATCCTTACCCAAGATTTCCTGCTGCAGGTCTTGCGGAAGAGCAGCAGATCGCCCAGATCGTTCGATGGTTTAACGATTACATCGGCCGGAACCCCACCGACCGGGAAATCACCGCTTACCTGAACGCCCTTCGAAGCGGTCAGACCATGGGACAGATTCAGCTCAGTCTGCTGGCGCACGAGAACTTCTTCAATCGCTGCGACGCAGACAAGCGGGTGTACATTGAGCGCATGCACCAGCTCCTCATTGGCCGAAATCCGACTCCAGAAGAGCTGGCCTACTGGGTTGGTCGCTATGACGCTCAAGGAGGAATGAGACGAAACCTGGCTCAGGAGTTCCAGGGAGCACTTGGAATCTACTGAGTCCGACAGCACTCCCTGACGGGGATGTCCCCGTAAAAACAGATCTGCCGTTGAGCTGCATGCTGCACAATTCAGCATGCAGCTCAACCCATTTCTGGACGTTCAAATCCGCTTGTGCTGGCTTTGCGACACTGACTTTGCGACACACTGTCAGTCGCAAGGAAGGCTGAGCAGGAGGTTTTCCACAACCCGACAGCCCAGTCACATTGGCGAAGTCACACAAAATACCGAAGAACAACATCGAGAACGCAACAGTGATGAACGCCGTACGCAGGTGAACAGAATACAGGTCAACAGAGTGCCTTAGGCCAGTCGTAACAAGAATTTCTGGAAATCCAGAGAACTTGCGAAACTTGATCCGGCTTTCAATCCGCTCAAATAGCCCTCAGGAGGGAGATTCCATTCCAGAGAAGGAGAAGAATTCCGGCAATTGGACAGACGGAAATCTTGTGATTCTTGACACATCTGTTCAGGAGCCATATTGTTGTAGGCTGGCTCAAGCGAGTCAGGCGTCGAATTTACGGAACCTGTCCGGCTGCGGCTGGAATAGCTGAGAGGCTTGTCATGTAGGCATTGGCGTTGACAACGGCCGGTGCTCGACAACCAACGGTGACCAGGAAGGTTCTTCCTGGAACACTGGTGGGCGTGGCCGGTTTTTCAGGTGACGTAGCGACGAGTGGGGTTTTGTCCCACTCTTTTTTTCACCTTGATAACGTTGGCAGTAAACGCTCATGAATGGCAATGAGGTACTCCGGATCGTCGACGCCATCCATCGCGATAAAGGGATCGACAAAGAGATCGTCTTTAGCGGGATTGAGGCAGCGATTCTATCCGCAGCACGCAAGCACTACGGCGAAGATCGTGAGATCGCAATTTCGATCCACCGGACTTCCGGAGATGCCACTGCCACGCTGGAAGGGGCGGAACTTCCACCGGAAGAACTCGGTGACCTGTTAGGTCGTATCGCCGCTCAGACCGCAAAACAGGTGATGATCCAGAAGATCCGCGAGGCGGAACGGGACGCCCTGTACGAGGAATTCATCGAACTCCGCACCCATCTGGTGAACGGGACCGTTGTCCGGGTCGATCACGGGGTCGCCTCCGTCAACCTTGGCAAGGTCGAAGCGATTCTCCCCCGTAGCGAACAGATCCCGGGAGAGTCTCACCGCGTCGGAGACCGTGTCCGGGCGATTGTGCTGGAAGTTCGTAAAGCAGGGAGCCGGATCAAGGTCGTTCTCTCGCGAACCCATCCGGAACTGGTTCGTCGCCTGTTCGAAGTGGAAATCCCGGAAGTTGCCGAGCGAGTCATCGAAGTCCGTTCGCTGGCACGCGAGGCGGGTTACCGCTCCAAGGTCGCAGTCTCCTGTATCGACAACAACATTGACTGCGTCGGCGCCTGTGTTGGTGTTCGAGGCTCCCGCATCAAAACGATTGTTGACGAGCTGGACGGTGAACGCATTGATATCGTCCGGTGGAGCGATTCATTGCAGGTTCTCATCCCCAATGCGATGCAGCCTGCTGAAGTCGAGGATGTGATTCTTTGCCAGATGCTGGGACGGGTGATCGTCCTTGTCCGCGAGGATCAACTGTCCCTGGCAATTGGCAAGAAGGGACAGAATGTTCGCTTGGCTTCCAAGCTTGTCGGCTGGGACATTGAGGTTATGACCCAGGAGGAGCTGGATGAACAGCTGGAGCGTTCAGTGGCAGCCTTCAGTCAGGTTCCCCACGTGACGCCGGAACTGGCCGAAGCGCTTGTTTCACAAGGATTTTTCAGTTTTGAAGACCTGTCAGTCATTGAGCCGGACCATCTGTCTCAGCTGGGCGATTTGACACCCGAACAGATTGATGAGATCGTGGCGTTCGCAGAGCAGGAAGCTGAGCGAGAAGAGCACGAAACCGATCGCCGGAAGGCAATCGAACGGGACGCCAAACGCGTCGAACGCGAAGCAGCTGAACTGGATGCCATGACTGGACGTCGGCTCAAGCCGGAAGCAGAGGCTTCCGAAGCAGCTCAGCCGGCGCAGGAGGCTCCCCCGGATCAGGATTTGACGGCATCGTCCGACTCGCAGAATGCGACAGACTCAGGAGTCTCAACCGACAGTTAGATTAAACAGAGATCTTGCCAGTCATTTGCAGTAGACGAATGTTGCAGCCTCGCCCAGACCCGGCTGCAGGGACCAAATCAAAATGAAGCGGCGCACCGGCCTGACAGTGCTCGACCCGCAGCGCCAGTATGACTCCCGCATTGGATTCGCGGCCAATCACGGAGATCAAACATAGAGGGGTGACGATTGAAAATCCGCATCTTCGCACTCGCGAAGGAACTCGGTTTTGATAGCAAAGATCTGATTCAGCATTGCAACGATGCTGGGCTTGACGTGAAAAGTTCGCCCTTGGCGAGCATTACGCCCACCGAACGCGATGTGCTAATGCAGCACCTGAAGTCGCTCAAACAGAAATCGCAGGGAACCCCTCCCGAGCCGGTTCCCCCTGCCGTTGTTCGTCATGATCCCCGTCGGGATTACCAGGAGCGAGAAATTCGCGATCTGGGCGGCCCACTCTCGTCTCAGATGAAGACCCGCCGTCCACCGCGGAAAGAATCGGCCCAGACTCCGGAAGGATCAAGCCCCCTCTCCAAGCCGGAATCGCCCGCTCAGTCCCAGGAGGTAGCCGAGCCCGTTGCAGAAGTTCCGACTCCGGCACCGGCACCGGCCCCTGTCACAGAGCAGCAGCCCGTACCGCCCGCTCCAGCTGAATCACCGGAAGTTGCTCCGGGATCTCCGGCTCCCACGACAGTTGCTGAAACGGACTCGCAGAAACCAACACCTGCCCCAGAGCCAGTAAAAACGCCGGAACCAGTTCCAACTCCGCCGAACGTGGTCGCAGAGAAGCCCACACCGGTGGAACGTCCTACTCCCATTGAACGCCTAACTCCACCGGGCGAGCGCCCGGCTCCGCCAGAGCGCCCGGCCCCTATGTCCCGCACCGACTTCGCTCCGCCAGGACGGACGACAACCCCAATTCGCGAAATGAAACCTCACGGGTCGGTCCGCATGTCCGAAGATCGCCCGGGACGGTCTCAAGAGGAAACTCCGTCTAACCGGCGAGAGAAACGTCGCGGTCCGGCGCTTCCATCACTGGCAACGCCAAACTTCAAGCCGTCGTTCGTCAAGAAGACCGAAGAGCCAATTCATCAACCTGATCTGGCCCTGACTGGTGATGTTCTCAAAAAGAACAAGCTTGCCGACATTTTGAAGAAGAACCGGGACGATGCCATTCGTCGATCACCCGTTGGCGACGACGAAGAGCGAATTCCTTCCGGCAAGGGACGTGGCTCCGGCTCTCCTTCCGGTCGAGGTCTCGGGCTGGAAGAAGCCCGCGAAGCCCGACGTCGCCGACGTGCCAAAAATAAAGGCGGACCGGACGAGGAAGAAGGCATCATTGTTCGGACCGTCAAACGGCAACGACGAAACAATACGTCTGTCGAGCGAAAGACGTCCGCAACAATTACCCCACCAATCTCTGTTCGCAGCCTCTCGGAAGCGATGGGAAGACCGGCACGCGACCTGCTGACCGTGTTATTCTCTCAGGGACAGATGGTCACCATCAACGATACACTCGATGAGGAGACCGCCCTGGAAATCGCGATGGAGCTGGGTGTTGATCTGAAGATCGAGCATGAGCAGGACTTTGAAGAGGTCCTTGCGAAACGATTGAACCTGGATCTCCAGGGAGAAGATGTGGAAACTGCCCCAAGGCCTCCCATTATCACCGTGCTCGGTCACGTCGACCACGGAAAGACAACTCTTGTCGACCGCATCCGTTCGACGAATGTGGCCGCCAGCGAGGCAGGAGGAATTACCCAGCATATCGCTGCGTATCAGGTGGAATACGAAGGGCAGAAGCTCACGTTCGTTGACACCCCAGGTCACGCAGCCTTCGGGGAAATGCGGGCCCGAGGTGCCAACGTCACGGATATCATCGTTCTGGTCGTGGCCGCTGATGACGGTGTCATGCCGCAGACAGTGGAATGCATCAGCCACGCGAAGGCGGCGGGCGTCCCCATCATCGTCGCGATGAACAAGTGCGACCTGCCATCAATCAACGAGCAGAAGGTCCTCACCGAACTCTCTCAGCATGGAATTCTTCCTGCGGAATGGGGGGGCGATGTGGAAGTGGTCCGGGTTTCCGCTCTGCAGGGAACCGGCGTGGACAAGCTCCTGGAAACTCTCGTCGTGACTGCGGAACTGGCCGATCTGCGAACTCCTGTTGGGGTGCCAGCAGATGGGGTCTGCCTCGAAGCCTTCCGCGACGAAGGACGTGGACCACTCGCGTGGGTGATTGTCCGCCGAGGAATTCTTCGTGTCGGGGACACGGTCCTGTGTGGTCCGGCCTACGGTCGCATTCGTGCCATGTACACCGACCGAGGGGAAGAAATTCAGGAAGCCGGACCTTCGACTCCAGTCAAGCTGGCCGGTCTCGATGAAGTCCCGGGAGCGGGCGACCATCTCTTTGTGATGGACGATGTCGAGCAGGCTCGGGAGTTTGCCGAAGAGCGTCGCCTGCGAGGACGAACCGCAGCACTCGCTGGTCGCGGCGGTCCGATGACTCTGGAAGACTTCTTTGCCTCCCGTCAAGGGGGTGGCGTCAAGGACCTTCCTCTCATCATCAAGGCCGATGCACCGGGATCGCTGGAAGCCATCCGACACGAACTGGACAAGTTCGAGCACCCGGAAGTGCGAATCAAGATTCTGCACATGGGTGTCGGTGGTGTAAATGAAAGCGACGTTTACTTGGCTGCCTCAACGAGAGCAATCATTGTGGCCTTCCACGTGATTGCCGAGGACCGTGCTGAAACCCTTGCCGCACAGGAGGGAGTCGAGATTCGTCGTTACCGGATCATTTACAATGTCACCGACGACATCCGGCAGGCCCTCGAAGGACTTCTTGAACCTGAGAAGATCGAGGTGGCAACCGGTCGGGCACTGGTTCTGCAAACCTTCTCTATCAGTCGGGTCGGAACTGTCGCTGGTTGCCGCGTGTTGAACGGAACAATCGACCGGAACAACCGGGTCCATGTCATCCGGGACCAGACGGTTCTGAATAACTACGCCATTGCTTCGCTCAAGCGAGGAAAAGACGACGCCAAAGAAGTTCGCGAAGGCTTCGAGTGCGGGATTCGTCTTGAAGGCTTCAACGATGTCAAGGAGGGGGATCTGCTCGAAGCATATCGTATCGAAGAACGGAAACGTTCACTGGATGAATGAGTCCACCGGGTCGGACTCCCCTGAAATCAACATTCAGGGGAGTTGACGCCCCCGGAGACCTCAACAGGACACGTGTTCGCCAGACGGTACATTCTTACAGGATTTCAGACTTGCCTTCAGCAGATGTGACATTCCTCCAGAGACTCACCTGGGAGACTCTATGAGCACACGACGAACCGCTAAAGTCGCACAGGCGATTCGTCAGGTCGTCAGCTCGGCAATTCTCTTCGAGCTGCGCGATCCACGGGTGAAATATGTCACCGTGTTGCACGTGGAAGTCCCGACCGATCTGCGGACAGCCAAGGTCTACATCAGCATAATGGGAGATGAGAAGACCCAGAGGCTGACATTGAAGGGGCTTGAGGCAGCACGCGGGTGGATTCAATCGCGTATTGCCGATGAATTGCAGCTCCGCCTGACCCCAGTCCTCACGTTTGTTGTCGATCAGGGGGTCAAGAAGAGTATTGAAGTCTCGAAACTGCTCCGGGAACTTCATCCTCCGGAAGAATTTGAAGACGAAGAAGAGGATGAGGACGAAAATCAGGACTCGGACCCATCAAGTGAAGAGGAGTAGCCTTCCCCAACGAGATTGTTCATCCCGCAATGAACTTGTTGTGGACCCAAATTGAGCAGCCTGACAGGTCGTTGAGACCAATTCGTAAACCAGTCCAATCGGGAGCGCCGCCCCCAACAAACCCACTCAGGTCATGCCCGGATTCAACATGTCACAACGAATTCACCGGACACCGGCGGACGGAAACCGGTCTTTACGTTTGATCCGTCGCTGATGGGGCGATTCCGACTCCCCACATTCCGAAATTCACAGACTTGTACGACAGAGAGGCATCGATGCCTGCCAAATCTCTCAAGGCAGCTGACAAGGCAACAATTCTCAAGAAGCTGACCACCGAAATGAAGCGCCGCTACGGCGGTTCGGTCCCCAAGCAAACCCGCCCTGCGTTCGAGACGCTTCTGTTTGGAATCTGTCTGGAAGATTCCAGCCAGGACGAGGCGGAGACTGCCTACGCAGCCTTACTGGAACCATTTTTCGACCTGAACGAAATTCGCGTCAGCTCCATCTCCCAGATTGAACAGGCCCTTGGACCGGTACACAGTGCCGACTGGAAAGCACTTCGCATCCGGGAAGCCCTGCAATACATCTTCGAAAAGCATTATGCCTTCGACATGGAGTACCTGAAGCGGAAAACTCAGGAGCAGGCAATCAAGGAGCTGGCACAAATCCCGTATCAGACGCCATTTGTTCGGGCTTACGTTGTGCAGCACGTTCTGGGAGCTCATGCGCTGCCGATCGATCAGTCGATCCTTCGACTTCTGCAGTGGCTTGGACTCGCTTCCAGTGACAGCGACCCCGAGGCAGCCGGAGAAGAAATCAAGGCCGGAATCAAAAAGGCCGAAGGGGTTCAGCTGTGCCATCTTCTCAAGTGCACCTCTGTCGATCCGGAACTGCGGCCGCATTTTGAAGATGGACCAGATCCGGATGAAGAACTCGATCCTTTCTCCGCTGCGCAGCGTCTGGTAGAGCTGTTCAAGAATCCGCAGAAGAAAAAGAAGAAGGCCAAGCCTGCTGCCCCAGCCAAACCAGCTCCGGCAGCAAAAGCCGTGGCGGTCAAAAAACCGGTCAAGAAACCGACCGAACGGACTGCAGTGAAAAACAAGACTGCCGCCGTTGCACGAAAAGCAGCAAAGAAACCCATCCCGGCCCCCAAGAAAAAGACGAACCGGAAACGAAGTTCGTAAGCGGGTTATCTGATCGGAAGAATGCCGGATTCCGCAGTTGCGGAGCCGCGCGGTCTTGATGGGCATCTTCGGGCAAAGACAAACCGAAGGCTGCGGGAGAATGTCACGTCCTTGTCCCCGGCACGGTCGGACCAGTTCGACAATCCTGTTGACCTGAAGTTGCTATTCCAGCGACACTATTCGGGCTGGTTTGGACTGGATCGACAGGGAGAGGCTCGTGAACAGGGCAACGGGAGGCAGCCCATGACACTTCAGGATGTGCAATGGAGGGCCGAGTACGTCATCTTCCGCACATTTGCCTGTGTGGTCGAGATCCTTTCTCCCCGCCAAATTGATCGGCTCGCCCGGGGATTGGCCTGGGTGATGACGCGTCTGCTTCCCCGGAAAGTCAGCCGATACAATCTCGTTCGAGAAAACCTGCATCATGCCTTCGGTCATGAAAAATCCGAGTCAGAAATCAACCAGCTGATTTTTGATATGTGGGTTCATCTCTTCCGTATGGTGGGAGAGGTCATCCAGTTCCCACGCAAAGTGCGGCTGGAAAACTGCCGGGAAGTCATCAGGTTTCGAAAGCGGGCGGAGTGCGTGAAAGCGTTGAACTCCGGGCGCCCTGTCTTCCTCGTCGGGGGCCATTTAGGCAACTGGGAAGCCTCGACGGTCATCTTCGGACTGTTCGGGTTCCGCATGGGGATTGTCGCTCGCAAGCTCGACAATCCTTACCTGCATCGCTGGTTCCTGAGGTCGCGGCAACAGTCCGGTCATCAACTCCTGCTCAAAAGCGGCGGTTGGGATGGGATGGCCGAGTTGATGAAAGCAGGTGGAAACCTCGGGCTTCTGTGTGATCAGGATGCAGGCAGGCGAGGGGTCTTCGTCGACTTTCTCGGACGTCCAGCGTCCACGTTTCGCTCCATCGCTCTGATGGCAATGGAATCACGAGCATTGATTGCCGTTGGCTACGGATGCCGGGTTGCGGACGACTTCGACGAGGGACGATGGTCCCGATTTGAGATCGGGCTCGAAGAGATCATCGACGTGACTACCATTGACGCCGACGACGAAGTTCAGGAGATCACCCAACGCTATTCACGAGCGCTGGAACGCGCCATCCGTAAGTTTCCAGAGCAGTATTTTTGGGTCCATCGTCGATGGAAATCGGTGCCGGGTGTCCGCCGAGTCCGGAAGAAAAAGGTGGAAGCGGACGCTGCCTGACATCACAAAGTCCGGTATCGCGGCAATTTAGAGCCAACAATTCTTCAACGCTTCGAGACCTGCAGAACGGTTCAGGATGCACTGACGGCGTGCGGTTTCAAGCGGCCATCCGAACAGGCGAAGGTAATGATCTGGGAAGACAAGACAGATCAGTACGCTCCGCCGAAGGCTCCGGCCCCAGCACCAAAGTTGTTATAGTTACCGAAGTTGCCGATGTACTGATAGTACATGTACTGGCCTGGCTGCGACCAGTAGCCCGGACCATATGGAGTCCCAACTACGGTGCGTTGCTGCGCATCGGGATTGCCGAGATCGGTGAGAATCTGGGCAATGAGATTACGTCGAAGCGCATCCAGTTCGGGATCTGAGTTATTGGGCTCGCGCTCAATGATCACCGGAAACGGAGCACTCCGCATTCGGGCAGCAATCTCGAGGACCTGATCCTTCCCGTCGGATGTCAGTTCAGCCGTCTGACCGACGAAATTCAGGCGGTAAATAATGAAATCTGCCGCCTCAGCATTTGTCTGCATCACCTGATCATGGGCACGAACCGTGCTGCCGAGGGGAAGTACATCCGGAATGGCGGTCGAGGTCCGGCAGAAACACCCCCCCAGCTTTCCGAGCCATCCCCCACTCCCGCAACATTTGTTGCAGCTTCCACAGGGATTCGCTTCACAACATTCCTGTTGTGTGCAGCTACTCCCCTCCAGAAGGCGAGCCTCGTGCTTTCCGGATTTCCACGCAAGATGTGAGTGGGCGCAGCCAGAGACAATTCCCAGCAATCCCAAAGCCGTCAACGGTTTGAAGAATGTCGATTTCATCGCCACCAAATCCCTTCGAGGATGAGCCGCCCAGACACACCGTTCCAACCGTAACGTGATCGTCTCTCGAGAGAGAAAGACTCTCTCACCGTTACGGTGGTATCGACCTGCGATCATCCTCGGGTTTGAACCGGTTTGACCGAGCCATTCAACCGACAAAACTTGCCAGGAATTTTCACCGGCATCAGGAAAGACTCATGTCAAACCGATTCGGGTTCCGGGTATGCCCCCTGAAATAATGGATTGCCACACGAATCTGAACGCCCCCGCTGGATTCTTCGATTCGATTCGCCGGATGCTGGAATCAGGTCTCTTTGCAGTTCATGCCAACATCCCTTGATCACACTCAGCGTCGAACTCCCGTCCCGGAAACCTGTTGAATTGGCTGATGAGGTCCCCGCTGCCGTTGTGTCGTCGCTGGAGTCGGTTCCACCGGTGGAGGAAGCGGCAGCCCGTTTAGATTTGGAGATTGAGGAGAACCTGCAGGGGGATACCCTTGTTGATTCGCCGGGAATCCATTGCTCCGCTGGGGCGGAATCGGACCATTCGGCATCATCCCGGGAACATCCGAATTGGCGGGGTATGTGACTCCCGGCACAGGCTGTGTTCCGTAAGCCCCCTCCGGGAGCGGTCCCATTGCTCCTCCCGTCGGAGCAGGAGCAATTCCGCCCGCTGGTGTTGGATTAAAGAAGTTGTAGCCGACATCCTGACCGTAGCCCTGCCCATTACCGTACGGCAACAACTGATAGTTCCCCAGATCCGGATTCCCCTCGATCCGATTGTACTTATAGAAGTCGTGATCGTTGGGATGAGTTGAATACCAGCCCGGAAGCGGCGGAACCTGATCGGGATCCATCGGCCGGACAATCTCCGGCGTGACAACAATCAGCAGTTCGTTTTCGTCTTCGGTTGCCTGTTTTGCATTGAACAACCAGGCACCCACAACTGGAACTTCGCCCAGAAATGGAATCCGGGTGGTTTCAGCACGTTCGCGGCGGGAGAAAACACCCCCGAGTGCAATCGACTGGCCTTCCCGCAATTCGACACGGGTCTGAACACGTCGAACGTTGACACCGGGAATCCCTCCGACGGAGTTCCCGCTGTTGATCTCGCTCAGCTCTGGAACAATCTGAAGGCGAATGAGATCGTTGTCGAGAATCGTCGGTGTGCAGATGATGGATGTCCCATATCCCCGGAAAGAGGTGGTTTGTCCCTGAGCCCCTCCGATTCCGACAATTGTCGGCACAGCAAATTCGCCCCCGGAAAGAAACGCCGCCGGCTGTCCGCTCAGTGTGACGACTCGGGCGTCATCCAGAATCTTCGCGACCCCGTTTGAAGCGAGAGCGTCAATCAGGAAAGTTAGCTTACCGCTGTCAAAAACACCCGTGAGTGTCGGGGTCCCCCCGGAAATGGTCGAACTTAACTGGACAGCCCCGTTATTGATCAATGCATTCCAGTCGACCCCCCATCGACGAAGCTGGGATCGCTGAATTTCCGCAATGCGGACATTGATCATCACCTGAAACTCACCCGGAATCCGGAGCTCGTCAATGATGAAGGAGGAGAGATTCCAGCCGTACTGGTCCCAGTTATTGAGCCCTCCAAAACCACCCGGACCGCCGCCGAATCCGCCCATGCCGCCGAATCCCTGGGCTCCAATGTTGCCAGCAAACAGGTCTCCATAGAGATCCCCTTCCTGTGCAATCACTTCCCCACGGATCAGCTGAATAATATTGGCAGCTTCTTCCGCATCCCGGGCTTCTCCCCGGACAATAATCTTCCGGGAGATTGGAATCAGATAAACCTTGCTGTTGGGATAAAGCAAGGCAATCTTTCGCTCGATCCGGCCATAGTTCAGGTTCCTCTGTTCATCAAGGCTGGGATCGCGAATCACCGTGACGACGTACATCAACGGTTGTTCCTGCCCCTCGAACCAGAGCCACAGATCTGTCGTTCCCTGAGCAAGACCAATCAGGGAAATCTCTGTCGGGCTGAACTGAACCACATCCAGAAGTGTGGGATCTGACCAGGCAATCCGACGGATTGGAGATCTGGTGACAATTAACTGGCTGCGGTGATGAATCACTTCCAGTTTCTGATCAGCACGCGGCATCGCTTCAATGCGACGATCCAGTGGCCGACGGGGATCTGAAGTGAGCTGAACCTGTTGTATTCCTGAATGGATTGGAATTGCGACCTGCTCAGAATGAGGGCCGACCTGAACTGGATGCTCATTGTGTCCTGAATAGACCGTCTGCGAAGGAGACTGCCCCTGAGCAAATCCCACTCGTTGGAGACAGAGCAGTCCAATCAAAATAACGCTGATCCCGGCAGTGAGACTGACACGCCAGGAACGACAACATCCATGTGTAATAGACAGCTGTCTGTGGAGCCGGACTAATGATGAACTCGTCGACATCCGATGTCGCTCCAAACTGAAGAACCGTCCAACAATCCATGCGGACGGGCGCTGGGCAGAATTTGGCTTCCTGCCAAATTTCCGACCCTGAAGCCACTCAATCCCTTCAAAAGACAGAAACACCGATGGCGAGTTATCTTTCGAACGTCATGAGAGACCCGCTCCCCTGATCCCACAAGAGGGACTTTCCTCGTCTGTATCGACCGCGTCCCCAATTCGAGTTGAACGAATTCACAACTCCAGATTGTTCATTCCTGATTCGCAAACTGAAGTTGCAGCAAAACTCAGCATTTAATTTACAGAACTTGCTCATCCCCCATCGGACTCCGGCAAGATTTGCGAGTCAGCCGGTGGCAAGTCATCCATGATGACAACGCCACCAGGCACGCATCATGATAGTCGTGTTCAGAAGAGATCGGACGAGAACCGTTTTGAGATCGACCGGAAGCCACCGAGATTCGGGACTCACTTGCCACGACCAAGAAAGGTCTTGATGGAATCGTAAATTCCATCCTTGTTATCGATCTCGCTGAGAATCAGATTGTCATGTTCATCGGTCAATTTCCGAAGGTCCTTTATGAATTCACCGCTCCCATATGGGCTTTCCACCTGCCCGTAGCAGAACAAATTACAAATCGGAAGCAGATGATCGGTCAGGAAACGCGAACACTCCCGACTGTCCTCCCCCCAGTTGTCTCCATCAGAAAACTGGAAGCAGTACAAATTCCACTCTGCAGGGGGAAAATCCCGGGCGATGATTTCAGCCGCTTTCTGATATGCAGAGGAAATGCGAGTTCCTCCTGATTCACGCACACGATAGAAGGTGTCCTCATCGACTTCATGTGCGACGGCATCGTGAACAATATAACGACGCTGAATCCCGTCGTACTGACTTCGAAGCCACGTATCGATCCAGAAGGCTTCAATCCGGACAATTTCTTTCTGGTCCTCAGTCATCGAGCCGGACACATCCATCAGATACAGGATGGCTGCATTTGCCTGTGGTTCGTTGACGGTTGTCCAGCTTCGAAAACGCTCATCATCCTTTGCAGGAATAATCACTGGCCGCTCAGGATCATATGACCCGCTGGCAATCTGCCGCTTGAGTGCTTCCTTGTATGTCCGTTTAAAATGGCGCAGAGCATTCGGACCACTTCGGGAAATCGTTTTATATCTGTCCTTTTGGGATTTCAGCGAATCCTGCCCTTTGGGAATGATGTTCGGCAGTTCCAGTTCCGCTCCGAGCATTTCAGCCAGCTCATCCAGCGTCACTTCCACTTCCCGCACATGCTGACCAGGCTCACTTCCCGCCTGTCCCACTCCATCCCCCGGGTCCTGTCCCTGCCCGATCGGCTGTCCGACCTCCCCTTCCCCCTGACCGGTTCCCCCTGACCCTTTCTTTCCATGCCGGAACTGCGGGATATCGATGTTGGGGACGGGAATACTGACCAATTCCTTCCCTTTTCGCCCTAAAAGCTCGCCGTGATTCACGTATTGCTTCAGATCCTTACGGATTTTCCCCCGCACGATTTCATTGAATCGACGAAGGTCACGTTCGATCGATCGGGCCATTTGCTCATTCCTTCAAGAGTTTTCGAGCATTAGCGTTTTACTATTGTACCCCGTTCCCCCTCCCCAGGTCACCACCAAAAGTGACATTGGCAGCTCTGCTCCGCGACTCAGGCGGTCTCACTCAGCGATAATGGAATGACTCCCCCTCAAGTTGTGAGAGGAGATTTCTGTTCCCAATGACCTTGTGTTCCATGTGTCATTGAATACAAATCAAAAACACCACAACTGCCGCTTCTGAGAGAGGGATCTGACGCGGGGAAGCAAATTCTGTCTGGTAAATCCCAAACGATTTAGCTGTGACGGGTGTAAAAGAGCGGATCGTTTTGTGAAACGACCTTCCTCATGGAACCAGACTGTCATTGACTTGAATGAGCCTTTGAATGATAGACCCACAACTCGTTGCTGATTGTCACGTCCTGACGCGCTGGCCTGCCAGCCATGTCCTGCTGCATCGGAACGCCTTGGTCCCATGGTTTATTCTGGTCCCTGAAACTGATCGGGAAAATCTCCTCGATCTTCCGCAGGCTCAGCGGGAAGACCTGCTGAATGAGGCCGCTGCCATTGCGTCCCTGATCAAGGAGAAATGGGGACTCACCAAAACCAATGTGGCTCAGCTGGGCAATGTGGTCTCGCAATTGCACCTCCACGTGATCGGTCGGCAACCGGGAGATCCCTGCTGGCCGAAACCGGTCTGGGGAAACCTGACGGACTCCAAGAAATACGAGGAACAGGAAATCGAGTCGATTCGCCGCGCGCTCGAAGAGTGGGCTCCGAAATCGACATGACAATCACCGCGCGGGGACGAAACCGATCTTGACCGAACCATTGCGTACTGCGATGGTTGCAGTCAACTTCACTCCTGCGAGTTCAGTCCGGGGAATGGTGTGTACGGTCCAATACTTCAGCAGCTCTCCGCAGCTTCGACCTACGTCATCTGCGGAGCATTTCTGCTTCATCTGTTCGTCTTCTTCATTCTGACGATGTGGTTCCGTCGTGACCTGAGGAAGATCGCGTCCACCCTCTTTGACTTCACCAAAGGGATCAGGAATCAGAGCCTTCTTGATGCTCATGCCCATCTATCAGACCAGATCGAGGCATTTCTCGCTGATGTCAATGATGTGATCGATGACCCCCAACGGAAGAGTGACCGTCTTGCGTTACTGGAGCGAATGAGGATTCTGGACGAGAAGAGGCGGTATCTCGACTCCATGTCTTTCGAGACGGTCTACAACATGGCACGCACCATGATTGAAGCCTACCCTCTGGCGGGGGTTCTCGGGACGATTCTGGCCATCGGAGCGGCCCTGCAGATGCCTGAAGTCCAGGCCCCCGGAACCTCCATCGTCGGGAATTTGCTGGGCCAACTTGGAAATGCCATCTGGTCTACCGCAGCAGGTCTCCTCTCAGCGATGGTCCTGATGTTTATCAACAGTTGTCTGGAACCCTCTTTCATTCGACTCTCTGAAAACCGGGCACACGTGCGGCAGACCATCGCCCGGGCCAAGCGGGAGCTCGGACTGAAGGAGACTGCGTCGGGGGATCACTAATGCTCTCCAGACGTCGACTGGCCCTGCAGATGACTCCGTTGCTGGACATGCTCCTGATCATTGTCTTCGCCCAATATCTGGACATGCGGGAACGTGAGCAGTTCTCTCTGGCGGAGAATCAGGCCGCTGTCGTGGAACTGGAATCGACGCGGGAGCGACTGAAATCATTGGTTCTGGAGGAGCAGCATTTACGGCGTCAGATCGAAATGGACCGTCGGCAGTTGGCCACGTCACAACTCCAGCTGGAGAAAACACAGGACCAGAATCTTGCCATCGGCGAGCTGGTCACGGAGCTGTTCCGCAT
>CALLWY010000120.1 GCA_938015865.1 uncultured Planctomicrobium sp.
TTGATTCTTGGAGCCAGCGAAAACCCGATATCTTCTGCAGAGAGGGTCTTCTCCTTCTCGATCCCAGCGACCTTCATCAGGTATTCCAGCCCCGGGATCCCGGTCTCCGCCAGCGACTTCAGACCAAATTTCACCAGAATCCGGTTTTCTCCCACGAGGGGGACCACATCGGCAACGGTCCCCATGGCGGCCAGCGCGACAGAGGAAATCAGGAATGCCTTCATTCGCGGCGAGGCTTTGACTCCATCTCCCAACCGTAGTGAGATGGCCCAAGCCAGTTTGAACGCCACTCCCGCCCCGCAAAGTTCTGGAAATGGATAATTGCTCCCCGGCAGCCGCGGATGAACATTCACAGCCGCATCAGGGAGCGTATCCGTCATTGTGTGGTGGTCCGTGATGATCAACTCAAGACCGAGCTGACGGGCCAATGCCGCTTCTTCAATGCTGCAGATTCCGCAATCGACCGTCACAACGAGGCGACTGGGGTCCTCTTCATAAAGAGTCCGAATCGCATCGAGATTCAACCCGTAGCCTTCTTCAAGTCGGCTGGGGATGTAGTAGTCGACCGTTCCCCCAGCCAGCTTGACGCAATGCCAGAGGATGCTTGTCGCGGTCACGCCATCGACATCGTAATCGCCATAGATGGTGATTCGGCGACCGGCTCGAATCGCAGCCACAATCCGATCGGCTGCTTCTGAAATTCCGGGCAACTGATCCGGATGATGAAGATCAGTCATTTTCGCAGAGAGAAACTGCTTTCCCTGCTGACCATTTTCGATTCCCCGGGCTGCCAGAACCTGTGCCAGCAATGGCGAGCAGCCCATTTCCCTGGTTAATCGTTCGACCACGCCCCGGTCGTGGGACGCAAACCTCCAGTGTCGCGGCATGGTTGTTCCTTGTCCTCGAAATCCCACATATTAGAGCAAAATGGGGGAGAATCTTCATCCTCGCCACTTTCCGGGAATCTCGATCAACACGGGTCGATGCTCCGGCGGGCGGCCTGCACAATGACATCTCGTTCCCCGCAACACATCAACCGCATTGAATCACTCAGGCCCAGACTCGTGCAGAAACGACGCCAGATTCCGTTTACTCGTAGCCTCTCTGTCGCCATCCGAGGGATTGGGGAGGCCGTTGCTGAGCAGAGAAATCTGAAAATTCACCTGGTGGTGACAGTGCTGGTCCTGGCAACGGCAGCCCTGCTGCGCGTCACTCTCCTGCAATGGGCCTTGATTGTGATGTGCATCGGCGTGGTCATCGCAACCGAGCTGCTGAACACCGCGATTGAAACAGTGGTTGATCGCATTTCTCCTGAAGATCACGAGCTGTCCCGGAAAGCAAAGGATATCTCCGCCGGGGCAGTGCTCACCGTGACGATCATGGCGGTGATTGTAGGGCTGCTCATTTTCGGTGAGCGTCTCTGGAGCCGAACCGGAACCCTCCCGGAAAAGCCAGCTCCTCGCGTTGAGTCCACCCACATCACCAACTCTGCAGGTTAGCGAGGGCGGTCGAGGTAACTTTGCAGCATGATCTGGGCGGCCAGCATATCGATTCGTTTTTTGCGCTGTTCCCGGGTCAGATCCAACCCGATCATGAAGTCTTCCGCGACGGAAGAGGTGTAGCGTTCGTCCCAGAATGTCACAGGAAGTGAGAAGTGCTTTTCAATCCACTGACCATAGGCACGAGCTTCGCGCGCCTTCTGGCCTTCATTCCCATTGACGTGGATCGGCAGTCCAACAACGACCCCTTGGACAGAATAGTCTGCCAGAATCCCTCGGAAATATCGCTCATCCTGAACGTCATTCTGACGAACGCGGATTTCAAGAGGACTGGCAATCCTCTGATCTGGCGTTGAAATCGCCAGACCGACCCGCTTTGTCCCATAATCGACTCCCAGAAGACGGCCAGTCTCGGGAAAGGGAATCGCAGGAGGAGTGGCAGACGAAGAACTCATCCCCCCATCATAGAGTCTCGAGGGATGTCCGTGTAGCGCCTCCAGTCACCAACCGGCACCTTTAGACGACTCTCGGAAGGCAACCAGCGGAAATGAATTCGCTCTCTGAGGAATTTTATCTTCCGACGAGGTTACTTGTGATATCCCAGCGATGCAATCACATCGTAAAGCTCTTCGAAAGTGATGAAACGACGGCGATGGACGAGTTTATATTGATCAATTGCCCGGGCCAGTTCATCCACCTCTGGACGTCCGGAATTTCGGGAATCAGAGAACTGCCGACGTTCAATCGGATGCTGTCCCGCCTCCGAACGGGGCTTCCGGCGTTCGACAAACGGAATATTCTCAACAACGGACTTTTCCATCATTCACCTCGACAAGAAATGATCCCTCTCATTCCAAACCGTAGCTCACAGGGCGCATCGTTGGATTTTTGAAACACTCCTCAGCAACAAATTCGGAAACCAATCGCCACTTGTATCGATTGTGTCAATTTCGCGAGTTGAACAATCTCGATCTCGCCGCGATGATCGGGGGAGAAGACCAGTTCAGGAAATGAAGCCTCCACCGGGACCCGATGCGGACCGAGCACGCGCCCTTCACCACTTGCAATGAGAGGCGCCAGTCGCAGAATGGGTCGGCAGCGACCAGTTTGCCTGGGATTGACGAAGTACGAGATCCTTTATTCACCAATCCCCCGCCACCAGCGGGATCGACATGTCAATAAAAACATCCATCCTTGGAAGCGGGGCAATGGCCACCGCAATTGCCATCCTTCTTTCGGAAAAAGAGGGGCAGGAGATCACGCTGTGGGCACGCACAGAACAGACGGCCCAGCAGCTCCGGCAGTCCCGAACCAATTCACGGCAGCTCCCCGGATTCCAGATCCCTGAAAGTGTGCAGATTACTCATGATCCCGCTGTCGCAGCCCGCGATGCCGACTACCTTGTCATTTCCATCCCGTCTCAGTATCTGCGCTCCGCTCTCAGCCAGTTTCAGCCGTTTCTCGTTACCGGCCAGCCTGCCATCAGCGTCGTGAAGGGGATCGAAAACGACACATTCCTCCGTCCCAGCCAGATCATTGAGGAAACGATCGGGCGTCGGGGAATTGTCGCATTGACCGGCCCCAGTCACGCTGAGGAGATCGCCCGGCGAATGCCTGCGAGTGTGGTCGCTGCCTCCCCGGATCTGGCACTGGCGGAGCAGGTTCAGGACATGTTTTCGACCGACCGATTTCGCGTTTACACCAATCAGGATTTGATCGGGGCGGAACTGGCCGGTGCATTGAAGAACATCATTGGGATCGCAGCGGGGATTTCAGACGGCCTTGGATACGGGGACAATGCCAAATCGGCACTGATGACCCGAGGAATTGTCGAGATCACCCGATTGGGAATTTCACTAGGAGCTGAACCAGAGACCTTTGCCGGTCTGGCTGGAATCGGAGACCTGATCACAACCTGCATCAGCCCGTTTGGAAGAAACCGGGCGGTTGGCATTCGGCTCGGCAAGGGGGAATCTCTGAACGACATTCTTCAATCAATGGGCTCAGTCGCTGAGGGGGTGAGCACGGCACGCGCGGTCCATTACCTCTGCCAGCAGAAGGGGATCGAAATGCCCATTACCGAAGCGGTCTATCAAGTCCTGTTCGAAGGTCTCCCCCCCCGGGACGCCACCGATCGCCTGATGAGTCGACCGACACGTAGAGAGTAGTCTGTCAGATACGGGTTTCATCGGGGAATGTAAAGAAGTTCCAGACCTGACTGGAATTGGCAGTGAAGTGAAGCAGAACTTTGCGGATCAGAGAACAAGCCGCTCGACGGACATATATTTTGCCCCCTCCTGAGCCTGAACATCCGGGAG
Source organism: uncultured Planctomicrobium sp. (assembly GCA_938015865.1). GTDB lineage: Bacteria > Planctomycetota > Planctomycetia > Planctomycetales > Planctomycetaceae > Planctomicrobium. The sequence continues at coordinate 3,818 of CALLWY010000120.1, forward strand.
CGAAGGACCTAACAACGATTTTTCATTGATCCCGAGGCTGAATCCTTCCTGTTCTCGCTCCAATGGCTTGAAACCGGGGAGAATGACCGGGTAACGTCCTGGTTTGGTCGCGAACCATGTCCGTTCGCATCAACAGATCCCTCCAGAGTTCAGCGGCGACTCCGGACCAGAAACAGAGTTCCATGACCACAACACTGCAGCAGATTTACGTTGGCCACAGCCCGGACCCAGATGACGCGTTCATGTTTCATGCCTTGGCGAACGACAAGCTGGATACCGGGAAGTACCAGTTTCACCACGAATTGCAGGACATTGAGACCCTGAACCGTCGAGCCTTCAACGCAGAGCTTGAGCTGACAGCGGTCAGTCTTCACGGATATGCCTACCTGACCGAAACCTATGCGTTGTGCGCTTGTGGGGCGAGCATGGGGGACAACTATGGTCCGATGGTTGTCACCCGGGAACCCATGACGATCGAAGACCTCCAAGGAAAGACGATCGCTGTCCCCGGAACGCTGACAACCGCATTCCTCGCTCTGAATCTCTGCCTGAACGGAAAGCCAAAGACTTCTCCACGGGAGTCGCATGTCTCAGGTGACGCCGGAACATTCCAATACGTTGTCCGTCCTTTTGACGAGATTCTGAACGTCGTTGAACGGGGCGAGGTGGATGCCGGCCTGATCATTCACGAAGGTCAACTGACTTATATGGATCAGGGGCTGCACCTGGTCGTTGACCTTGGGAAATGGTGGATGGAGAAGACAGGCCTCCCGCTTCCTCTGGGTGGAAATGCCATCCGTAAGGATCTCGGCCCGGAAGCGATGCAGGAAGTCACACGACTCCTCCGCGAGAGCATCAAGTACGGACTTGCCCATCGTAAGGAAGCACTCGAGCATGCAGCCAAATACGGTCGGGACCTGAATGACGACAAGGCAGACGAGTTTGTCGGCATGTACGTGAATGACTGGACCGTCGACTTCGGCGAACGGGGTCGTGAGGCTGTTGCCCGACTTCTGAATGAAGGTTATCAGGCAGGCCTGATTCCCAATCCGGTTCAGCTGGAGTTCATCTCCGGCGAATAGACTGATCTGTTGGCCACTTCGGATCGATCTCCAGAACGCAGCGACTCTGGGTTCTGGAGATCCTTTGCCTGTCCTGAAAGCAACGGGACAGGCTTTATTTTTTGGGGGAAGCCACGAGCTTCGCTTCTTCCCGCAGCACTGACACAGGTCCTGAAATCCCGGGTGAAATTTCAACTCCGTACTCATTGATTGAGAGGAGTTCCTTGGAGTCACACCAATGATCACTTATGCTTAACTTATGCTTATCTGTTCGGAGAACCGACCAGTTCACTCTTATGGATTCGTATCGACGAAAAGGGAAGAAACGATGCCTCAATTCTCTCGCCGCAACTTTCTGAAAACAGGTGTCCTCGCAGGGGCACCGCTGATGTTTCTCGGCTCCCGTGCTGCGGCTGCCGCGAGTGGGGCAAACGATCGAATTCGTGTTGCTGTCGTGGGATTGAACGGACGTGGAAAGGCACATCTTCAATCCTATCTCAAGATGGACGGTGTCGAGGTCGCTTACCTGGTTGATCCCGATTCGAAAGTTCTCGCCGGAGCGCTCAAGAGCGTGGCAGATTCCACTGAGGGCCGCGTGCAGCCCAAAGCGGTTGCAGACATTCGCCATGTTCTGGATGACAACACCGTGAACGCGGTTTCCATTGCCACTCCAAATCACTGGCATTCTCTCATGACAATCTGGTCCGCGCAGGCAGGCAAGCATGTCTATGTCGAGAAACCGATGAGCCACGATATCTACGAAGGCCGGGTTGCTGTCGCTGCCCAGAAGAAATACGGCGTCGTTGTTCAGCACGGCACCCAGAATCGAAGCAACGCGAAACTCGCCGGCCTGAACGAAGCCATCCACGCCGGGAAGTTTGGAAAACTCAAAATCTCATACGGATACTGCTGCAAACCACGAGGGAGTATCGGCCATAAGCCCGTTGGGGATCCCCCATCAAACCTGGACTGGACACTCTGGAAAGGTCCGGCAGTCGTCGATGAGTTTCATCCCAATCTGGTTCACTACAACTGGCACTGGTTCTGGAAGACCGGAAACGGGGACCTGAACAATCAGGGAACCCATCAACTCGACGTTGCGCGATGGGCATTAGATCCCCAGCTGACTCATCCCGTCCGGATCATGGCCATTGGAGGGCGATTCCAGTGGAATGACCAGGGGGAAACCCCCAACACCATGATGGGCATCGCGGAATACCCCAACGGACAGTACGTCTTTTTCAATGTACGCAACGTGAACTACAAGGAGTACGAGCGCCAGGTCGAAAACGAATACTACTTCGAAGACGGCGGGAAAATCGTCCGGGGAGTCTACTACCCTGCAGGGAGCAAGAAAGGAGAAAAACTCGATCTTCCCGATGGAAAAGTCACCCCGGGAGGACCATTTGGAAGCTTCATCGCTGCCTGTCGCCAGAATGATCCCTCCATGTCCAATGCCGATGCTCAGGTCGCCCACGACGGTTGCGTGCTGGGTCACCTGATGAACAACTCGTACCGCCTCGGAACAAAGGTTCCGTTCAACCTGAAAGCCGGGAAGTTTGGCGACAACAAGGACGCCTATGAACACTTCCAGAAGCTGCACGAAGTGATGCGAGATGGAGTGGGAGTCCCGGAAAACGGCGCGGAATACGTTGTAGGACCGTGGCTGACATTCGATCCGCAATCGGAACGCCACGTCGGAGAGTACGCCGACGAAGCCAATGCTCTCTTGAAAGACCCCAACAACAAGGGGTTTGAAGTCCCAACAGTCGATCAGGTCTAGTTTCGATGGTTTTCTGACTGCCGACATTGCAAAAGCCTCCTTCGATTTCGAGAGCGAAGGAGGCTTTCGTATTTGATTTTATTTGAGGAGACATCATTAAATGACAGCATTCATCGCGAAGAGACGATTTCGTTTTTCGAACGCATTCCGTTGATTCACACCGTTATTCAGGAATTTCCGTGGCAGCATACTTTCGGCGTCGGAGAAAAATCCGTCTTCCCGTGACACTCAGCGTCAGTCTGATGGTGCTGTGCGTCACGATGATGGTGACCTGGATCATCGTTCTCGCTCAGGGAAACTGGTGGACGACGCTGACGATTGGGGTCGTGGCGTTTTCAATGATTCTTGCCGGGCTGTCGCTGTGGCTGGTGCTCAGCCTGAAGGAGATTGCGCTGAATAATCGTCAGGCGAACTTCGTTGACAGCGTGACGCATGAACTGAAATCACCAATCGCTGCATTGCAGCTGTATCTGGAGACCCTGTCGCTTCGGTCGCTCACCGAAGAAAAGAGAAACGAATTTCACGCCATTATGGCGGGGGAACTTCAGCGGCTGGATCGTCTGATCAATCAGCTGCTGGAAGTGGGGCGACTGGATGCCATCGGAGATAACGAAGATCCTCAGGACATCGCATTGAAGCCACTGGTGGAACAGTTTGTCGAGACCATCGCGATGCAGGGGAAGGTCGAGCGGAATGAGGTCTTTACCCTCGATCTGGAACCACTCGTGATCCGGGACCGCAAAATCGTCGTCGACCTGATCTTGAGCAATCTGATCGAGAATTCCCTGAAGTATGCAGGAGAGCCCCCCCGCGTTGAAATTCAGTTGACGAAGGCCTATCGCAACCGGGTGATGTTACGGATCAGCAACAACGGGGCAGGCGTACCACGGCACGAGCGGAAGAAAATTTTTCAGATCTTTTATCGAGGGGGGAGTGAGCTGGAACGTCGGCGCAAGGGGACAGGTCTGGGGCTCTACATCGTTCACACTCTGGTCAGAAAAATCGGTGGACGCGTGGGAGTCCATGACCGGGAAGACGGAGGCCCCGGATGCACGTTTGAAGTGGAGTTTCCCAACCGGGTCGACATTCCTCGATTGTCCGTCAAAAAGCCCGATGACGAATCGACCTGATCCCCTGGGCAGAGTGCCGCTATCCCGAGTGACGCACTTGACGCCCCGTTGCCCCCGCTTCGCGTGCTGGGGAGCGTCGTGAAAAGTCAATATGGCCCGACTTCGACGCTCGTGGACAGGCAGCAGACTTGTCCTTTTGAACCCTGCACCTCCTGAACGGGTTGTTATCGCGGTCCCATTCCCCCCTGCAGCATGTAAGCTCTTGCGCGCGCGTCTTCAGCTTCAGGGATCTTTCCGCACTTCACGTAAATGACAGAGAGCTGGGTGAAGGAAAACGGATCATTCGGACTGAGTTCGCAAACCTTTTTGGCACATTCAATGGCTTCGTCGAACTTGCCTTCCCGCTGAAGATAGACAGCGAGTGCAGAGTAGGCGTTCGCATCGTCAGGATACTGGGAAACAAGCTCTCGCAGCTTGGCAATCGCTCCGGGCAGGTCTCCGGAATTTTTCAGCTGAACTGCTTCGTCATACATTTCACTCGCGGACGGCATGTTTACTCCTGGCGAAGTCGGTGTCATCGGACAGTCATCAGAACCCGGCACGCAAAATCAGAATATTCGCATGGGTGGGGTTCGCAATGTGCCCGCATCTTAAAACGAATGTGCAGTGAATGCGACCACCATGCGCTGATTCCTGCATCAGATCAACAGGCTGATGGCTGTTCCCATGAGCATCGCTGCAACTGCAGTGATCATTTGCCAGGCACGCATCGAGTTTGTCGATTCTTCGTCGGTCAGTGTGGCTCGTTCATAAATGCCAGCGCTGATGTTTGCGGGGAGCTTCAAGGTCAGATTTCCAAAGACAATCCACTCCAGCAGACGCGAAATCTGCGATGCCGCACGGATGGGAAGAAGAATGGCGAATTGCAGCACCGCAGGAATATAAAATTCCATTTGTGCCATCCGCAGCACCCCCTTCCATGCCTCGGGCGACTGGTTCCAGCGGGCGGGCATCGTGGGCCAGGTTCTTGATGCGATCCACGCAACAAACAACAACAGCAACGAAAGGATCGGCGGCTGGTGTTGAACCTCCTGAATCAGCTTGAAGGGCTGGTCCCCTGCCTGGTCGAGTCCCAGAGTCAGAAGCCCCCAGACGGCAATGACGAGTAATTCAAAGGGGAACGAAGTTGTCCCTGTCTGGTCTTCCAGATTCAGGATCAAACCTTCCGGGTCAGGAGCGGGAGCATTTGACAGGACGAACTGGGATTCCCGCAGAAAGCAGTAGAGGATCATTCCCTCGCTGAACGTCGCCGCCAGAAGAATCCCCCACCGCTGAACCTCCGAAAGTTCGCTGCGAAGGATCACGGGCAGCCTGCTTTCAAGGATGGCCGGAAACAGACACAACAAAGCAAGGCTGAGAAACGCCCCCCACCTGGCAAATGGCGAACGTGGAGCACCGATGACGTTCTCGCTGAGTCGAAAGGCAAACATCGTTAACAACCAAAGCGTTGCCATGATGGCTATGGTCAGTTCCATCTGAACATCCGAAGTCGTTCCGGCGCAGAACCAGACCAGTCCCAATTGAGCCGCACTGGCGTAGACCAGTCGTGTGGGGCCATGGGTTCCTCCCCATGCCATTACGCTAAGGATGAGAGAGGACAGAATTCCAATTCCCTGTAGAAGAAGCTGACTCTCTGAAAATGCAGAAAGGATTCGTTGCCATCGGAGCAGGGCAATCATGCCGGCCCCAAACCCGGCAGCGATGATCCACGCAGCATCACGATAGGAGAGTGCCAGCGAACCGGCCCAGCCCATCAATGGGTAGAATCCGCATCGGAGCACAAGGGCAGCAACAATCAGAGAGAGTCCCGAGACAAACCCGGCAATATCCCCCGCTGTCATCTGGTCGCGAACTGAATTGTCGACGACGAGAGAGACTTCTCCCGAAGGAGCAAACATCCCCATCGAGACGATGCCGGTTAACCAGAACAGGTCTGCAACGGTCATCCAGACCAGCATTGCCGCGACAGCGCGGCCACGTTGGCCGTCGGAAAGATCTCTCCCCAGAACCAGCCCAAAAAGCCAGCCGATCCAGATCAGACATCCCCACTCCACCCATACGCTGTTCGCTGTTGTGAGAAAAAGCATTGCCGAAACGACTCCCATGGCCCCGGCGGCTTCGCGACGGCGGACTGCGGGAGGGATCTGAGGGGATGGTTTCCAGAAGAGAAACGTCAGGGCGACCGCCCCCGTCAGCAGGAGTGCCCCCAGAAGTTCCGGCTCCGGCGTGTTCAGGAAATAGGAATCCCATGCGGGAGGGCTGTCTCCATCGGGAGGTTGAATAGAGGTCTCCACGCCTGCTGCGACACCTGCCAGAACCAGTGTTCCCAGCAGCAACTTGCGGTTCCACAGGGATGGCCGGAGGATTCCAAGGACGGGAACCAGAAGGGCAGCGATGGCTGCTGACACCGGAACAGAGTGGAGCAGAATGGAGGCTGCTTCGTGCCAGTTCACTCAAAGGCTCCCGTGTCGAACAATCAGACGGTCAGAAAGGAAAATAGATCAGCTGATGCCGATCTGTTCTCCGGCGAGAAATGGGCTTCTCCTGAATCGCTGTCCAGAAGAAGATTTGACGCAACCACAATTTATCAGATTAGTTGTGTCAAATTAAACCGAAAATGTGCCCCCTGGCAGCCACTTCGCGGATTCCGGGCAAATTTACGATGTTTCTGCTGCAAACACGAACTGAAATCTCTATGATTCTTCCCCCGGTGGTCCATTTTAGCTCCGTAGCTCAGGAGCCTATGTGTCGGCAGCGGGGATTTGCCGCACGAAATATAGGAATTCTCTGACAACAAGAGGATTTTGGAGCGTTGAGATCTTCGATTGTGATCGGAGTTTGCCGGTCAGGAAGGTCTGTGCGTTTTCCAGCAGAGAAGTGTCCTTTCCGGGATGAAGGACTATCCCTGCAGGCATCTCCATTGGACCATGGCCGGGACCATCTTCTGAATCGAGGGAGCCGCCCAGCCTGTATGAACTGATCGACAATCTGTGACGAAATCGGTGAGGAATCGAATCTGCAGCTGTGCAGCGATGGCCTCCTGATCTTCACTTCCAGAGTGGTCGAACCCGGGATGGAGCTCAATTACGGAATCGCTTTCATGCGTCGCGACGACATTCGAAATATCGCCATCATTGCCCACGTCGACCACGGGAAAACCACCATGGTCGATGCCATTCTTCGCCAGAGCGGACAATTCCGTGAAGCCCAGCTGCAGGGAGACTGCATTCTCGATTCCAACGATCTGGAGCGGGAACGGGGAATTACGATTCTCGCCAAGAATGTGGCGGTGGAATACAAAGGGGTCAAAATCAATATCATTGATACCCCGGGCCACTCCGACTTCGGGGGAGAGGTCGAACGGGTTCTCAGAATGGCGGATGGGGCCCTGATCCTTGTGGACGCCTTTGAAGGTCCGAAACCGCAGACCCGGTTCGTTCTGAGCAAGGCTTTGGGCGTTGGCCTGAAGCCCATCATTGTCGTCAACAAGATCGATCGACCCGATTCACGACCGGAAGATGTGATTCTGGAAACGGTCCATCTGATTGAGGAGCTGGGGTACGAAGGATCACTGGATATTCCCTACATCTTCGCCAGCGGTCGGTCGGGCTACGCCTCTCATGATCCGGAGGCCCGTTCGGGGAACATTCTTCCGTTGCTCGACATGATTCTGGAGCACATCCCCGGTCCCGTTGCGAACGTGGACGCTCCGCTGCAGATGATGACAACTTCGTTGTCCTGGTCGAATTATGTGGGCCGAATCATTGTCGGTCGCATCAATAACGGGGTGGTCAAGACAGGGATGCGGGTCGCCATCCTGAAAGCAGATGGTTCACAGAAGCTGGCGACTGTTGAGCAGGTTGAGTTGTTCGACAAACTCGGGAAGGTGGTCGCTGAACGTGCCGAGGCGGGAGATCTGGTCGCTCTCACCGGTCTGGGGGAAGCGGAAATCGGAGATACGATCGCCGATCCGGCACATCCAGAGGCATTGCCGCGTATTTCCGTCGACGAGCCGACACTGTCGATGGTGTTCACAATCAACTCATCACCACTGACGGGACGAAGCGGCGGGAAATTCCTGACCAGCCGACATCTTCGGGAGCGACTGCAGCGGGAACTTCAGTCCAACGTTGCATTGCGAGTGGAAGATGGGGACTCAAAGGAATCGTTTCGTGTTTCCGGTCGAGGCCTTCTGCACCTCTCCATTCTGATTGAGACAATGCGACGGGAAGGCTTCGAGCTGTCGGTCGGCAAGCCGGAGGTGATTCGCAAGCAGATCGACGGAAAATGGTACGAGCCGTTTGAAATTCTTGAGGTCGACGTCCCCAGCGGGGATGTGGGGACTGTGATTGAAGTGGTCTCCCAGCGGAAAGGTCAGATGACCGATCTGGTCGGAGGGACTGGAACTCATTCACATATCGTCTTCACGATTCCCGCTCGCGGTCTGATTGGGCTGCGGACCCGGTTGCTCAACGCGACCAAGGGGGAAGCCATCGTCCATCACCGATTCGACAGCTACAAACCGATGGAAGGGGAAATCCCCCGCCGAAAGAACGGTGTGCTGATTTCTCAGGATGATGGCAAGGTGACTGCGTATGCCCTCTCGAAGCTGCAGGAACGCTCCGAGCTGTTCGTGGCTCCGGGAACCGAGGTTTACGAAGGGATGATCGTCGGGGAAAACTCCCGGGATAACGATCTGGTGGTGAACCCGGTTCGGGAAAAGAAGCTGACAAACATGCGGGCTTCTGGATCGGATGAGAACATCATCCTCGCCCCACCGCGGGAAATGAGCTTGGAAATGGCACTCGAATACATCGAATCGGATGAGTATGTCGAAGTGACTCCAAACGGAATCCGGCTCCGCAAGATCTGGTTGAAGGAAGTCGATCGCAAACGGAACGCCCGCCCTGCATAAGTGTCGACGGCGAGGCCGCATTGGGAGGGTCTGAGCGCAGGAGGCGTGGGATGCATCCCTGCGCTGACGCAACTGCATTGGATCACGCATCGCTGATGGATGATCGACTTGCAGAATGTTCCGGTTTTCAGGGTCGCGCAGCCATCTGCGGGCAAAAAATGGTTTGAAACGGAACGGAGACCTCCCCGGATATCGTTTTTGCGAATTCTGGACTTCTCGGAAGACTCGGGCCGGTTCCCGTTGAACCCGACTGGCTCTCTCTTAAAATAAGAGGAGCTTTTGCTGTCAGTGAGTACTGCTGTTGACCATGCCAGTTTGACGGTTGCAAATGATGACACCATTCGATGAGGATGGTTGTCGAAAATGAACGACAGGCAGTTTTCTTGCCTCTTGCATAAAAACCGGAAGCGGAAAAAGAACCTCACTTCGAGTATCGCACTTCGGGTTCTGTTCGATCGCGTCTTGACCATGTATTCCCGATTGCCCTTGGAGGAATTCTGTTGTCTGCCACAATCGACATGACACTTAACGAACTGATTGAAGAGTTCGAGTTCCTCGGGGATTGGGAAGATCGTTGCGACTTCCTGATTGATTTGGGATTCGATCTGCCAAAGCTCCCTGCAGAAGCAAAGGTCGAATCCAATCGGGTTCATGGCTGCCAGAGCAACGTCTGGCTGGTAGCAGAACTGAATGAAGAGGTCTCTCCGCCGGTCATCGAGTTCGTCGCCAATAGCGATGCCATGATCGTGAATGGCCTCATTGCCGTGCTCATGATGATCTACAACGGGAAGACTCCTGAAGAGATTCTCAACACGGATGTCGAGAAGATTTTCCATCAGCTCGAGCTGGATCGGCACCTGAGTTCCCAACGCCGTAATGGGCTGTTTGGAATGGTGACCCGATTGCGGGAAATCGCCCGAGAGGCGCAACAACGCTGAAATTTCCCCATTCTGCTGGTGAACCCCAACTGCGGGCTCAGGCTCTTTCTTGAACTGCAGGTCGATGGACTGCACACTGAGAGCAGGTGTGTAGCCAATCGAATTCTGTGATTTTCAGTCCCGCCCTCATTGGCCGGCTCCTCGTGCGCTGGTGGACCACTCATGTACGATATTGCGGCGATCCGCCGACAATTCCCGATTTTCAACCAGACGCTTCCTAAAGGTCTTCCCGTGACGTTTCTGGACAGCGGAGCATCCGCCCAGAAGCCACAGGTCGTCATTGATGCGGAAAAGTCCATCTATGAAACCCATTATGCAAACGCCTATCGTGGGGTTTACCGTTTTGGGGCGCAGATCGATGAGGAACTGGAAGCGACACGGGAAACCGTTCGCCAATTGCTGGGAGCCGAATCCACTGACGAAATTGTCTTCACTGCCGGATCGACGCTGGGCCTGAACATGATCGCCTTCGGGTGGGGACGAAAACATCTTCAACCCGGCGATCACATTGTTCTCAATCTGATGGAACATCATGCCAACTTCGTCCCCTGGCAACAGGTGGCGAAGGAGACCGGGGCCGAATTGAAGTTCATCCCGCTGACGCCCAATGGCGAGCTTGATCTCACCCAGCTCGACAATGTCATCACCTCGAAAACGAAGATCGTCACGGTCACGGGGATGTCGAACGTTCTGGGAACGTTAAATCCCATATCGCTGCTCTCGGAAAAAGCCCACGCTGTCGGGGCGGTTCTGGTGGTTGATGGAGCGCAGAGCGTTCCGCACGGCACCACCAACGTCCAGCGGGACGGAATCGACTTCCTGGTCTTTTCCGGTCACAAACTCTATGGACCAACCGGTCTTGGAGTGCTGTATGGCCGCCGGGAACTGCTGGAGCAAATGGACCCCTATGTCTTCGGCGGACACATGATCGAACGGGTTCATCTGACCGAGTCGACATGGTCTCATCTCCCCGCCCGGTTTGAGGCAGGAACGATCCCGATTGCTCAGGCAATCGCCCTGAAGACCGCGATCGACTTTGTTCAAGGGGTCGGTTTTGACGCCATTCATGCCCATGAAACAGCACTGGTCCATGCGGCGTTCGAACAGCTGCAATCCATTCCCGGGCTGAAAATTTACGGTCCTCCGGCAGATCGACGCGGGGCGATTGTGAGCTTCACGATCGAAGGTGCCCACCCGGAAGACCTGGCCCAACTGCTGGATCGAAGGGGAGTTTTCGTCCGCCACGGCCATCATTGCACAATGCCGCTCCATGACTGGCTCGGTGTTTCAGCGACGGTGCGAGCCAGTTTCGCGATGTACAACACACTGGAAGAGGTTGATACATTGCGGGAAGGGCTGTTGTTTGCGATGAGGAAGCTCCGACTGATCGGTTAAAAGGGGTGTCGCGGGGCCATTGATGCCTCGGTTTTCTGACAATCGACTTGCGGAGTGGATGAATTGCGGATTGTGCGTTCTTATAATCCGTTGAAATTCACACTTCTGCATTTCCATGGACGCAATGGCGACCGACACGTCAATTGATTCTGCTCAGCAACAGCCAGCTTCCGGGACTTCTGCGCCGATGGAACTTGTGCAACGTCAGACTGCGTCCCTTTTTGACGGCCCAGTTCCGCTTCAGCTGGAGTGCGGTGCAACACTGGGACCAATTCAGGTCGCTTATGAAACCTATGGCACGCTCTCCCCTCGCAAAGACAATGTCGTTTATATTTGCCACGCTCTGACGGGGGATGCCCATGTTGCTGGGCGTCACCATCCCGACGACCGGAAGCCTGGGTGGTGGGATGGCTTTGTTGGTCCCGGAAAGGCCATCGACACCAACAAGTATTTCGTCGTCTGTTCGAATGTCCTCGGAGGATGTCAGGGGACAACAGGACCAAGTTCCATCAACCCGGTGACGGGGACCCCCTACGGTCCGGATTTCCCGTTTATCACCATTCAGGACATTGTGTCGGTCCACGATGCCCTTCTGGACTATCTGGGAATTGACAGAGTTCTCGCTGCCGTTGGGGGAAGTCTGGGTGGGATGCAGGTCCTCGAATGGGCCACTAGCCGACCGGAACGGATTCAGGCTGCGATTCTTCTGGCGACAGGTCCGAAACTGAAGGCACAGGGGATTGCGTTCAATGCCGTCGGTCGGAGGGCGATTTATGCCGATCCCCTGTTCCGGAATGGAAACTACTACGACGAGGACGTTCGACCGGAGTTTGGACTGGCTTTGGCACGAATGGTGGCCCATATCACCTATCTGTCCGAAGAGTCGATCGAATTGAAGTTTGGCCGCCGACTTCAGAATGGCGATCAGTTCGCCTATGACCGTCGGGCGGAGACCGAATTCCAGATTGAAAGTTACCTGCACTATCAGGGGCGGAAATTCGTTAACCGTTTCGATGCCAACAGCTATCTGGCATTGACGCGGGCGATGGATTACTTCGATCTCGAGGAACGCCACGGTTCACTGGCGAAGGCATTTGCTGCGGCCCAGTCCCGGTTTCTGGTCGTTGCATATACTTCGGACTGGTTGTTTCCCACATCACAGAGTCTGGAAATCACGCAGGCACTGGTGGAGGCCAGAAAGCATGTGACGTTCTATGAGTTGCCCAGCCCATACGGTCACGATGCGTTTCTGATTGACTCGGAACTCCCCAAGCTTGAGCGACTGGTGGTTCCATTTCTGGCCCGGTGTTATCGCGACTTTGCCTCTAGCTGATTTGGACCAGCACACCTTGAAACACTGAATTGATGATGTCTTCCAGCAAGTCCACAACCCCTCGCCGTCTTCAGCTTCCGGACCCGCGTGCTGCAGTGACGAATGACCTGATCATTCAGCAGATCGAGCGGGGGAGTCGCGTGCTGGATCTGGGATGCGGCGATGCGGAATTGCTCGCGCGGCTTCAGTCTGAGCATCAATGCGACGTTCTGGGTGTGGAGTACGATGAGAACGCGTTTGTTCAGGCGATTGAACGGGGAATTCCGATTTTGCAGGTGGACTTGAATGAAGGTCTCGATACCCTCCCATCGCAATCATTTGATTACGCGGTTCTCAGCCAGACGCTTCAGCAGATTCGCCGCCCGATGGAGTTGCTCCACGAGATTTTCCGGGTCGCCAGACGCGCGATTGTGGTGGTGCCGAACTTTGGGCACTGGCGGGTACGGCTGCAGGTTGGCCTGTTGGGGCGAGTCCCGGTGACGGACAATCTCCCCTATGAATGGTATGAGTCACCCAACATTCACTTCCTGTCGATGCTCGACTTTCGTGAACTGGCGGGGCGCGGGAACTTCCGCATTGTGAAAGAGATCCCGATTATCGGAACGCGGGCAGTGGACCGGGCATGGCACGCCAACCTCAGAGCGCACTGCGCAATGTATGTTCTTGAGCGAGCTGAGACAGGGGCAGAAGCGAATCTTCGAGAGACTCAGGGAGAGTGACGCCTGCAGATCGGCCTGCCTTCGGGGCTAGCGAGTCTCGGTCGCATCGGTCCGGTCGGGGATGTCAGCATCGTCCCGTTCCTTCAGAATGGCCTGATAGACTTCTTCCCGGTGAATGCTCACGCTCTTGGGGGCTTCGATGCCCAGCCGCACCTTGTCCCCCTGAATCGAGACGACCATCAGCGTAATGGAGTCTCCAATGATGATCTTTTCATCTTGTTTCCGGCTGAGTACCAGCATGACTTCCGTTCCTCATTCGCGTCGTGTCTCTGTCCTCCCCTTCATTGGTCGGACGTCCACGCAACACTAGCTTAGCCGTTGTTCAAATGGGCGAATGGAAACGCTGCTTTTGACGAAGAGAATCCCGAACAGTTGCAATGTAACAGCAACAGCAGGTCAGCCTGATCCTGCGGAGCATGACACGTGCAACGGTTAGAGGTAGTGTTTATTGCGCCTGAGCAGGTCAGACCGGTTAAACAATCACGCAAATGGGTCAATCCCCTGCAACCACAATGATTGCTGCTGTAATCGTCACCAGACAACCTCTTCGGCAAACTCAGAACGACCCGAACAGGGGATCGGGATGACAAGCTCCTTCCGGTTTCCGTTCTCTCGAATGAACGGGGCCCCGCCCCCCGTGAATCGAAGCCGAAACGAATCATCGACCAGAAATCCCCCTTCGACTGGAACAATTTTCTGAGCAACCGCGGCACGGAAATAAAGGTTGTTGACGTTGGAATCGGAGTGAATGGTCAGATGTCGCCGCAAAATTCCCTCATTTGACGTTTTCGCCACAGGTTCGGGGAAGTCGGTCACGGTTCCAAAGGGGGTCTGGTATCGAAATGTCGGACGTCCTTTTTCATCAATGGAATATCCTGTGAATCGATATTCTGGAGTCTCCCTGATCTGGAGATTCGGCCAGGGGGAGTCAGATGACTCCAGAAGCGCGAACGGAAAGCCGGCGTCGAGACTGATGATGTTGTCTCCTAACGGCCCCTGAAATCCACTTCCCCGTCCGGTCCAATGTTTGGAGGCATCAATAAATCGTCCTTGCCAAGCGCGGCGCAGCGAGAGTTCCTGAGGATCCCAGATCACATGAATCTGTTCCGGATAGCCGATCGCAAAGCTGCCCGGCGACGATTCCTCCAGAAAGTTCCGATACAGGATCGGTTCATCTTTCGGGATCAGTTCGATTGTGCCGGCAATAAGCCCATCGGGAATCCCGGCTTTGTCTCCATCGGCGAGGTAGGTCCAGATGGCAGCGGTCTGGTGATCGGGATTCCCGTTATAGAGATCACGAACAACAGCCTGCCCGTTGGGAAATCCAGTCGGCATCCGCGTTCCGGGACGATACCGGGCAGGATCGATCAGGTAACGTCGGAACCAGTCCTCACGGATTCGGCCGGTCATCTCTGTGAGTGAAACAGCCTGAATCCCCGTTGAGGGATGATTGCCAAAGGTGTGACATTTGATGCACCCGAGTGCTCCATTCCCGACAAGACGCCGACCTGCGGATTTAGTTCGATGGAAGGGTTCGTCAAATTCAACCGGGCTTGCTTCATTTCGTCGATCCACAGCCACGAGATCTGCCTGAAGAGTTCCAACATTCTTCGCTCCGAAGGCGGGCATCCGCGTCAGCATGTAAGGGCGGTTCCTGGCCCCGGAATCCAGAACCTTCGCGAGCCATTGGTCCTGAAGTTTGTCTCCCACCCCGGTGAGAATCGGGGGCAATCGACCTTCATCCCCCATTTCCTTTTCCGTTGAGGTGAAGAAGTGGTTGCGGGCTGTCTCCGGGCCTCCGGTTCGCTCACGTTCATGGCAGGCGTAGCAGTTCAGTGTGATCAACGTCCGCTCAATCCGCTCCTGTGGGGTCGCCTGTTTTGTGGTCGCCAGTGCTTGCAGGGCAGCAATCAGATCCCGTCGTTGCCCCGTACTGAGATGAAAGTCGGGGTATTTCGCTTTCCCGTTGAGCGGAACAGGAGTCGCGCTGAGGCATCCTTGAGCAAGATTGAGCTGATTCAGATCCGGGGCACGGAGCAGACTGCCAACACGATGGTCCCCCTCTTTTCGCTCATGGCAATTGGCGCAACCAAGTGTCTCAAACAGTTCCCGCCCTTGGCGGGCCAGTTCCGGGTCCCTGACGAATACCCCGGGCGTGTCTCCTTGCTGTTTTGCCCCCGGTTCCTTCCCTGAGCGAACATCTTCGGGTCGAAGCGAAATGAGGCTGGCAAGGTCAATCGCGGGAGCATTGCCCTGTTTAATTTCGACGGAAAGCTCCATCCCGCCTTCATTCTGGAAGAAATCAACTCGAACCGGGATGACTGGCAGATCCTCAAACCGGACCGTCTTCCAGATGACGTGGTAGGGATGAACGCCGTCATTCTCGACTGCCAGTACATGATTGATTGTCACTCGCGATCCATCATCGCTCCCAAGGCCCATCTCGACGGTCAACTGACGGGGCCGGGCCATAAACCCTTCGAATCGCATTCCAAAATGTTGGGATCGTCCAGCCTTCGACAGATCGAAACCATAGCACTCCCCCTCCAGGACCGGTGTCATGGTGTCAAAGTCCGGAAGTTTGTCCCACTGCCCCTCGTAGACCTTGAAATGCATATTGGGGATCAGTTCGACATCTCCATTGCGGAGCAGAAAATGGGCCAGTGAGGCTGACTCGTTGTCCGTCAGATTCAGGGACGGCATTCGCCCCGAAGGGCGTGTCTGGTGGGGCTTTTGCAGGAAGCTCGCCAGCGAATTCAGATTGTATTTCCTGTTCAGCCCAGTAAGTGGAACTGAGGTGGAATCTGGAACGGCCGTTCCATCCTGCGGAGGGTGGCAGGCGGTACAGCCGATGGTGTGAAACAGGTTTGCCCCCTCTGTCCATTTGCGCGGATTTGGCGGGAAATATGGGAATGGAGTTTCGTCTGCCAGGTAATGAACAAGAGCCAGCGAAGCGTGGTCGCGATCTTCCTCGCTCCAGCCTGCAAACAGATCCGGCATGAGAGTTCCCGGCCTGGAAACATGCGGACTGGAAAGAAATTCCTTCATCCAGCTGGGATTGATTCGCTGACCAACTTCTGTCAGTCGGGGGGCTTCTCGCAGGTTGAGGCTCGCCTGAATCTCAGCATCGGCAGCATGGCATCGAAGGCACCCCAGTTCACCGAGCAGCAGGCGTCCCGCTTCGATGTTCCGATCTCCATGGGCGAGAAAACGTTCGTATCCGGGAATCCGTGGCCGTAATGCCTCTCTGTCTGCATCGCGGGGAACAACCCAGACATTTCGAAAAGAGACCGGGTTGTTATGGTCCTGAAGATAGAGCGGACCATCGTCCGGCGTTTCGTTGAACGGGGCTGCCCGTGTTGGACCGGGGATTTCCACATCCTGCTGCACAATAACGCCATTGTGCCGGACGGTCATCTTCGCGTTGGAAACCTTCTTCCCTTCGTGATCAAACCGGGGAGCAGTGAACTCGATGTCGTAAGTTTGCCATGACATCGGGGGGAAGCACATATTCACCATCGGAGCATGGATTGCATAGATCGCTCCAGCTTCGTTGTTAAGTCCCGGCAAACCGAACGAGTCCAGAATCTGGACTTCATATCGTCCCTGAAGATAGACCCCACTGTTTCCCCGGCCCTGTCCACGTGCCTGCGGCATGTAGGGAGTCTGAAACTCCAGATGGACAAGGCAATCACGGAAGAGCATTTGACTGGTTGCCCCGGCGAGGAGGTCCCCAGCCTCCGTTCGTTTGGCTCCCGGTCTCCAATGGTTTTTGAGGCTCTCTTCTGTTCCGTCAAACAGGAAGATCGCCCCCTCCGGAGGAACCTGTCCCAATGTGGTGCTTTGTCGCTGAACCTTCTTCGCACCAAGCGACTCAATCAGATGAGTCACATCGTCTGAGTCTGCTTCCTCCATAATCTGCGGAGGCTTTCGGTCCCAGCCTGCTCCGGGAAGTCCCCCGGAATAGATGACAATGCGGTAAGTGCCTTTCCCGAGTGCAACAACCTGAACTCCTTTGCGAGGACCGCCACTCTCCGGGGTGAGATATTCCCCCTGAATCTGAAAACTCGAATCTTTGGGAGTATCCCCTGCCGTTGTAGAAGATGTGACCTGCCCGAGCGCAATAGAGGTCCCGGTCATCAACGCCACCGACAGGAACATTGAAAAAATGCGACTCGTGGCGCGGTGGGACATGACAGCTCTCCAGCGGGGCTTCAGTTGCAGGGGGAAGGGGAAGCAGGCTCAGACATCATCCCAAGGGGAGATTGCTTCCGAACTGTGGCGGAAGTCAGTCTCACCATCGATAGATTCAGCCAGGCCCACTGAACCGGTCATTGTTTTCCCGGTCCGACGGTGCAGATTGAAATTCGGAGGGAACTATTCTGCCCCGTTGTCACCGTTGGGAGGGGCTGCATCATTCCCAACCAATTCCACCCGCACAATCTCATCAATCGAAAATGGTCCATGTGTTTTGCCATTTTCGTCCACAAGGTGCAATTGACCGGAGTGAGATCGTCGCGCATCCGGGTATCCTGAGGCCCGGTTCCCATTGAGACAGTAAACGGTGACAGCCCGCGTCTCGTTGATTGAGGGGAGCTGGGGATCGTAGAGAACGGGAAAGCGACTCCAGGCCCACAGCCAGAGAGTTGCTTCAGGTGAGGGGCGTCCTGCGATGTCAATCCATTCCCGTTCAGCAAGCAGCAACTCCTTACGGGGAGCAGCCTTGCACCACGGGATGAGAACGGTATCAATCCAGTGACGACGGGAGAGGGCCAGTTCAGAAAATAACGACATGTGAAGGGGGAGCTTTCGTCAGTCGTCCGCTTCTATGTGGACGGATTTGAACGTTGTCTTCCGCGTCGGTACAGTGAAGGACCAGCCTCTGCGCCCGGCAGCATTAAGGAGCCGTTCCGGCGCATGATGTTAGTCTATTTCATCCACAGTCGAAGATTCCACCACGGTGTCTGATTCAGGCCGTCTGGAGAGGCAGCCTGAATTTTCGGAGAAACGTCGATGTTGGCTCAGATTCCCTTGTTGCTGGCTCAGGCGGAAGACGTCGCTGTCCGATTGCCTTACACGGCGCTCATGCTGGGTTGGATCCCCTTCATTCTGGGGCTGATTACCCTGAACTATGCGACACAGTCCGGGGTCATCGCACGGGCGACAACCAAAGAAGCAATCCGCCAGCCGGTCTTTGTGCTGATGACGGTGATCGGTTTGACTGTGATCGCCATGAACGTCTGGGTGCCGTTTTTCTCAATGGGTGACGACACCAAGATGTATATCGACTGCGGGCTGGCGACTGTCCTGATCTGTGCACTCCTCCATTGCGTGTGGACGGCCAGCATCAGTGTGGCAGATGAAATTGAAGGGAAGACAGCAATGACGCTGCTGTCCAAGCCGATCAATCGCCGGCAGTTTGTCTTTGGGAAATATGTGGGAATCTTTCAGTCAGCCCTCATCATGATTGCCATTCTGGGGGTTGTGTTTTTCTTCCTCACCTATTTCAAGGTCCATTATGACCTGAAGGAAGAATCGAAAGAGCAGTCTGCTCTCGTCTATTTCAAATCGTTGTGGGGACTCCCTTTCCAGGTTCCCTTCATGAATCGCGAGTATTTTGAGGTTGCCCGGACAATTTTCCCCGGTTTGACGCTCATTTCGATGGAAGTTGCAGTGATGACGGCGGTCAGCGTTGCCATTTCGACTCGTGTGCCGATGCTCGTCAATATCAGTACATGCTTTGCCGTCTTCGTGGTTGGTCATCTCACCCCCGTTTTGGTCCTCTCCAAAACGCAGAGCGTGTACGTGAAGTTTATTGCTCAGCTGCTGGCAACGATCTTCCCCGGCTTCGACAACTTCAATATGTCTGCGGCCATTTCCACAGGAAAGGTGATCCCTCCTGATTACATTGGTTTGGCTGGGTTGTATTGTCTGGCCTACGTGGCTGCGATGATTCTGCTTGGATTTTTGCTGTTTGAAGATCGCGACCTGGCATAAAATTCAGGCAGAGATGCAATCCCGGAGCCCAGCTGTAAATACTGGGACAAGACGACCTCGTAATGTTCGTTGCGGGTCGGACTGCCCCAGTCAGAGAGACTGGCAGAGCGGGACAGATTTTGTCGGGACAGATTTCGTTCTATTCCAGAATGCCCTGTTATTCTGGAAGGGTGAGTATCTTGTTGAGGCATGGCTTGCCTGATTGAAGTTCGAGAAACGAGCCTGTATCGATTCTGAAGGAGCAGACATCGTTAATTGAAGCGGACACATCCCTGATTCTTCTGCTGTGACGGAATTCCATGTCTGCGATGATGACCCCACTGCGGCGTCTGGTGACCCGAAGATCTTGGTTAGATCGGCATGGAATTGGTTTGTTTTGCTGGATGACAGGTGCTGCCATCTCGCTGATGGTCCTCCTGATCCTGATCACGCTGCTGGTGGATGTGCTCGTCACACGCGGGGCCCCCCCTCTACAAGTTCCAGCGGAGGCCGTCCCTTCAGATCCGGGCCTGGAACTGCAGGCATCCCGGTTTGAGGGGCTGATGCTATGGGGATGGCTCCGGCCGGTGATTGCGACGTTTCCCATCCTCCAGACAACATCGGGGGCACTTTCAGTTCTGGTGGGACTGACGTTGGCGAGCATCGTGTTTTATTCCGTTGCCCGCGGACAGTCCCGGGTCTGTGCAGCTCGCTCTGCCCGGGAGATGGCGACCTGGCTGAGAAGCGCCATTCATCGTCAAACGCTCCGTCTCGGCCCAAGCGATCTGACAGGCCAGCGATTTCAGGCGGCTTTGCAGCATTTCATTGATGATGCTGAGACGGTCCGCGAGTCGGCGACGGAATGGCGATGGAGGTTTATCCGGAGTGCCTTCCTGCTTCCCGCTTTGATCCTCTCCGTTCTGGCAATTGACTGGCGGCTCGGGATCGAGTGCCTGATTCCCACAATTGGCTGCTGGTTCATTTTCCGCTATGAGCGAAAACAAGGAATCGTCCGTCGGCAAATTGCGGAAGCGCATGCGGAGACGGAAGTCCGATTTCTGGCAGAGGCACTCAAGCAGACCCGGCTCGTCCGCGGTTATAACATGGAAGAGTTCCAGCTGGCCCTCTTTAATCGTCATCTGGAACGGATGACATCCGAGCATCAGACCGGACGACGATTAGAGCGATGGGCACTCTCGACAGGACACTTTGTGGTCTGGGTCGGCATGACACTCGTTTTGCTGCTGATCTCATTGCGAGTTGTTTCCGTCGTCGCCCCACTCCCACTGGCAAGCGCAGTGGCGATGATCGTCGCACTCGGCCTGATCACGATCGAATTGAATTCCTGGGACCGGTTGAGACAAGCTCAGAAGGATCTCGTTGCAGCCGGGGATCGTATTTATCGTTATCTGGATGAGATTCCGGAGGTGGGTCAGGCAGTCGGGGCCAAGTTCATTGAACCCGTTTCCAAATCAATCGTCCTGGAATCGGTTCACTACCAGCAACTTGGCCACAACATCCTGAACGGTGTCGACCTGAGAATCGAAGCCAAAACACAGGTGGCTCTTGTTTCGCTCGATCCGCTGCTTCCGAAGACACTCGCATATTTGCTCCCCCGGTTTATCGAACCCACGAAAGGGCGGGTCCTTTTTGATGGCGAAGATATTGCCTGGGGAACGCTCGAATCGATCCGGACCGAGACCGTCTACGTTAGCTGTGAAGACCCGATTCTTTCGGGAACAGTTCTAGATAATATCCTGTGTGGTGATTCCAGATATACCGTTCAGGATGCAATCGAGGCAGCAAAGCTGGTTCACGCCCACAAATTGATTTCGGGGCTGAAGCAGGGCTATGAGACAGTACTGGGAGAACACGGAGAGCAGTTGGATATCGGCTCCGCCTTCCGCCTGGGACTGGCACGAGCGGCGCTACGTGACCCCGCAGTGATGATTATTGAGGAACCAAAAGTTCCGCTCGACGACGACACCAAAGCATTGATTGATGATGCTTATCAGCGACTGGCAGCCAAGCGAACGATGATTTACTTACCGGGTCGTCTGAGTACCTGTCGGCGATGCGACAAGGTGGTGATGCTCCATGAAGGGAAAGTGGAGTGTGTCGGCTCTCATCAAGAGCTGACCAAGGCCAGCGACCTGTTTCGGCACTGGGATTATGTCTCGTTCAACTCATTCAGCCGTCGCAGTCGCAGGATCCAAAAGGTCTGAGCAAACCAATCAATTCCCTCTCAATACAACAAAAACGCCCCGTTCTTCACGGGGCGTTTCTTATTCAGACGTCTTGCAGAGACGTTGATCCAGATTGTTGTCGTGGGTCGCTTATCCGCGAAGGCAGGCAAGTGCGGTTTCAGCAGCAGACTTCACATCTTCCACATCGGACTGGCTTGCCTGTTCCAGTTCCGGGATGGCAATGACTGCATTCGCTCCAAGACCTCCCAGACTCAAGCACGCGGCGACCTGAACCTCCGTCTCGCCATCGCGAAGTGCCTCTTTCAGGGCCTGTGCCGCCTGTGCCTCGCATGCTCCAGTGACGGACCCCAGAGAGACCGCAGCGAACCATCGAATTTCACGGTCTCCCGACTTCAGTGCCTCCGCCAGCTTCTGAACGGAGACAGAATCCGCTGGAGCAATATGAGTCAGAGCTTCAGATGCATGCAAGGATGTCAGTTGATCCCCGTTATTTCGGAGCTTCTCCAGAGCCGGGACCGCATCCATTGCCTCAGGTCCTATCTGTCCGAGGAGATAAGCTGCCAGCTGCGCAATGCCCGGATCAGAATGTTCGAGGTACGAAATCAGAGTATGAACAGAGCTCCAGGAGTCACCGGTGATTTGACGAAGCGTCGTAGCTGCGTAGATCGCAACAATTGGATCGGCGTCTTCCATCATCGCATAGACTCCAACGCCAGCGGCCTCCGCTTCTTCTTTCAATTCACCCAGCTCGAGTAAGCCCTCAATGCGTTTGACAGGATCAGGATGTTCTAACTTCTCAACGAGAGGACGAATATGAGAAGGAAGTTTGTCACACAGCTCCAGAAGGCTCAGATGGCGAGTCGCCCGGTTTTGAACGGACTGGAATTGTACCGGCTCAGTTTGCACCGGCTCAATTGGCGCGGCCTCGGCTTGGGCGGTCGCTACCGATTCGGACACCAATTGCTCACGGGTGAGATCAGCCGTTTGCCAGGCATCTTGTGACGTCTCTGTCGACGTGGCAACGAGATCCACAACAGAGCTGGTTGGTGTGGTCTGCCAGCCATCCTCTGCTTCAAATTTTGCCGTCGGCACTTCTGCTGGCTTCTTTGCAGCCACAGCCATGAACCATTCGTCGCCGTTCTGTTCCTGTGAAGTTGTTACAGTAGCGACCTTTGTTTCCTCAGACGATTCCGTTTCGACGAACGATTGGAAATTCTCATCCGAAGCGGCACGCCAACCCGATGGGAACGTCGAATCTTTTGCCACCAGTGTCCAGCTGTTCGATGTTCCAGCGGCAACCCAGCCCGGGTCCTCAACACTTCCACTGACACTGTCGATGATATTGACCAGGTTGGCCTTCGATTCGACGATCAGCGACTGTTCTGCAACTGGAGTTGGCTCCAGCTGGTTGTCAAACGGATTGTGACTGGTTGGGATCGCAACAAGTGGGTGCGTTGAGTATTTCTTCTTCGCAAGCACCTGGGCCAGCTCGGCATTCTTGCGATGGATTGTTGTGACCGCATCTTCTGCTGTGTTGTTTTCAGAGCCAAGAGGGACGACGGACCGAGGCCGGGCCGCAGACGCGTAAAGCTCTCTGGCGATTGTTGAAGGCTCAGACTTGAGAGGTCTTCCACCACTCTTGATTCCCTGCTGAGCAAGAAGCTCCCGCCGTTGCTGTGCTTCGGGGTGTTCTGGATACTGCGCGAGAACATGCTCATAGACGCGCATTGCCGAATCATGTTTTCCCTGCGATTCGAAATCCGCAGCGACAGACATCAGACGGCTAATGCGTGCTTCTCGCGGATCGGTCGCCGGAGATCCACTCATCCAGCTGGACGTGGCACAACCGGAGAGAGACGCCATGAAGATCGGCGCCAGTAAGAATGACAGCTTCGCAATCCGTCGCATCCTAGTCCCCCTTGTGGATCGCCCCCCCGGGCCTCCGTCTGCGTGTGGTGTACGTATGCCACATCACTGGGAATTCCATCCATGCGGACACCCTCGCCAAGGTATCCGGTTGTCCTTTGTATCGGTCCGCAGGCAGGACTCCTGCACGGTTAGTTGAAAATTCGATGCTGGTTACCCACTTCAGGCAATCCGAAGCCGCAGACTTTCCCGAACCGGTTCCAATGAAGTTCCGCCAACAACAGCAAGTGGAGTCAGGACAGGTTCCGTCGACTCCCGAGGCAGCTGCCAGTTCTGTTCATGGAGGAGACGAAACAGCTGGCTCCGGCAAAGTTGACCGATCAGTCTCTCTCCCGTGACGACCGGCAGACAATCGATTTCTTTCTGACAGAGAAGCCGAATCGCGTCCGAAAGCCGGGTTGATGGAGTAATGGTCACGGAAGGAGGAATCATGAGAGTGCCAATCCGTCCCTGTCCATCGCCTCCCAGAAGTCGATAGCTCAAAATGTCATGGTCCGGAACCACCCCGAGGAGCCGCTCTTCTTCATCCGTCACATAGATACGACTGACTGGATTTTGAATCAGCCGGTTTTCCACCTCAGAAATGGGAGCTGTCGACTGAACGGTAATGGCCGTTTGCAGTGCAACATCACTCACGTTTAAAAGCATTTATCGAAATCCTTTTTCAACAGAACTGGGCGGAAAATTTGTCTCCGTTTGTCGAAGAACCCTGTCGATTCATTTCGGAAACAAACAGCAGCGCAGATTCAGACAGACCAAGCGAACGGTCTGCCAGATGCGTCGCTACACGTGGAATCGGCAGTCCCGGCAGAAATGTTGCAGAATTCGCAATTCGCTGGTGAATTTCGAGACAAAGTTCCGAGAGTCACAGATCACGCTCGGTGTCATTTTGCCAAGAACAACTTGAAAAAACTGCATTCCCCATGAAGACCAGAACAATGAAGACGTCGGCGGATCTGGCCGGTTTCTGACGTCCAGATCTTGTTCTGCGGCATTCTCTGGCGGATAATGCCGAAGGTGGCTTCGGAGAACGAGTTGATGAACGCCAAAACATTGCAGAATCTACTAAATTCGACGTTCGTCTACTGGATTGGCCTCGGAATTGCGATAGTGATTCTTGGCATCGCAGTTCATTATCTGCGTGCATGGTTTCGGGATAGTGATGATCCTGCCGACAAAACGGATGAAATTCTCGACGATATGGAAGAATTGAGACGGCAGGGTGTCCTCTCAGAGGCGGAATTCCGATCCATCAAGAGCCAGCTTTCTGGAGAGCGAAAGACGTAGCGACTAAAGCTCATTCCGATCGTCTTCCGGAAAGTAATGCTGAAGGAGCCTTCCTCACGTTCCTCCGGCAGGTTGGATCAAACAGTGTTGTATTCGTTCATGATGACAATCTCCGCAATCGAGATTCGCAACCGAAACATGGAGGGGGTTGCGAAGCAGGCATACGTACGGGTTTGGTCTCGTACGCAAGCGTAATAAAGGGTTCTACATGACCTCCAAGGATTTCACCTCCGGCCGTAAGGGGACGGGGAAGAAAAACGCCAACTGTTCGTTTTGCGGAAAAAGCTACCGGGATGTAGGTCCTCTCGTTGAGGGCCCCGGAGACGTTTATATCTGCGGCGAATGTATCGATCTTTGCCAGTCCATCCTGGACCAGGACCGGCGACGACGTGGCGAAAGTAAGAAACTGTTCCAGAAGATCCCGACTCCTCGTGAGATCGTCGCACATCTGGATAAATACATTGTCGGACAGCATCACGCCAAGAAAACCATGGCGGTTGCAGTCCACAACCACTACAAGCGACTGCTTCTTTCGCAGGATGTGGACAACGACGTCGAAATCGAAAAGTCCAACATCCTGTTTATTGGTCCGACCGGGTCCGGAAAGACGCTGCTGGCCCGAACGATTGCCAAGCACCTGCAGGTCCCATTTGCAATTGGGGACGCGACCACGCTCACCGAAGCGGGATATGTGGGTGAAGACGTTGAAAATCTCCTGCTGAAACTTCTCCACTCGGCAGACTTCGATATCGAAGCAGCTCAGCGCGGAATCATCTTCATTGATGAGATCGACAAGATCGGGAAGACGAGTCAGAACGTTTCCATTACACGCGATGTTTCTGGGGAAGGAGTCCAGCAATCCCTTCTGAAGATGCTCGAAGGGACGATCTCAAATGTTCCTCCTCAGGGGGGACGCAAGCATCCGGAACAGCAGTATATTCAGGTGGACACCTCGAACATCCTGTTCATTTGCGGCGGGACGTTCGTCGGTCTGGAAAACATCATTGCCAAGCGCCTCGGCCGCAAGATGATCGGTTTCGGCCAGGATGCTCGTGACGAAGAAGAACAGCGACGGGAGCTTCTCCAGCACGTCACCGTCGAGGATATTCTGGAATTTGGTCTGATTCCGGAATTGCTGGGGCGACTGCCAGTACTCAGCACTCTGCAGGCCCTGACCGAAGACGAACTTGTTCACGTCCTGACAGAACCGAAGAATTCCTTGGTCCAGCAATATACCAAGCTGTTCGAGATGGAAGGGGCCGAACTCGAGTTTCATCCACAGGCGCTTCGCGAAATTGCGAGAATTGCCCGCTCGAAAGACACTGGTGCTCGCGGCCTGCGAAGCGTGATCGAGTCGGTGATGTTCGACATCATGTATGAACTTCCGGATCGCGAAAAGGGAGGGCACTACCTCATCACGCCGGAAATTGTCCGGGGAGAGAAGAAGCTCTTTCAGAAGGATGGTTCGGCAGCAGCCTGAGCCGGCTGTTCGCAACGCCAAACTGGTCAGGCTGGTGAAATGATCCCGTTTAGCTGGGCATCCCTGATGTTCAGCTAAACGGATTCTTCATTTATGTATCCGTTTCTTGAGGGTGCCACGAGCCAGTCACATCATGAGCAATCGACAAGAACTGACTCCCAGCGAAAAAATGCGGGCCGCGCTGCGGCCGGAGTCGCGCGAACGCAAAAATCGAACCTGGCTGGCAGTGTTGGCGGGAGCTGTAGCAGCGTTCTTTGTCATCGGATGCTGTCTGTGCGGGATTGGCCTATGGTGGTTTCGACCGGTCATCCGCGAATCCCCGGAACAGACCATTGAAGTCACAAAGCAAATCGCAGACATCACAATTCCAGAAGCGTTTCAGCCTCACGGACTGATTGAATGGAATCTGGCGTTCGTGGTGCAGCTGCGAGGGGTGTATTACCAACGGTATGTTGGAGACGGGGTGATCACACTTCTGGAGGTGAACACCCAGTTGCCTCAGGAT
The DNA here is from genome assembly GCA_938015865.1 of uncultured Planctomicrobium sp. Lineage (GTDB taxonomy): Bacteria > Planctomycetota > Planctomycetia > Planctomycetales > Planctomycetaceae > Planctomicrobium. The sequence goes on from CALLWY010000120.1 coordinate 30,473, forward strand.
GATACGATCCGGAATCACATCCGGAAAACGCTCCTTGAAGAAGGCCCGGGGGGAACCGAACTGCGGATCGACCCATCCCAAAGCCATCGCGAAATCTTTGAAATTGAAGGACGCCCTGTCCCGTTCCGGTTTGATGTCGCCCGAAGTCAAAATGATGTTTACCACCTGGTTGAAGGTGTCTTTGACGGGAAGCGGGGGCAGGTGCTGTTGTCAATGAGGGTCGATGATGTCCACTGGAAGGGCGAGGCAGATTTCGCTGCTGCAGACCGAGGCGATAAGCCAGGTCCCGTTCCCATCTGGGTGCGTGAGATGATTCAATCCATCGGGCAAACTCCGAAAAATTGAACTGGATTCGCTTGTTTCAGCGAATCAGGTGGCCGGGGCTCTCTCCATGAAGTAGCACAGGCAGTCCTGGCGGATGACGCGCTCGTCCAGCGTCAGCATCGACGGTAAGAGCCGCTTTTTAAGACGAATGGAATTCCCGACGCGGCTCAGATATTCGGAGCAAACGTCCTCCCCTGATTCATTCCACACGTGAAGTCGTCCTCGACCGTCCGTTTGAACGCAGGCCAGCTCAGTCCCTGGACCGACCTCACAGAAGTTCATCTGATCGAGATGTTCCGGGAAGATCAGATCCCCATCCCCACTTCCGAACGCAATCCGCACATCCTCTGGGACTTTGACCGTGGCCACTGTCCTGAAAAGATGAACGTCCCCATCTGCGACCGGATGATCTGGAATTGAGGAAAGATGAAGGATGGCGTTGAGGAAATCGGCAGCGTGCCGTACTCCGCTGAAGTCTCCGACCTTTCCACATTCACAGGTCACAGCGGGACAGAGATCCGTGAAGGCCATCGTCTGGGTCCCCCGCGGTCGAGTGAAATAGACAACAGTCCTCGAAAAAATCGATGCGAGTTGAAGATGTGACGTCGCTGTTGAGCAGACACAGGCATAATGCGGATTGAGTCCTGTGTTGTTGTGCAGGTCGATACTGGCAAAGACGTTTCTCTCCCGCATCTGTTCGACGATCTGGACCATCATCTGTGCTTCGGGGGCCTCGGGCGAGTCAGTTCCCGGCCAGACTCGGTTGTAATCGACTTGCCCCGGAAGGCGCCTGAGTCCAGAACCTGCTGCATCTACATTTCCGATGAACAGGCTGATCGAACGGGGAAGTTCCCGGCCGAGATGGTGAGAGAGCACCTGTTGAATCGCTTTTAGGCCGACATCTTCGTTCCCATGAAGCAGAACAGAAACGAACAGCGGAGCAGGTCTTTGCCCTCGAAGATGGATCAGCGTCGGCCTCGGGAAGAGCTTTGAAATCTGGGATGACTCGATTTCCAAAAATCCATCCGGGAGTTCAGTGCGAAGGTCGTACAACATGCGTCTATCAGGCTCCCGCATGAATATGGCGGTGATTGCCTTGTCCTGCAGGGATTGTGTGCCCTGGCGGAGCAATTGGCATTTTTCAGTCTATAGGCAAACTGGATTCATTGTTGGATTGATTTGGATTTTGACGCCGACACCCATCGAGCAGCATTCCGCACGGGCAAAACTGTACTACGAGCAAAGTGGACAAGGTTTCGGAGCGTGATCTTTCCGTCAAAGCCCTTTTATGGGTGCACATATTGATCTGTGTGTCAGATCCGACTGCTTTGGGGATTTTGCATGTGATAGGGATCTTTCCCGAGAATGGTGAATGCGAAAATCGAACGAAGAATTCCTTGGAGGAGAGGGAGAGGGGGATTAAAATAATCCCTTGCGAACAGGATCGAAATTCAGATTCTGTTGCTCTCTGATTTCCCAGCGATCGGGGAGATCGCGTTGGACTCAGGGATGATGGGTCCAGGGAATATTTCAGGCAATTCTGGCTTGGAAGCCGGTATTTGCTGTGTGTTTGGACCTTCTCAGGATGGCTACTCTTTCAGAACTTCGCCGTCGATTTCAACACGCGCCTGACTGCAAATTCGTCACCGCTGAAGCCTACATCAAACATCTGACCGGTCATCAGGCTCTGGTTCGCTCCGATGAACCGAGCGCGAACCTGGCTGGCTTGCTGGATCGGTCCACCGGAACCCGGTTTCTGGTTCCGGTTGAGGAACTCGCGAAGACTCGGGCCTTGACGTCAACTTCAACATTCTAGTTCGACACAGACTCAGTTCGCGGGGATCGGCACCTGCTGGAGAAGGGGTGTCAACCTAAACTATTGATGGTTTGATTTTTGCGTCAAAAAACAGAAGACCTCGGGAAAG
>CALLWY010000121.1 GCA_938015865.1 uncultured Planctomicrobium sp.
TGCTGAACAGCTGGAAGCAGTAATGCAATGTGGACGGCAATAATGGCAATGACGACGAGAAGTTCGATGAGCGTGAACCCGCTTGCTTTTCGATGCTGACTTAGTGAGGACATGAGAAATTCTCCAGAATGAACTGTTTAACCAATCGAAACTTTGACTCCTGAACAAATGGCCCTCAAACAAGATTCAGAGAATTGGATTCCGTAACGACCCGAGTTGAGTTGATGTTTAGAATTCTGCGCAGAACGGGATTTATTGAGAAATGGGAATTGAAGTGGGACGTTCGTTTTCGACAAGAATACGCAACTGATCCAGATAGATGGGAGGTTCAATCCCGAAGTAGAACGAGACGGTCCGTCCATCATCCGAAAGGGTCACTTCGTCTTCAGCGAGTTCAAGACCTCGGAAGTCCCCCGGGTCGTAGATGGTGTCTGGGAGTCCGAAAATCGAATCGGTTACCCTCAGTGCTGCTGCATCGGCAACAAGAGCCGTCACCGGAAGAGCGAAGGAAACGGAGCCGCGAGGAGCATAGGTCGATGCGCTCGTGGGATCATAATGAACGAAATAGCTGCTGATGACAGTACCAGCCGTAATTGTTTTCTGCCCATGAAGGGTTAATAGAGTCAGATCCTCTTTAAGAGTAACATTCTGTCTTTCTGGAATGATCAATGCGAAATTAGTCGTCGGCAGTCCTCCGCCTCTAAGTGATAATGGCGGCTCAGACTGAATCCGGAGATTGCCACTCGTTAAGCGGACGACTCCTCGGGATTTCGAGAGTTCTTCGAAAATCTGGGGGCGAAAGGCGATTTCTGACAAGAATGACCGCGGAGAATTCAGGTGGACTGTCCGAAGAGTGGTCACGTCAACAACTCGGGATGGCGCCCCTAGATGATCAATTAACGTGGCCCGCACCTCCCCTTTGTGTACAGAGACATCCGTTCCTTTTTCTGCGTGATAAGTGACTGCGAACTCAGTCCCCAAGTCAACGATTTCTGCATCTGCCGTCTTGACGGTAAATCCGATCTTTGAAGGGGGAACGTTAACAACGACTGTCCCACCTAATAAGGTGACTCGATCCTGTTGATCCAGTCGGACAGAGACTGCCCCAATCAGATCGAGCGTGACACCATCCATTTGTAAAATGGCCTGCCCCTGCTTGAGTGTTAACGTTTCTCCTCTGCGGATGATCTGCCCCAGTTCCAGATTACGTGTCGATTCGACTTCACTGGACAGAGCCGAGACGGTCCCTACCGGAGCTGGCTGATACCGTGCAAGATAGTTCAGGGATCCGAGGCCGAGCACAGCAATGAGGGCGCTGGAGATGAGCGAGACGACGAGTTGCCTCGTCGTGAACTGTTTGGGACGCTCGACGACATCAACATATCGCTGCATCCCCTGCAGAACCGATTCCTCAGGTGTTTTACAGTCTGCCTGATCAACAAGCTCACTATGAAAGTCGAGGCGTTCCACATATGTCTGAAGACACTGCTGGTCACCCAGGATCAGCTCTTCAATCCGTGCATACCCAGCGGGCGTCAGCTTCCCGTCAACCAGAAAGTCGACCAGTTGACGAATCTCGTCAATTGGAGAAAACGCCTCAGTCATAGCGTTTCTCCTTCCGGATACCGACGATGGACACATTCTGTCAGGCGTTTTCGTAAACGTTGCAGCTTCGAATTCACCGATGCTGGTGTTCGCCCCTGCTTCGCGGCAAGCTCGATGATGGACGTGGAGGATCGATAACAGCTAGCAAGGAATTGCCGGTCTTCCCGAGAAAGTTTTTTCAGGCATTGGCGAAGTCGCTCTCGGCGCAACTCGAAGAGTTCACTTCCAGCGGACCGCATCTGAATGACCTTGGCCAACGCCTCGTCACTCAGTCCAACTCCATGGCGACGCTGTTTTCGAACATAGGACTTCGCAATATTGAACGCGATCTGACAGGCCCACTTTCGAAAGTTGGTCCCCAGCTCGAATTCGTTGTGCTTTTCCCAGATGACAACACAAGCATCCTGAGCAATGTCATCGGCATCTTCCGGACGTCCGACGATGGCCATGGCGGAAGCAAAAATCTGCCGATAGTTTGCTGCCAGGAGTCGAACGATTTCCGCCTGCCGTGACGGCTCGGTGACCGTCCGGTGTATTTCATTTTCTGGCAGAAAGGAGGACATGGAAGGGACTGTTCCGTAGAAAAGGGGCCAGTGCGAACAGTGTCACTTCTAATAAGTAATGCCTCATACGTGCGAATTCATCGAGGAATCTTCAAAGAATTTTTTCAATCAACATTTAAACCGAGTCTCCATCGAACTTTGCGCAATCCCACATGTATTTGCGAAGGAAGAGTTTTCATGACCGGGGAGGGGTCAGGCCATTTGTCTGCCGGCGCGTCAACGTTCCAGTGGGGGACAGCATGTCCCCAGAGAGACGGCTCTAGTGGAAAATCTAGTGGATAAGTAGAAATTCCACTGCTGGATTGACCTGTGAGGAGATCGCAGCCCCTCGCAAGAAGGAAAGGCTGATTGAAGAAGTCAGGAACGTCACTCAGCAGCCAAGCAACAAAAAATGGAAATGAACGAGAGGAAATGCATTACGGGCGTCATGACGCAATCACATCATGACGCCCGTAAATATTTGTGTTCTGGATGCCCCCTCACAATAGTCAGGAGGCTGCTGACAATGCGTTATCCGTCACATTTCACCACAACGGGATGATTGAGACGGACACTTCGTTTTCTGATACGATCACGCATCCTGACCACAGCACTTCTTGTATTTCTTGCCGCTTCCACACGGGCAAGGATCGTTTCGCCCCACTTTGGTATCGAAATTACGGATTGGTTCCACCGCTTTGGCTTCGCCACCGGATTCGGCTCCTCCCTCTCCCGGACCGCTGGTCTGGTACTCTTCGATTGCCGAACGAGCTTGTGCATGCTGTGCGGTCGCATTTGTCCAAAGCGACTCCAAAAACTGTGGTGAACTCTCTGATTCCAGGCGGAAAATCGCGGACGTGGACTGCTCGGCAATGCGATCCCACATCTGCTCGAAGGCTTTCATTCCTTCCCGCTTGTACTCGACCTTCGGATCTTTCTGGGCATACCCCACCAGTCCGATTCCAGAACGGAGGTAGTCCATGTAGTAGAGATGGTCTTTCCAGGCATGGTCGAGCACTTCAAGAAGCAGGTATCGTTCCGCCTGACCGAGTTCGGGTCGGTAGACATCATCGATTTTCTGCAGGCAGTAACGACGCGCCTGCTGGGCGTCCATGTTGGCAATTTCCGATGGATCAATTCGGATTCGGAACTGATCCCGGACAAGATTGGTGATGTTGGTCACTGAGCCATTGAGCGAAGCGTGATTGGCTTCTCGAGGCGACACAGAAAGCGTCGGCTGCATCAGCTCGAAGGCTTTCTGGCTGGGATAGAAGCTGCGGCTGCGCTCAATGAGGATTTCGGCAACCTGCTGACGCTCCTTCTCCTTGAGATCCTCTTCGGTCAGCTGTGTCTGGAAGCGTGCATTTGCCCACTCAATTAATCCATCCCGATCCGGATGAGGGCCGCCCAGGTACTTGTTCATTCCCACAAGGACCGGGAAGCGAATCTCCCGTTCCCGATAGCGTTCACGCACGCGTGCCTGAACTTCGGAAATGGCCTGAGAAGCATCCTGCAGCTTGATAATTTCCTCGACCGTAATCTCAACCCCAAAATGGTGCCGCAGCCAGCCGGCCAGCTGTTTCTGCCCGAAGTTCTCATCGAGGATGACATCCAGTGGCGAAAAATCGACCCGGCCGATGGCTTCTTCAGCACGCTGACTGAGATAACGGGCAAGTTCGTCTCTGTCGAATTCCCCTTCAGGGAGATTCCCCCGCGCGATCTTGCGCAGCTCCCGGTCGTTGGTGTTCAGGCCAAAATACTGATTCACCCAGTTTGCCAGAGACTGCCAATTCCACTCACGCTGATCAAGATCCTTCGGGAGTTTCTCGTCGAGCTGATCTTCAATCAGGCTCTCTGCATGATGCTGCGCCTCGCGGAGAAGGAACTCTCTGAGCTGTTCCTTGTCCATGTCGCGGATATCTCGCCAGTCCACGACGATCCCGAGTGCCTGACCTGCGAATGCCGCTGCCGTCTCCCAGCGATACTGAGGACTGAGGAACTGTTCTGCGTATTTCTCAACCTGCTTGTCGAGCATCCCCAGAAGGAGTTCCCGACAGTTTTCGCCATCGAGGATGCGCTGGCGGTAGCTGTAAACTTCCTTGCGCTGGAAGTCCATCACTTCGTCATATTCGAGGAGGTTCTTGCGGGATTCGAAATGTCGCTCCTCGACCCGCTTCTGAGCCTTCTCGATCTGCCGGGACACCATGGGGTGTTCGATGGACTCCCCTTCCTTCATCCCCAGCCATGTGAGCATCGCTTTCACCTTGTCGCCGGCAAAGATGCGCATCAGGTCATCTTCAAGCGACAGGAAGAATCGGCTTGAACCGGGGTCACCCTGTCGGCCGGAACGTCCTCGCAACTGGAGGTCGATTCGCCGGGAGTCGTGACGTTCGGTGCCAATCACATGAAGCCCGCCGAGTTCCGCAATCTTGCGGCCATCAGCTTTCATCCCTTCTTTCTCAGCGATCTCGCTGGCGAGGGCATCCCACTCCTTCTTCGGCACATCCAGCCGGGAGGGGTACTTGTGCTTCAAGACTTCCCATGCAAGGTGTTCGGCATTTCCACCAAGGATAATGTCGGTCCCTCGACCGGCCATGTTCGTCGCGATTGTCACCGCACCGAGGCGTCCGGCCTGAGCCACGATTTCGGCTTCCCGCTCGTGATACTTCGCATTGAGAACGGAGTGTTTGATCCCGCGACGGTTCAACATCTCCGAAAGACGTTCACTCTTTTCGATGGAAACCGTCCCCACCAGAACGGGGCGTCCGGTCTTATGAACCTCGACAATTTCATCGATGACCGCGTTCCATTTCTCCTTTTCCGTACGGAAAATGACGTCCTGATAGTTGATACGCTGCATCGGACGGTTGGTCGGAACGGCAACCACATCCAGTCCGTAAATCTTGTAAAACTCATTGGCCTCGGTCATGGCCGTTCCGGTCATCCCGCAGAGCTTCTTGTAGAGCTTGAAATAGTTCTGCAGGGTGATGGTCGCCAGAGTCTGGGAGACCTCCTTGATTTTGACCCCCTCCTTGGCTTCGACAGCCTGATGGAGACCATCGCTCCACTGTCGGCCGTGCATTTTGCGGCCCGTGTGTTCGTCGACGATCACCACCTCACCGTTCTCGACAACGTAGTTCACATCACGTTTGTAGAGGTGATGTGCCTTCAGAGCGTTGTCGATCAGATGCGGCCACTCCATATTGCCTGCGGAGTAGAAGCTGTCGACCCCAGCAAGCTTTTCGGCCTTGCGGACACCCTCATCGGTCAGATGGCAGGTGTGTTCTTTCTCTTTGACTTCAAAGTCGACATCCCGGATCAGCTGCCGGGCGATTTTGTCGGCTCGGGGGTATTTGGTGATATCGTCATGCGCAGGGCCGGAGATGATCAGCGGAGTTCGGGCTTCGTCGATGAGGATGTTGTCGATTTCGTCAACGATCGCGTAGTCCAGCGGCCCCTGTACCTGCAGACTCTTATGGGGCTTCATGTTGTCGCGAAGATAATCGAAGCCGAACTCGTTATTCGTTCCGTAAGTAATATCCGCTGCGTATTCCTTCTGCCGGGCTGAAGGACTCATGTTGGATTGAATGGCCCCCACAGTCAGCCCCAGCGCCATGTGAAGTGGCCCGATCCACTCCATGTCGCGTTTCGCCAGATAGTCGTTCACTGTGACGATATGGACTTTCCCCTGAAGGGCATTCAGATACGCAGGGAGCGAAGAAACCAGGGTTTTCCCTTCCCCGGTAACCATTTCGGCAATCTTGCCCTGATTGAGGATATAGCCCCCGACCATCTGCGTGTCGTAGTGACGCATCTGGAGATTACGGACGCCGGACTCCCGAACAGCGGCAAATGCTTCCGGGAGAATCTGTTCTAGAGTTTTGCCGTCGGCCAGTTGCTTGCGGAATTTGTCGGTAAGGCCGCGAAGCTCACTATCCGTCAGCTTCTGCATGTCCGGTTCGAGCTGGTTGATGCGGTCCAGAACACTTCCGGGGATCACCTTCGTCGAGCCGTCTCGTTCGCGCACAAATCCGATGCTGCGTATTGCACGTTCGTTCGCCGAGCCAAACATCGCCCGGATGATGCGTTCCAGCAACCCGGTGAGAGAAGAGAAGAATTCACCGAGGCGATCAAAGAAGTCCATGTCTTGCGTCCAGCCGTTCCGACGAAACACCGGTCGCCAGAAGTCCCCTCGAATCCTCGGGGCTCGCTCCGTCGACGGGCATAATCCTGTTCAAAATGAATACAACGTCAGCGCTCACCCTCACTGGGCTTCAGCCTTGCTGAATACCATGACAAGCGATGACGGGGGAGAACTTCAGGAGAGTCTCTCGCTGCAGAGCGGCAGAGTCGCCGCAACTCCCCCGAATTGAAAAGTTTATTTTGATCGACTATTCGGGTCAATACGCATGAACCCCGTCCCCAGTGGGAGATTCGCAGGCGGATCATGTGGTCAGAAACGATTCCCCCATCGATTTCCGCAGCATCAGGTCTCAGCACACGGGACCGGGGCTTCGGGTTGGCCAAGACACTTGGGCAACAGAAGGCCGTTTTCAGAAACGGGACAGCAACTCGGACGGGAAAAATGAAGCGGTCCTGAGAGGGGCTTCCACTGACTGCCCCCATTTTTTTGTTAATCTTCAAAAAGAACTGCGGTCAGACACTGATCCTGACTTTGACAGCCATCCCTTGTCACGTTAATCTGAATTCATCATCTTTTGCTTTTGCATTTTATTTCCCTCCATCTCCACAGTGTCTTTCTGGATCTCACGAGGAACTCCTTTCTCACAAAACCAGCAATCTGGGGACTGCGACACTACAGATACAGTTTCCCTACTCTTTCACTTTGTGGACTGTCACTGTGTACTCTCGCAAATGATGCGTTCGGGCACACGCTCGTTGCCACGTCGATGGAGTCGTGTTACATGCGGAATGTCGAACTGAAGGTGCTTTCCGGTAAACAGGCAGGAAGTCTGATCGCCTTGCCGGAAGGGAAATTCCTCATCGGTCGGGAAGAAGATTGCCACTTGCGTCCAAACAGTGACACCGTCAGTCGGCACCACTGCGTCTTTACAGTGGATGAATTTGCCGTCCGACTTCGCGACCTGGGAAGCACGAACGGCACTCTCGTGAATGGAGAACGAATCCGGGGGGGCGTTATGCTCAACTCGGGTGACGTTGTCTCGATCGGGAAGATCGAATTCGAGGTGCTCATCACGGAATCAGCACTGGAGACGGTCTCCGATCTGAAAGTGGAAACAGAGACAACCATCGGGAAGCCATCTGAACAGCCGTCCACACCCGCTGCTCCCGTTGTTGTCGAGCCGGAATCCTCATACCAGATTCCGGTGGCCCCCTCCGAAAATACAATTGTGAACATGCCCGCAGTCGCGGGTGGCGCTCCTGAACAGCCGGTCGTGGGGGACACGCAATTCGCAGGCCCCATCCCCATGCCGATGCAGCCCACGCTTGGCTACCCGCAGATGGGATATCCACAAATGGGCTATCCTCAGATGATGCCCTATGGATATCCCACATTTCCTCCGGGAATGTATCCCCCTCCCGGGCAAATGGGATATCCGCCAATGCCGGGGGGCTACCCACAGGCTCCGGTCCCCGGAGTTGCTCCCGCTCCCCCAGCAGCAGAGCCTCCCGCACCCTCCCCTGCCCCTGCCGTCCGGGATGTCGGACTGCGACTCCCTGATCCAGAGGAAACAGGTGCCAAGCCTCCTGCTCCGAAGCCAGCCACCCCCACACCGGAAGGGGAAAAAACGGCTGCTGCGATCGCCAAGGAAGAAGCCCCCAAGCGAGCAGAAGACATCATTCAGCAGTATCTGAAGCGCCGGCCAACCGGTGGAGGCAAGTGATCCCTCGCCCAGCCTGAGTGCTTTTTATTCCTTGCGCATCGGCAACGGGAACCTAATCTCTGGCAATCGGCTCTCCGGGGAACATCGCTCTGCCAGCAGGAAGCTCTGTCAGCAGGACCAGTTCCCAGAGAGCATGACTGTCGGTGAGGCGACGACTCACGCGCCCAACGGCATTCCTCTCCCCGTTACTTTCCACTCGGGGTGCGCCAGGTTCGGTCGGTCTTTTTCAGAAGGTCCATTGCGGATTTCGGTCCCCAGGTTCCAGCCGGATAGAGCTCTGGCCGATGATCCGGCTCGGCCCATCGCTTCAGGACCGGATCGACAAATTCCCAGGCGGCTTCCAGTTCATCAACGCGGGTAAAGAGCGTCGAGTCACCACGAATGACATCCAGAAGCAGACGCTCATACGCTTCCGGAAGATTGAGCTGGAATGTCTTCTTGAAGTCGAAGTCCATGTCAACCGGCTGCAACTGATACTGCATCCCCGGATGCTTCGCGCAGAAATGCAGCGCAATCGACTCTCGTGGCTGAATCCGGAAAATCAGTACGTTGGGCCGACTCTCGACCATCTCGCAAATGTTTCCTTCACATTCAACTGTGTGAAACAGATTCATCGGCGGGAGCTTGAACTGAATCGCGATTTCACTCACCCGGACCGGCATTCGCTTTCCAGTTCGCAGGTAGAACGGAACGCCTGCCCAGCGCCAGTTATCCACCCGAGTCTCCATCGCGACAAATGTCTCTGTCCGGGAATCAGGAGCGATGCGTTCTTCGTCGACGTATGCCTTCAGCTTCTCCCCGTTGCAGGAAGACGCAGCGTACTGCCCGGCAACGGCCCAGTGATCTACCCCCTTACTGCTCCCCGGACGAAGTGTATTCAACACTTTCAGCTTCTCATCCCTCAGGCTTTCCGCATCAAACAGCGCCGGAGGCTCCATCGCCACCAGACACAGAAGCTGGAGAACGTGGTTCTGGAGAACATCACGGAGCGCACCAGCCTCGTCGTAGTACCCCCCTCGACTCCCCTCAATCCCTTGTGATTCCGCCACAGTAATCTGGACGTGATCGACATGATTCCGATTGAAGAGCGGTTCAAAGATCCCGTTCCCGAACCGGAACAGCAGGATGTTCTGGACCGTCTCCTTCCCGAGGTAATGGTCGATTCGGTAGATCTGCTCTTCATGCAGATACTTCGACAAATCCGCAGCCAGCTGGCGAGCAGAAGTGATGTCGTGTCCAAAAGGCTTTTCCACGACAACACGAAGTTTTTTCGGATCGGTCGGGGCCATTCCGACCGCGTCAAGTCCTTTCACTGATGGCAGAAACAGTTCAGGAGTCAACGCGAGATAGACAATCCGTTCCCCTGGGAGATCGAGTTCCGCTTCAATCGCTTCGACCCGTTCTTTCAGGCCGACGAAATCCTCAGGATTGGAAAAGTCTGTCTGAATGTAACGAAGACGCCGCGCAAACTTGTCCCATCCAGCAGCGACTTCATCGGCAGAAGCAAACTCGATCAGTGCAGACTTCAGTTCCTCGCGGAAATCATCAACGGACTTTCCGCGGCGTGCCACACCAATGATCGGAGATTTCTCAGGAAGAAACCCGTTCCGGCAAAGAGAGAAGAGCGCAGGAATTAACTTGCGGCTCGTCAGGTCTCCAGACGCTCCGAAGATGATCAGGGTGGGTGCCTGCATGGCGACACTACTGCGACCAGCCGACGCGGAATTGTTCATCGCACGATTTCCTCTGATTCAAATGGGCCCAAGCCATTGTCCGAGGCCATCCTGAATTCGGCCCGACCTCGACACTCCCCTCGGTTTCCGACTATCTTGTCTGTTTGAAGACGACTTGTCAGCTCTGTTGCTGGCAGGAGTTGAACAGTTTCATGAAACTTGCGACCTTCCCCATGATCATTCCTCATGGAACGAATCGTCTCATCACGAATTCTTCCGGGACTCCATTCTCGGACTTGCTTCCATTGAATCAAACATGGGTCGATTCTGATCCACAAACTGCACCCCAAGCGGAGGTTGATCGGGAAAAGGTTCAACGGTTCAGGGAGCCTGCAATAACAGCACAGCGCCCTCAGAAAATATCCCGGCGTCTCAAGAGTTCTCCGAAGATTCAATGTCTCGTGCTGCTGCTCGCAATTCTGGGGCTTCCCGGATGCGGACAAAAGACATATGAAGAGAGGCTTCAACAAACGGCCCAGTTGTACGAATATCTGAATGGAGTCGAAGAGTCGCTGTCGGCCCCCTGGAGCCGCCCGGAACTCGGACTCTCCATGCGGCTCCCCAAACCCATTGCCGCTCCCCTTCCCGGCCCCACCCGGACCAGAGACAAGAACGGGAATTTGATTGTCGGCGATGATCCCCGGGAAGAGAACATCCTTCGGGCGAAGCTTCCGGGCATCGTCGAAGCCTGGCAGGCCAGCGTCGACTCTCCCGACGGACAGCCAAATGTCTGGATTTATCTTCTCACCAATCAGGACCGCTTTCTCTCCAGTGATCAGGGAAGCGGGAAGCCGGAAGAGTTTCTGACCGATCTGGAGAAAGAACTCATGCGGGTTCTTCAGGTCACTGTTCCCGAAGGAGTTGTGTCCAAGGTGGGGGAGAACACCCGGTACCGACAATGGATTCCTGCACAAAACTCCCCCCGCGCTGCTTACACCACCCCCAAAGATTACACAGTCATCCGGTTCGCTCCTGAAAAAGGGTCCCGATTCGAAGACTGGCAGGTTTCGCTTTATGAACGCCGTGCTGGGAAAGTTCAGGCCGCTTTGCTGGTGATCGCTCCCAGAAATTCCGGACCGGCGTTCCGTCAGCGACTGGATCAGTCTTTGGAAACGCTCGACGTCAAGGAAGTCATGCCTCGCAGCCGCATCAACGCGAGCGGTGGTGGAACGGCCACTCAGGCCAGCCCCAGACGATCCGCTGATTTCTAGCCCCCTTTAGCACCTCTACGCGAACACCCGCACAGGGAGGCCCAGTCGGCTGCCTGTCGGAGTGCCGACATCAACAAAACCGCTTGGGCATTCCCTTGCTGAGACAAAAGTGAAAGGTGCGCATCACCTGAACAACACGTCCCTGTAAAAAATGCTGCTCCGAATGACCCGAATGTCTCTCCTTCGATCCGGGACAACAGCAACTCCGTTCGAATGACGTGGTCATTCAGATCATTTCGGAGCAGTTGCTTCACTTACTCGTCGACGCTGGGCTGGCGCGCCGGGCAAGATCTTTGCTGTTTCGTCGCTGGGATGTTTATCAAGGGCCAGAAAGGCAAACAGATCCGCCAGTTCCTGCGGTGTCATCAATTTCTCAAGATCTTCAGGCATCATTGAGAGTTCGCTGAGCCGATCCTCTTCGATTTCATTTCGAGGAATCGACTCCAGCTTTCCTCCCTGAATCTTCAGGACGAGCCGCTCGGGAGTCTCTTCCACTGGAATCCCGGTCAAAACACGACCATCTTCCGTCGCAACAATCCGCGCCTGATATCCCGGTCCAATCACGGCGCTCGGGTCAAAGACATTTTGCAGGAGCTGATTCCAGTCGTTTCGTCCATTTCGAGTAATGTCGGGGCCCACGTCCGCACCATCCCCATAAATCCGATGACACTGCGCACAGACCTTTTTGAAGACGGCAATCCCAGCAACGGGGTCACCGGGGGTCCCATAAAGAAAGTCCCGCTTCTGACTGATCACCCCTTGACGGTTTGATCGCTGCATCCGAACGGTTCCGTAATGCTTGCCAATGAGACTCTGAAGCTCATCATCCTTGAAGGTCCTCATTCGAATGAGTTGGTTGAGGTTCACCAGAGACTTGTCGATTTTTCCGGAATCGATCGTCTTTAACAGAGCCAGTGCCCAAGCCGGTCGCTGCGTCAGGACTTCCACCACCTTCGGCTGAATATCCGCCTCAAAGCTCGAAAAGTTCATGAGTAGCACATCTGCCACCTCAGGATCGTTCAACCTTCCGATCCCATCAAGGATTGATGCGCGGAACTCTCGAGAGAGCTTGAGATCGTTCCGGGCCAGCAGTTTCTGAATGGTCGGAAGCATCTCCGGGTCTTTCAGAGCGATCAGAACGTTCATTGCGTCGACACGAATCCGATCCTGATTTTCCAGACTGAGCAAGCTCTCCCGGATCGCTTTGACGGCCTCGGAATCTCCACCAAACGCATGAAGGGTTATGACCAGTTCGCTGGGAACGCCCGTTAGTGAATTCAACTCAGTTCGACAGGCCTGAATGACAGACGATAGCTTGGGCAGCGGAAGAGTCTCACTCTGAACCGCACGGCGCACTTCGCTCAGGCACTCTGCTTTCAATCGTGCCGAAAGGTCCGGACGTCGCAGAATTGCGGCCAGCGTGGTCCCCACCAGCTCTCCGCTGATGTTGTCCTGGGAACAGATCACAGTCATCGTCCGGGGGAGGAGACGTCCCAAGTTCTTCAGGTCGGTCTGTTCATCCAGAAGGACATGCAGGAAATGATCGGGATCTTCCAGAAGCAGAGGAACAAGACCGTTCCATGTCAGTTGATCGATGAAAAGGTCATTGGAAAGGGCTGCAACCTGAAGCATTAGCGGAAGCGCGTTCTTTCCCTCCTTCTGGGCGGCTATCAGAATTTGCAAATGCTCCGGAGCAGTCATGACTTGCAGACGGACCTGCTCCAATTGCAACAAACCATTGGGGATCCCGGCCCGCTGGGCGTACTCGGTCCACGAACCATCGTACACGCTCAGCCGCTCCAGG
>CALLWY010000122.1 GCA_938015865.1 uncultured Planctomicrobium sp.
CATCCGGAGCTGCTGCCGGAACGGCTGCGGGGGCAGCCAGTTGTGGAACGACGTTGACTTCGTGGGGACCACGTCGCAGGACGTACTTGGTTTCCCCGACGATCTGCTTGAACTCCCGAACATCGTACTTTTCGAGCAGCTCCAGCAGTTGCCGCAATCCGTCCACGTCGAATTGCTTGCTCCCCTTGCTATCCCCAGCCATGCCTGAACCTTAGCCTGTTCTCGCGTCGAAACTTTCTGGCCCCGTCCTGTACGTGACGGCGGTCCATGTGAAGTCAGTGTAGTAAAATGCAAGACTTAGCAGTGTACGTGAATGCTTTCCCAGTCCTTGGGAACTGAAGACAGCACCTCGCAGCCCTGCCGCGTCACCAGAACATCGTCCTCGATACGGACTCCGCCCCATCCCGGAAGATAGATGCCGGGCTCGACCGTGACAACCATTCCGGGCTGCAAGATCGTCTCGACGGTCCGGGAGAGCCGGGGGGCTTCGTGGACATCCAGTCCGATTCCATGGCCCAGTCCGTGGTCAAAGTACTTGCCGAATCCAGCGGCGGAAATCACATTCCGTGCCGCTGCGTCCACTTCAGAACAACTGACGCCCGGTTTGATGGCATCAATGGCGGCCAGTTGGGCCTCGAGGACTGTTTTGTAAACCTTTTCAAATTTCCGGTCGGGCTTTCCTGTCAGCAGGGTCCGGGTCAGGTCAGAACGATACCCTCCCGGCCCACAAGCTCCCCAGTCCAGAAGTAGTATCGGCGAATCTCCAATCCGTCGGCTCCCGGCCCGGTAATGGGGGAGTGCTGCACGATCCCCGACAGCGACGATGGCTGGAAAGCTGAGTCCTTCCCCACCAAACTCGCGGATAACAAACTCCAGATGGGCCGCCAGTTGCCGTTCTGTTTTCTCCGGCGAGAGAATCGCTTTGAAATACTGGAATCCACGCTCTGCAAGCCAGATCGCGTGGCGAATTTCCTCAATCTCTCCCTTGTCCTTGATGGCCCGGAGGGCCTCCACTTCCAGCGAGACCAGTTCCAGCTGGACGTCTGGGAGTGACGACTTCAGCGTCTCCGCCAGCTCGCATGTGATGACATGGCCTTCGATTCCCAGCCGCTCGATGTGCCTCTCTGTCACAACCTGCTTCAATGCATCAGCAACTCTCATGTTGGAGGACCGGATCAGGGTGGGAACCCCCGGGCATTCTTCCTCAAGCTGCGTCGTGAACCGGAAGTCGCTCAACAGAACTTCGCTGTCCTGGGTCACGATCAGCCAGGTGCTGTCGCCTGTGAATCCGGTGAGCCAGGAAACGTTCCGCTCGGCCTGAACAAGGAGGGCGTCGACATTTCGTGAGCGAAGTCGTTTCCTCAACTGTTGCCGTCGACGGGCAAAATCCTCCGGGGAGCGGACCATGAATAAGTTCCACGAATTTGTGGCAGGAAACTGGAGTCGAATGACGTTTCAAAGGAGCAGCACGGAAGTTACGGCCCATTGACCGGGCTGTCAATTAACGGCCCTCTGGATCAACGACTTCGGGAATGGTGATTGCTGATGCGTTGGTTGAATCAAGTGCTTCGCAATCTGCTTCCCCGGTTTCTGAGGTCGAAATTTACATCTTCACCGGGGCGGCAATTCCCAGCAGGCCAAGGCCATGGGCAAGAATCCGGCCAGCAAGATCGCATAAGCGGAGCCGGCTGTTTCGAGTCTGTTCGTCATCGGCACGCAGGACCGGGCAGCGGTCGTAAAAGGTTGTCAGGTCCCCTGCGAGTTCAAACAGATATTGGGTCAAGACGTTCGGGCGGGCATCAGCGATCACCGCATCCAGCGTTTCGGCGTACCGGCACAACTTCAGCGCCAGAG
This sequence comes from uncultured Planctomicrobium sp., assembly GCA_938015865.1. Classification (GTDB taxonomy): domain Bacteria; phylum Planctomycetota; class Planctomycetia; order Planctomycetales; family Planctomycetaceae; genus Planctomicrobium. The sequence continues at coordinate 1,855 of CALLWY010000122.1, forward strand.
TCCGTTCTGCGGGGTCGGAGATCACAATGGACGCGCCACTGGCCCGGAATTCCTCTGGAGAGATCCCTCCGCGGCGGAAAATTCCCTGCACGCGGGCGTGAGCATACTGGAGATAAGTTGCTGTGTTCCCGTTCATCGCGAGCATCTTGTCCGCATCAAAGACATAGTCGCTCTCTCGGTTGTGCATCAGATCCGCGTATTTGATCCCCCCAATTCCGACGGCTTCGGAGATTTCCGTCCGCATTCCCTCGGTCAGTTCCGGAGCGGGCCGGCCATCGGCATCTGTTCTGGCGTCATCGTTGGAAACGACAATCTCAAGTGCCTTGGCCACCGCTTCATCAAGGAGACTTTCCAGACCGACGGTGTCGCCGGAGCGGGTCTTGTAGGGGCGTCCGTCTTGCCCCATCACGGTGCCAAAGCTGACGTGCTGCAGACCCACCTTGTCGTATCCCCATGCCCGAGCCGTGGCGAAGAGCTGCTTGAAATGCTCCGACTGCCGTGCATCGACGACGTAGAGGATGGAGTCCGCCTTAAGTTCGTTGACCCGATATTGAATGGTGGCCAGGTCGGTGGTCGCGTAGGTGAACGCTCCGTCCCGCTTTCGGACAATAAATGGAGCTGTGTGTCCCTCCAGAAAGACGCAGGTGGCTCCGTCGCTTTCCTGAGCCAGACCTCGTCGCTCCAGATCGCTGACGACGTCAGCCAGCATGGGGTTGTAATAGCTTTCACCCAGAGCGAGATCAAAGCGAATGTCCAGTCGCCGATAGACCCGCTCAAGGGCTTGAAGGCATTCGGGCAGGAATTCTTCCCAGAGCCGCAAATTGTTGGGATCTCCCGCGTGCAGCTTCGCGGTCTCTTCCCGCGCGAGTCGACTGATGTCTGGATGTTTCTCGGCCGCAGACTTGAGATTTGGATCTCCATCGACAGCAGCGATTTTTTTATTGAGAGAGGCCACTTCCTCTCTGGCCGCCTGAACGGCTGCACGTTGCTTCTTCAGATCCTTTTGTGCCTGCTTGTCGTTTGGATCGGCAGCCGCTTCCAGAGCCGAGAGTTTCTGTTCCTGCTCCTGAAGCTGAGCCTCCGCTGCGGGGAGAGCTGCGCTGGCGTCATGGTAATCGCAGAGCTGATTGACGAGTCGATACAGGCGTGCCAGTTCGGTGACCGGATCCGATTCATAACCAGTAGGATCAACCAGATGCTTGAACCCGTAGATGATCATACCGAACTGGGTACCCCAGTCGCCGATATGGTTGTCGGCGATGACATTATGTCCGAGGAATCGCAGGGTTCGGACAAGGGCATCCCCAATGACCGTGCTCCGGAGGTGCCCGACATGCATCGGCTTGGCAACATTGGGTGAGGAGAAATCAACCACGACCGTCTGCGGTCGCTCGACAACTGGAACGCCGAGCCGCTCATCGCTGGCAGCGGCATTTACCTGCTGTTCCAGCCACGAATCCAGCAGCGTGAGATTGATAAAGCCCGGTCCTGCGATCTCAGGCGGCTGGCAGATGTCGCTCAGGTCGAGTCTCTGGACAACCTGTTCCGCGACAGCGCGTGGGGCCATTCCCCTCTGCTTTGCCAGAGGCATGGCGAAATTGGCCTGATAATCTCCGAATCGCGCCTCTTGCGCCGGCCGGATCATGTCCAGATACTGGGACGGATTCTCAGTCAGGTCTCCCAGCACTTCGGAGAAGCGGATCTTGAGCAGTCGGAGAATGTTCATGGGTCAGCAGGAGCAACAATGAGGAGAAATTGTGAGAAAGAAATCGAGTGCTGGCCTGTTCTACTGGGAGACGCTCTCCGGGACGTCCGCTCTGGCCCAAGTTTTACCTGGTGAAGAGTTTTACTTGGTAGAGGAGCGATTTCCGGAGTCAATTCAGGCATTTGACCACCGGGTCAATATTCGTTCCGAACCTCGGCAGAGGGGCCGCTTCGGTCAATCGGTTGGGTTCTTCTCGTCCTGTCCGGGGGGAGAGTCCTCGGGCTGGGGCGTTGAATTCTGTCCCGAAATCTTCTGGGCGACGGGTTTCCAGTCGACGCGGATGGCATCGCCCCACAGGTTTTCCAGATCGTATAGTGCGCGTCCATCCGGGGTGAAGACGTGCAGAACAACGTCTCCATAGTCGTGGCAAATCCAGGGGCCATCATCCCCTTCGCTTCCCATTCGAAAGGACTGGCGGGATTCCATGACATCGTCTGCGGAATCAGCCATCGCCCGGAGTTGACGTCGGTTATTCCCGGTCGCAATGACAAAGAAGTCAAACAGGGAGGTCACATTCGTCAGATCAAGAACCTGCACATCCTGACCGCGAAAGTCTTCGCAGACTTTGGCAACCAGACAGGCATTCTCCAAGCTGCGCTGAAGAGCGGCTTCGCTCCGAATTCCCGCCATTTCGCCTTGGATGCGTGTGATTCGGGTTCCAGTAATTTCGATCAACGTTGGACTTCCTTATTCAGCCCGCGACAGCGAGCACATTTGTTCGTGTTTTACTGCAGTCAGCTCCTGCCGAGGGCTCGGACATCGGGGATACGTTGCCCCTGCATGTTCCTGTCATCGAAACAGCCGGAATCTGATGCGGCAAACGCCTTAAAAAATGATCGCTACTTGGGGAACGTCATCTCTTCTGTTAAGGCTAACGACCACTCGCTCCGTATCAAGCGGACATTTGCCCGATTCCGGAGCGGGAGGCGAACCGGGAATTGTCTCGAACGAAGCCTGTTAGCACAATGGAGAGGTCGACTCGGTAGGGGGACCAGCGTTGCGAGGGATTGATCAGGCGGTGCTGATGGAAGCTGCGGCCACTGAGGGGGACGCGGCCGAGTTCTGTGTTTTGGACATCGCTTCCCGGGGGAAAAGGCAGCCGCTCCTGAGGCTCAGGGACAGTGGGTACGGGCATCGCTGGCGTTAATCCCATGGATGCAGGAGATTGTCGGCGATGGCCTCTAATCAAAACAGCTTCGGTCCAACTGGCTTCTGCAGGGCCCGTTCGGCGGCGTAAGTCGAGATCGCATCCCACGAACTTGCGGCGTTTCAAAGGCAACAAACACTCTGTTTGAGCGACAAGTGGCGGAGACACTCCCCTGAGACAGGGGTTAGCGGGCCCATTCCGGCTTGGTCGATGTGGCGGGGACTTCTGCATGTGCGGCAGGGCTTACCCCTGAGTCCTCAGCAGGTTCCTGTGCCAGTTGTGTTTCCGGAGGAACGACGCTGCGGGAGGGGGCAGAAAAGGCAACCGTGACCGGAAGTTCTCCCTTCTTGCTCGCAGCTGGGCCTGTCGTCGATTTTTGCACCTCAGTGCGAACGGCGCCCGCCTGATATGGTCCCACTCCCATGACGAACCAGTTGTTGTCGTCGGCAGCAGCGAGACTTGTTCCACCGGAACCAAGTATCGCGTTGGTCTTCGGATCGTAGGCCACCATTCCGATCTTGGCGACCGCCTGTTGCCTGCGACGCTCCGCAACCTTGATTTCCGGAATGGTCAGCATCCCCGGCAGGGCGATTTCCGGGGTCCCGAGGAATGAATTGGCCGAAGTGGTCCCGACGGCTCCTGCACGCATTTCCAGAACAACGTCAGCTTTGTCCGGGGAGTCGACAAGTCGGGCTCCCGCCCGCAGCAGGCGGTGTCGTGTCGATGCGATGACATAATTTTTGTCGACGCATTCGACGTATTTGTCCTGAAGAAAAACGTCGCAGTCCCGGAACGAGGCAAAGTCGCATTTGTCTAGAGACTGGTCGATGGCGTTCGCCAGCAGAAGCTGTTCGACACTCGTCCGGGCGGTATTGGAAGTGGATGTTGATGCGCATCCTGCAGCTGTGCAGAGGAGTGAGAGGGCCGCCAGCGAGTAGATGCGCCGAGTCGGAATCGGGAACATGGGAGGAATTCTTGTTGCGAAAACTCCGACGTGAGAGGTGGCAATCAACGCTTTATCTGATGGTGCGCCAACAGGAGCCGACTGCCGATCCCGGTCGGGATGACTGGTCGAAATGACTCTTGTTGCTGCCTGATACCCGCTTCAGGACAACAACGACTCATTTCAATGGACGGCATTTACCGGAGCTGACACCTGAAGGTCAATCAGCAATTCACCACTTCGAGAGAATGAGGCTGTTTAGAGAAGTTTGAATGGGCAATAACTGCAAAAAATGCCGAATGTTTTGTTCAGCCAGTGAGTCCACTGACAGTTGCGGAGGCATCAACGTCAAAGGGACACATTCCACAGGGTTGCCACTCGTTTGGCGGACTGGGGTGATCAGGAATCTTGAGAAGATTGATGACTGGCTGCCGCTTTTGCCTAAATTGCCCATTCTCTGCAGGGCGATGGACATCAATTGACCGTGAGGAATTCCGACGTTACGGTCAACTTTCAGCAGCAAAATTTCATGGTCATTATGCATAATACGCCAACCTGTTCGTCAGGCGTGATGCAGGTGTCGAGCGAGTCGCGTATTGCGGACTCCCTCAGAAATCCAGGTGACCCAATCGGGGCGCAGGGCCGGGCCATCGATGAGTGGGCACAGTGAGTTTTGATGGAGAGAAGTCACTGATTTGTCATTCTCATTTATTCAGGATTCAGGGCCACGTTTAAGATTCTCTCTCGCAGGGGATTTTGAACAGCGTGGGTTCCAATCGACCGGGCCGGGGCAAGCCTGTCGTTGGAGTCACGTCGTGAAGCCAGTCATCGTGTTCGAGGAACGGTGATTGACGAAAGAAAAGCGTTCCTCATGCGCTGATCCACCTCCGTAAAGAGTTCGTTCCCCGATGTATCGATTTCTTGGACAGCTCGTCGGTAAATATCCGGCTTTCTGGATCGTATTCTGGCTTCTCGCCACTGCGGTGGCGCATCGAATGGCTCCACCTCCGGAACGGGTCTGGCAGGATGGGGAGCTCGCCTTCCTCCCCGAGACCGCTCCCAGTGTGGAAGCTGTTCGCATCTATCGGGAAGCGTTTCAGTCGACGCTACAGGAAAAGACAGAGGAAGATGATGTCGGAACCTCTGTGCAGAACGATCCGATGTCCAGCGCCGTGGTCGTTGTCCTTCAGCGGCTCGACAAGAATGGTTTGACTGACGAGGATCGGGAGTTCATCACGAATGTTCTGGTCCCTGATCTCGAGAAACTCCAGCGAACCACTCCGAAGGGATATCACTGGACTCCCGAACTGGAGAAGGAATTTCAGGCGGAGATCCCTGAGGCAGATCGGGTGATTCGATCCATTTCCTCGCCGGAGGATGAGCGCATTGGTGCCCTGCTGGTCAGCAAGAACCAGCGTGCCTGTCTGGTGATTGTGGATCTCAAAACGGAATTTCTTGAGCGTCAGAACCGTCTGCTGATTGGGCGGATTGAAAATCTCCTTGACAGCGAAGAGCTGCTGAAGAAAAAGCCCGCAGGACTGTCCCTGGAGCTGAGCGGATCAGCGACTGTCGGACGGGATATGCTTCGTGCGGAGCAGGAAAGTGCCAAGCGGACAGAAGACTTCACCAAAGCGCTGGTGATCATTCTCCTCCTCCTGATCTACCGGGCTCCATTGCTGGCGCTGGTTCCGCTGGTGACCGTGGGGCTGGCTGTGGAACTCGCCAAGAGCCTGTTGCGGATCATGGCGGGTCTGGAGTGGATTGGTCTCTTCAGCGGGCTGGATGTTTATGTGACTGTGGTGGCCTATGGGGCCGGGGTGGACTACTGTCTGTTCCTGATTGCCCGTTACAAGGAAGAACTGGATAACGGCTTCACTCATCAACGGGCGATCAGCTTTTCCATCGAACGTGTCGGGGAAGCGCTCGCGACCAGTGCGGGGACCTGCATCATCGGTATCGGTATGATGATGTTCTCCCAGTTCGGGAAGTTCCGTCAGGCCGGTTTCGCGATCTCATTTGCCCTTGCTGTGGCTGTCACCGTTGCACTGACGTTTACCCCCGCTTTCCTTCTCCTGTTCGGTCGGTGGGCGTTCTGGCCTGATGTCCGAAAAGAGAAAGTCGAAAAGAAGACCGGGTTCCTTCCCAGCTCAAGCCTGTGGCAGCGATTCCAGAATGAACGGGTTCTGGAGCGGATCTGGGAAGCGATGGCCATTGCGCAGCACCGTCGTCCCGGGACAATCTTCCTGGCGACTGTGCTGATTATGCTCCCATTTGCAATAGTGGGAGTGATCAAACAGGATGATGTCAGCTACGGGCTTTTGTCCGACCTTCCCCAGGATCAACCGAGCGTTGTTGGGGCGAAGATGGTGCAAAGCCATTTCCCGGCAGGGGTCACCGGTCCAGATACGATCTTCATTTATTTCCCGGAAGATGTGCTGAAGGAAACATTCGGTGGAAACGATCTGAAATCCGTTCCCACGGCTGAGCAACTCTCTCGGGTGATTACCGAGAACCTTCTTGCTCTCGAAGCAAATGAAGAGGCGGAGCATCTTGCGGGGGCCAAGCACGCACCGCTCGGAATTGCCGATATTCGAAGCCAGTATCTTCCGCTGGGAACAAGCCCCAAAGCCAAGGAATACCTCGACAGCATCCCACGCGCCCGCCGGGGAGCCAAACGGGTCTTTGCCCATCGCAGCTACACCAGTGTCAATGGTCCTCTGGCCGGGCAGGTGATGAGAATGGACATCATCCTCGAAGATGATCCATTCTCCAGAGACTCCATTCGGAATCTGAACCGACTCGAAGAAGCGGTGAAGAACTCAATTCGATTCCCGGAAGATTCGGAGATCTCTCCTGAACAGGCGACCAAGCTTCGGGAATCCGCTCGGATCTATACGCTGGGAACAACTGCAGCCATCCGCGACATCAAGGCAGTGACCGATCATGACCGAATTCTGATCAACATCATGGTCACGATTTCGGTGTACCTGATTATCGTGATCATGCTGCGGCAACCGGAGATTTGTGCGTACCTGATTGTTACGGTGGTCTTCAGTTACCTGGTGACGATGGGGGCGACTTATCTGGCCTTCTACCTGTGGGACCCGGTCGGGTTCCATGGAATTGACTGGAAGGTGCCGATCTACCTGTTCACGATTCTTGTGGCAATGGGAGAGGACTACAACATCCTCCTGATGTCCCGCGTCATGGAAGAGCAGGAGACTCACGGCCGAACCAAAGGAGTTCTTGTGGCCCTCACAAAAACCGGAAGCATCATTTCCACCTGCGGTATTATTATGGCCGGGACATTTGTGACCCTGATGTCCGGATCGCTGATGGGAATGGTTCAGATGGGATTTGCTCTCGCGTTCGGAGTGTTGCTGGACACATTTATTGTCCGGCCGATTCTGGTCCCGTCTTATCTGATCCTTCTTTACGAAGGCCGGTTTGGGAAGTTCGGCCGCTTCTTGGGGGCTCCCCCGGATGATGAGCCAAAGGGTCCACCGGAACCAGAACTGATTGCTGACGCGGTCAATCAGCCGTCGTAATGGAATTGAGTCGCCCGTCCGCTTGACTCACTGGTACATGGGGCAGCACGCATCGGCTGCCCCATTTCTTTTGGTTTCATCCGGATGGGGATCTGCTGTCGAGTGCACCCCGGATGCTGGGCCGCTACGGGGAATTCTCATCACCGTCCCTGTCTGAAATTCGTCGGCCTGCACATCCAGTTCAGATGGAAGAGGGGGGAACGAAAGCAAAGAAGCTGCGAGTCTGGCTGTTCAATTGGAACGCCCAAAAAGAAGGGACGCTGACCGATGTGGTCAACGTCCCTGATGCATTCCAAATAAGTTGTGGCTGGTCAATTACTTCTTCGACAGATGCCGATCGGCAAAGTCGAGGTACTGAAGCCAATCGTATTCCAGAACATCGTGTTTCCCTGTGCGATTGTGGTACCCGATCCGTCCGGTGTTGATCGGTTGATCGACGGGAGGAGGTTCATCGGATGGAGTTTCGACTCCCAGTCCGTCGGTTCCCAGCAGCCGATAAACAGGATCGGCAAACCGTGCAGACAGATATTCCCCTTTCGGATCCGCCCAGAGATCTTCAGAAGCGCTGGCGATGTACACAGCTCGGGGAGCAATCAGAGCAACCAGCTGATGCTGATCAACTGGAAGCTGGCTTTCCTTGTTGTTGTACTTCTTGAAGTTCTCGCAGAACCAGTGGGGGAAGGATGTGTTGATTCTGGCGACAGTCTCACCGAACTGGCGGCGGCTGATGGCAGCCCCTCCGCATCCCGAATCGTTGGAAATGGTCAGGGCAATACGAGGATCGGTCGCTCCAGCCCAGAGTGCGGCCTTCCCCTGTCTAGAATGACCAATCACAGCGACGCGGCTGGCGTCGATGTCGGGGTCCTTCTCGAGGTAATCAATTCCCCGGCTCAGCCCCCACGCCCAGACCGCAATTGCTCCCCACTCATCATCGGCAGGGCTGGTCTGCCCCTCTTTGTAGAAGGCAGGGTGAACACCGTTCTTGTATCCATCGTGAAAATCGGGTTCGATATCGCCATAGAACGCAGTCGCCAGTGCGTATCCCCGATCGATGATTTTTTCAATTGGCCAGCGGGAGACCTGGCTTCCCCGGCTTGCTTCGGTGGACCGGTTGTTCACAACACCGGGGTTGCCATTGCGAATCCAGTTTGGGTTCAGGCGGACTTCCGGGTCCGTGGTGACGGAATGATTTCCCCGGAAGTTCCATCCCCAGAAGACCGGGGCCGGGCGCTGTGACTTGGGAATGTACAGGAGCATGGTCATGACGACTGGCTCCCCTTTCTGGGTCACTTGGATTTCGACTTCCTTTCGAATCGCTTTCCCACCCAGTGCATTGTCGTTGCGGGAAATCTCGCGGAAGGTAATTGGGAATTCGGCATCCGGATACTTCCCGTAGACCTGTTCGGAAAACAGCTTCAGAATTTCCGGGCGTCGACGAGTGTTCCATTGTTCCGGGGTTGTGACGGGGGTGCCATCCTCCATCACAAGCGGGTCCGGCAGTGTGTACTCAGGAACCTTCGACTCGTCGTAGTTCGGGGGAGGGACTTGAGCCATTGCGCTGATGGGCCATAAACAGAGCAACGTGCAAAAACTGAAAGCGGTTCGCATCATCTAGTGCCTGTCAGATGTTTCGATGAAATTCTCCGATGCAGCGAAAACAGGCGGCGATGTCTCCAGAAACGTGTCCGCGCTGTATTCGCCCGACCGATCGTGATCGATCAGGTGAGGAATTTCCACTCTGGCAGCTCGAATGGGCAAATCGCAATGAGGGGAGAAAAGAGAGCTGATCAATTCAGACATCAGCCATCCACATCCCATCAGACCGGGGAATGCTGGTGATTCTGCCGTTGAGAACTCGCTGTCGTGTGGTGAGTATTCGGAGACGAGAGGGTTATTTCTGAGGAAGTCGTGCCCGCTGCTGATACTTCTGTTGGTATTTGCGGTGCAACTGTTCCTGCCGGTCATCCAGCTCAACGGGCCGTCCCTGAATCCATGCTGCCTTCACGCTGGAGACGACTTCGAGAGGGTCACCCTCGCACAAAAAGAGTGTTGCATCCTTGCCCGGCTCAAGGCTTCCGACTCGCTGGTCAATATTGAGGATTTGTGCAGGTGCGAAGGTGATGGCCCTGATGGCTTCTTCCGGAGATAGGCCATAGGCCACTGCTGTTCCAGCCTGAAACGGCAGATTCCGAACATTTCCATGACCGGCAGCTTCCCCGCCCGTCAGGCAAAAACGGATGCCGAGAGCGTTCAGTTTTGCAGGCAAGGCATATCCCGTGTCATACGGGGCGTCCGATCTTGTGGGGAGCCTGTGCGTCCCCTCGACCATGACAGGAATATCATGTTGCCGGAGAAGATCGGCGCAGATCGGAGCGTCTTCTCCGCCGCGAATGATGAGCCGGAGATTCTGCTCAACCGCGAATGCAACCGCGTGGTTGATCTCGTTCCACCGGTTGGCACGAATGACGACGGGAATTTCGCGATGCAGGACGGGTCTCATGGCTGCCAGTTTCAGGTCGTGGCGCAGATTGCTTCCAGAGGAGACTGCTCTGTCGTAGCGGCGGGCCTGATCAAGAAACTCACGAAGAGTCCGTTCAGCGGATGATCCCGGCGAGGGTAACGAAATCACCAGCGCTGCTTCCGGGACCAGCGCCATGTCATCATTAGTCCATCCATCCAGCTGAATCACGGAGGCATGTCCGGAAATGGTTCCCCCACGCGGGGCGGCCAAAGCAAGTAAAACGCCTGTTCGCCGTGAAACCGGGATCAGTTCGCTGTCCGGGTTGATGGCGGATTTCACTTTGACATTCGGGTTGTACAGACCTGTCTCTGCGTCATCGACCGAAGCACGGACGGATGGGAGTTCCACTGTTCCGATTCGTGCATAGGCATCGATGAACCCGGGATACACATCTGCTCCAGCCGCATCGATGACAACGGCGCTCTCCGGAAGTGGAAGATCTTTCCCCAGTGCGGAAATCTTTCCATCAACAATGATCAGTGTTCCATTTTCGATCACATCGCTGGTGACCGGATGCAGCGTGGCTCCTCGTATCACTATGGGGTGTGGTGAGGGGGCTCCAGGGATCTGATCGGAACCGTAAAGAGAGGGACGCCCCAGCAAAAGAACGATTCCGCAGAGCCGGCACAGGAGTGTCAGGTTTCGAAAGGTCATCTGCGCTATTCTTTCTCTTGAGACTGCAGCGTGCAAAACTCATCGTACCGGGGCCACAACTCGGATTCGTCTTTCGGACTGTCCTGCTCCCGTTCCGTTTTCGCTCCTGAGGTGATGATTTTCTGAACCAGTGTGTTTCGGATTTCCTCGTCCCGTTCGCGAACCTTTGCGTCTTCTTCGAGATCGAAGTATTTTCTCCCGTCGATCCAGGTCTGTTCACACCGGGCCCGATTGGTCAGTGGGTTGTCAGACCAGATCACAAAGTCGGCATCCTTACCCGGTTCAAGCGAACCGACCTTGTCGTGAATTCGGAGCTGACGGGCGG
>CALLWY010000123.1 GCA_938015865.1 uncultured Planctomicrobium sp.
GTTGGGACCTGTGGTTTCCGCAGCGGCATATGCTCGTAGTACGCCTGAAAAGCAGCGGCACGACGCTTTAAAAACGCACCCAGATCCCCATCCGGATCACGCAGATTGTCTCCCGACCAGTTATTGACAACCTCGTGGTCGTCCCATGTAACAATCCAGGGGAAAGCGGCATGCGCTTTCTGCAACGGGGCTTCCAGCTTGTATAACGCGTAGCGATTCCGGTACTGAGCCAGCGTCTTCGCCACTCCACCGGGATGCCGACGGGTCCGATCCTTTGTCGCACTTTCATAGATGTAGTCTCCCAAGTGCACGACAAGATTGAGGTCATCCTGCACCATGTGATCATAGGCTGTCAGATACCCGTACTCGTAATTCTGACAGCTCGCGAAGGCGAAACGGAACTTGTCCAGCATCACCCCCGCAGCTGGAGCAGTCCGGGTCCGGCCAACCGGGCTGACTTCTCCTCCACATCGAAACCGGTACCAGTAAACCCGATCCGGCCTCAGCCCCTCGACTTCAACATGGACGCTATGTGCCCATTGAGGTGACGCTGTTGCAGAACCGGACTGAACAACCGTCTTAAATCCTTCATCCTCAGCCAGCTCCCAATCCACCTTCACATCTTCTGGGGGCATTCCTCCCCCTTCGAGAGGCTCCGGAGCCAGTCGCGTCCAAAGCACAACGCTATCCGCACGAGGATCGCCGGACGCCACACCCAGCGAGAAGGGGTACTCAGAAAACTTGAACTGCCGATCCGCTGCGACTCCCGTCGGTGCGTTCAGAAACGCCCAACACGCTCCCGCACTGATTCCCAGAAATTCCCGTCGTTGGATTGAAAAACCAGAAAGACTGCAGGCATTGCGGCGGAAGCCCATCAACTTATCCCCCCAAAGAAATCTTGTTGACAAACAGGAAACCGATCCTAGCAATCACACGGATCGAAGAAAACCGATACCACGACATCGCACAAGACACCACAGTGACAACAACGGAATATGTATTTTCCACAATTTCACAACAAAACCATTGTCAAAACGACATCACTTCAGCCGAGAAAACCCGACAAGAAAACACATATTATGACGCAACACAAACGAACACCACATGTTGATACAAATCAAATTCGCAACACCACAATTCGGCACGGAGTGTGCAAATGTCGCTTTCCGGGAACACAAATGTGTTCACGACCTGAAAAAGACTTCCAATGAAAAGGAGTTTCGACCATGAAAAAGATCATTTTGACTGCACTGATTGCTTCAACAGGACTCTCCGCTTCGACAGCGAATGCACAGGGCCTCTTCTCCTGGTTAACAGGAGGCGGGACGAGTTGCCCACCCTGCACACAACAGCCGGTCTACAACACCTACACACCTGCGACTTCGAACTGGACCACCCCGCGCCCAGTGACTCCATACAACACCAACTACGCCCCGCAACAGCCGGGCTACGGAATCCCTTCCCGGGCGACTCCTTATTACCCCGCCTCGTACTACGGGTCCCCAGCTTACCCACAGGCCTCCCCTGTGGCCCCGCGACAGCAAGTCGTTCCGGTGAACACCCAGAGAACCTCACCCGGATTGTTCAATCTGGGATGGTCCCTGTGGTAAGCCGATTCAGTCACTCATTACGGAACGAGCTGACACGCGAACCCAACCTGTTTTCTCCAAGCCAACTTTGTGAATGAAACGATTCCACCACCACCATTAGATCGCGAACGTTGTGCAGTACGGCGATTCGCTTTCAGACATCGACACCACGAAACGACACCAAGGACGTCTGACCATGAAAAAGCTTCTTCTTAACGCTGCCGTTTGCACCTTCGGCCTGATGCTCTCAGCCGCGAATGCACAGGACTTCTCTCCTTATTACGCATCGCCTGATCTCGGGCTCCGCAGTTCCATTCCGGGGCAATTCCCCTTCACAGGACAAAACGGAGGCAACGGATTGAATGGATGCTTCCCGGGAGGAAATTCCCAATCCATCTGTGGACCGGATGGCTGTTATTCCCCGGGAATGGGGTCCACTCTCCCGTTTCCTCAATCAAACGGAACGGTCGGAATCCCGTTCAACCCCAACTTCAACACATACCGGCCTGGAAGTTCGTCATTGAACCCCGACTTCTTCCCGATGAACAATAATCACAACTGGAACCAGAGACAGGATCGTCACCCGGGATCCATGATGGGACAACGTCCAATGCGGGACCGAAATAACCCGGCACAGGATCGGTTTCCGCGACAACAGATCGATCCGGGATATCGCCCAAATCCGGGACAGTACCAGATTCAGCCGTTCCCGAACCCAATGTGGACGAACACTCCGGGAACGAATCTTCACCTGATCAATCACTCGGTCTCCCCGTCCCACAACGGCCTGACACAGTATTGATCCGTCCGTGAGTGGGACCTCGTTATCTGAAAAAACAACATGGGCAACCGGCCTTTCGAGACGGTTGCCCATGTTGCGTTGATGACGTTGTCTTGATGGAGCTGACGAGGCTTCTCTAGCGGGCTGAGGGACTGTCTGATGTCGTCCTCAGATCGCCCTCCACCTCTGCTATTCCTCCGCATTCAGATCAATGGGAACTTCCGGCAGCTCTTCAACCGCCTGCCGCAATCGGACCAGCGGATCACGCAGCGCAGTCCCCTTTCCGTTGCCGACAGCATTTGACTTTTGGGGCAGATCTGTTTTGGCTGCGGGCCAGAAATGTGGACGCACATCCCGCATCGGCGAGGTCTGCAACGGATGACGGGTCTGCAATGTCGAGTAACGACCGCGCGTCTGCTCCCGAGTCGGGTCCCCCGTCTGGTCCAGTATTCGACGGGCCGCCTGATGGACACTCAGAAAAGGGAAATGATCATTCAGCCGGCTTCCGGAAGTGACACTGATGAGCTTCAACCCCGCCAGTCCCATCGCCCGACGACAGAGCCGAAGCGTCTGGGCCACCCGAAAGTAGTGAGCATCGGTCTGGATCGCCGCTGAGAGCGATTTGCATTCATCAAAGTGGTACTGGGGTCCGGTATTCAATTCTTCCATCCGGGCCCGTTCCATCCCCGCATGTTCACAGCGATGAACAAAGTCCCCCAGCGGTTCGCGTGGTTGATAGACGACACCGAGGGTCGCTGCAGCCCGCCTCCAGGCACGGGATGGCGCAATCCACAGATCGCACCCGGTCAGGTACAACTCACGAAACCCGAGTCGATACGCGATATCGATCGCCTGAATCAGCGAATCCTGCCAGTCGGTGATGGGGGAATTTGATTGTCCGGGGAATTCGTGAAACCCCCGCGTCTGTGTCCGGTCAATCAGGTATAGATTCGGAGCGTCGCAGACCTTGTAGGTCGTCTCCGGAATCAGATCCATGGCGCGACTCTCGTGAACAAACTTGATCACCGAGGAATCGAGATAGATGGAACGATGAAACCGGACTGTCGGATCGTAGCTCGTCCATAAATCGGGACGAATCAGCCCGCTTCCTGCGAGGTTGACTCCAAATCGGGATGCAGGAGAACGGGAAATCTCGTCGAGATCGAGTTTTGACAAGGATGGTCCCGCTCCAATCAACCAGCACGGGGTCGCAACAGGTCCGGCATACTGGTTTTCCAGGGGCACTTGCAAACGGGTTCCATCGGTGGCACGTCGATAAAACATGGGGGCGTTCATTCCGAGACAGGAAAGAAGAATCCGGTGACCGGACACAATCCGCGTCACCGATCATCAAAGATCACAGTATCTTCTGCAGCGTCGCTACTGCTGGGATCGTCCAGACTTGAGTCCGACGAAGACGCTTCACTGCTGGACAGCGAGGAGTCCTCCGACGACGACGAGAGTTCTGATGATGTCGTGATCGTGAGGCTGCCCCCTCCCCAGCTGCTGTGATACGAAGACGACTCCTCCGAACTGGAGTCTGACGACCCGGAACTTTCAGTTGACCCGGACTCGTCCCGACTGGAACTCGACAGGGAACCGGAGTACCACCCGGGCCATCCCTGACTGGTGCTGTTCAACTCTCCAGTCGATCCCTCAGATCCATCGCTCCCATCACTCGCAGAGGAACTGAAGTCGTCACTCGAAAAGTCTGTCTCTGATGAGTCCCCCGAAGTGAACCGATCGCTCCATTCGCTGGAGCTTCCTCCTCCGCCCCCTCCTCCGGGGATCAGAGGCGGCAGCTGGGTCACGGGACCTCCCGCAGAAATCTCCTGATGCGGCAATTCCCATCGCTCATCCTGTGGAGGCTCCGGCCAGAGAGTGCGCGGGTCTTCCGGCCCCAGTTCCATTCGAAACCGCGGGATATGATCAAAGAGGACTCGGATTGTTTCGACGCGGGCCTCAATGAGTTTCGTCCCATCGCGGGACTCCAGACGGACCGTCCCCATCCACGGAAGCGGGAGCTGATTCTGCCCTGTCGTCTCGAGTTGATAGCGGCTCTGAGGACGTGAATAGACTCGAAAGAACTCCCGGGCAAATGCGTGTGAATCCGCCTGCGTCCGTACCCAAGGAAGCCAGATCTTCAGGCGTCGATCGCCATACAGACTCCGACTGTTCGGTTCAAAAAAATGCCCGCGCCACCGATACACCCGGCGGGCCACATCCTCCGTGGCCAGTTTCCGGTCGTAGACATAATCCCCTGTCAGCAGGAGCCGATTAAAGAGGTATTCAACGTCTCTGGTCTCACTCAGCGAGACCAGGTCGCGCTGCTCTCGAAATGTCGCCAGAAGCGTCGAACGTGGCCGGAGAAAGAAAAAGGTCCCGGTTGCATCCACCCCCCATGATGCCGATTGTGCCCGGAGCGAGAGATCCTTCAGCAATGAGCGGACAGACTCTTCTCCACGCACCTTCAGACTGGTGACCGGAGCCGAAAACTCCGGAGCCTCCACCAAGTCGGGGTCGTACTGAATGTGGGTGGCTGATGTGACATATTGAGTCATCAGCAGACGCACCACCTCATCTGCGGACCCCACAAAATCAAAGGTTTCCCTATCGTAGTCCGGGTCATCCGTGAAGAGGTTCAGGGCCGCATAGCGGTGTGGCTTGAATCCATCTGCCCCCTGTCCAAAGCCACCTGGAAAGACCTGATTCAGTTCAATTGACATCCCCTGCAGGCGGTAACGGATTTTCGCCGGAACCTCTGCAGACCGTTCCTCCACACGCCCGAGATACCAGCGATTCCCCGCTTCCACCTCGAAGCTGATCCAGTCTCCCAGCTCAATCTCGTCACGTTGTTCAAATGTGTCGGAAAGAACGAGTTGTGCGGCACCGCACCCCCCTTGTCGATGCAGCTCGAACCAGCAGGAGCGAACGGCATTCAACGAAAGAAGCTGCGGGGTGCCGGACGGGTCCGGACCGTGATGAAGGATTCTGCGCTGAAAAGTCATGGGGATGACGCGGGGAAACAGGAAGGGCGGAGAGAAGGGGTGATCGCCTTAATCGGGCAATCCGTCATGGAGTCGAGGATCAGCCGCATGAATCGAGACGGCATAGGAGTAGATTCGCTGGTTCGACAGATCCACATCGAATCGGCTTGTCACACATTGCTTGAAGTAGCGGTAGTTCTCGAGATCGTCTCGATATAGGGCCAGAGCAAATCCCTGATCACTTTCGGTATGCAATGCCGTGCGGAGGGCTTCGACTGCCGAGAGCATTTCTTCTTCGCTCAGTTTGAGTTCCCCCGACAAACTTCCAATCTGCCCCTCGATGACGATGTTGACGCCATCGCGGGAAGGCCCGGCGATCTGCTCACCATCCAGTCGGGGAACTTTCAGTTTCAGGAAGTCCCAGCTGTCATGGATGCGGCAGACGGTAACGGGTCTGGGAAACTCGATGGCGGTTTCACCATGAAAAATCGTGGGGATGAACTGAATCATGACATTTGTTTCGCTGAGCAATGTGAGTGGAGCCTTCCGCAGAACCCATCCCAGGGCCGACTCATCCGCGACGATGACGAATCCCGATTCCCTGACGTCGAAGGTCGTCAAGGATCTGGCTGATTTCGCCTCCTTCCTTTACGTGAATCTCAATTCCTCCAAAGTGATTGGTTGTCTGCTGAACGGGAGGCCCGCCAAACCCCGCCTGGGCCATTCGATCGGCAGAAAACCTCGGACGATCAATCCCCTTCAAGGAACTGTTTTCCATAGGAAGCCTCGGAACAATCCTGTCCGGGGAGGGAGGAACAGGGAGATTGACTGCCAGTCGGGTCACTGCACTGACTCCACCCTCCTCCGAAGAAGGACTTCCATCCCTTCCCCACAGTGGAAAGGGTGCGACTCTTCGAACCGGTCGAATGAACTCATGTTGAGAGTCCTCAAGTCGCCCACGGTTCCAGTCCTCCAGTCGATTGAGGCCAATTTGGGCGACAGCATCGGGATTCAGGACAAACTCCCCAGCTGTTAATCGGGCGGGAACCTGATCAATCCCGCTGGGGCCGGTCACCAGTCCGCCACTCGCAAACAACCGACGTGGAGCTGCCTCCATCAATCCCCCCATCATGGCGGTTGCTTCCATCATCGGCATTCCGGCGCCGATTGCCGGTCCGACCGGAATGGCACTGAGGGCCTGCAACTGCATGGCTGCGGATTGAGCGCTTTGAATGAGGGTCGCGAGGGCATCCAAAGCCGGCTGGACATTCAGGGTGAGTGGCTGACTCGAAATCTGTTGCAGCTGCTGAATGATCAGCCCAAGCTGGTTGCTCACCCCCTGAAGAGGAGAGACTGCCGCAGCAAGATTCCCGAAGGAATCTCCAAACGCTCCAACCCCCTCCGTCGCAGCGGAGAGTTCACTCACAAGACTGTCGATCAGATCGGCAACCGAATGAAGTTCCTCCTGCAGACCGGAGCTGTCACCGAGGATCTGGACTGTCAGCGATTCCACTTGAGGCATGGGTCACACAACCGATTCATTCTGAAGGAGGTCAGTCCCGCCGACCCTCGGCGACACCAGAGCATTCATTCCAATGCCGGCTCAGCTCCCAAGCCGGGTGATCGTCGGAGCGGTCTGAAACGCGCGGCCAGTGAAGGCAATCAGATTCGATTCATCCCCTTCCGACATGGTGAGCGTCTCACGATATACCTTCGAGAAGGTGATCTTCTCACTCGCCACACCTGCGGGATCCAGCACTGTGAATTCGAACGTCAACGTCTCCTGTTGACCCGCCCCTGATGTACTGACCACTCCAGAACCGGAGTGGAAGGTGAGCAGTTCATAAAGCTGGAGGGGGTCTTCCGAGTTCGCTCCCTTTCCGATCAGCTGGGTCCAGCGGGCTGTAAATGAGATCGAGACCGATTCATCATCGCCTTTTCTCAGATGGCCGGCAGCAATCGACCCGCGATCCTTGATTTCGATCGTCTGCTGACGCTGGGTCCAGGTCAGGTCTCCCTGATCAAGAAGTACGGTCAGGGACGCACTTCCTCCATCCTTGATCACCAGTTCTCCATCGCGCAAGTTGCGGGTAATCACAGAAATCGCCATGTCAGATCAATTCCTTCACTCAGGGAAACGGGAAATCCAGTCCGGACCGCTCCAGGTCAGGAGCATCCACTCTCAGCAGAGATCACAACAAAACTGTTTCCATCACTCGGGAGATCGAACTCCCTTCGCAGCCACTTACAACTGCCGGACGAAAGAAAACCAGACATCCCTCACAAACCGTCCACCGTCCCAATCAACGACACAACAATGTGCTGGAGCGGCAGCCGTGGCTCACCTTGCGATTCCCGAGTCAGGTCACGAACCGTCGATTCATAAAGGCGAATGATCGACGCGGACGTCTCGGAGGAATCACAGGCCTCCATGGGAAGGACGCGGTGAACCAGATGGGTGCGGACCCGGTCCGCCATCTTCATCACCTGGCGTTTGTCCATGCTTCGGGAATAGCAATGGACATCAATAAGGAACTGAAGTTGGTCCTGACGCCCCCGTCGGGCCGGTGGTTGACTCACCTGAGTGATCCAGAATTCGTACCAGCGAGAAAGACGGGTCGCATCCAGCGGCATCCCCGGGAATTGTGTTGGGGCATCGTCTGAACTCAACGAGTCCCAGTCGGATTGCAGAACCGCAGTGAAGTCAGCCAGTGAGAACATGAGACAGCAGGGAATCTGGATTCAGATGCTGGAAACGAGACAACGCGGGATCAACCCGACCGATCGAGGCTGTGAATCACCACCGAAACAGTTGGCTCAGTCGGGTCTGCAGCTGAAGAAGGGCACTCCGAACCATGGCAAAGGGAGCCATTCGGGACGTTCCGTATTCGAGATACGAGATGTAGTGCACCGCATTCGTTGCTTCGATTCGGCTGATCTCGTCCCCGTCATCGATGGAAAGCGTTCCAAGACGCCGCCCCGTTTCCACTCCGGTTGGCTGTGGACCTTCCCAGCCCGCAGGAGGGGTCCCTCCCAGTTCTTCCAGTGATTGAACCCATGCAGCCCGGGCCTGACCGGTTCGAACGGGATTCTGCTCCACGATCTTCTGCAACGATTCAATCATGGCTTCCCGCACGAGGTTCTCCCGCGTGCTTTTCAGGGAGGTCCCCGCAAGGTCTCGCAGCTGCTCTGATGTCCGACCACGGATCTGAATTTCAATGGACATGCCCTTCTCCCCAATCTGGTGATGCATCCGTCACACACTCAAGCGTCAACAGATCCGACTGACCGGACCGACTCCAGCCGCGAATCTCGAAGTCAAGCCCTTTCCATCCCAGCTGAGCGCTGGAAAGCTCAATTCCAGCGGGCAATTCACTTTCTCGAACCAGAAACTGGCGATGTGTCCGATTCAGACTGGCCGCCATCTTTGCCACCGGATGAGGAGTCTCCTCAAGCGGAATGACCGTGATTGGGACCGGATATTTGGACTCAACAAGAAGACCGGACTCGACATCAAACTGCCGACGTCGCTCGCGGAGCTGGGCAGGTTGCCCCCAGTCCAGAAACATCTGCTGCGCATCCAGCTGAAACAATTGGTCAGGAGACATCGGCACTCCCCTTCAGATTCCACTTTCCGAGCCTCAACGACACAGCAGGCATCACACCGTCGGTGCACTCCTGTTGCGATTGCTGGGTCTTCGCGGGCGCAAGAGAGATCTCTTTTGAGAACAGCCGGTCCATCGCCGCACTGGTCACCGCCCCCAGGATGAATGTCAGCACTGCCAGCACCGGGGAGAGGTGATAACGCCAGCGTTCAATGGAACGGAGTCGCTGTTCGTGGTCTGCCTTCGTTTCAGTCACAGCCACAAGCGAGATCCGCAACCCTTCCAGGTTGACGTTGATCTGAGCTAGAGATTCCACCAGTCGATCCAGAGATTCGTCCGCCACGGAGGCCGCCTCATTGAGTCAAGGATGTCAGGAAATGGAACGATCAGAATCGCGGGGAATTTCTTCGGCCGGAGACGTCTCCTTGCGAAACGACCCAGGCCGGCCGGTCGTTCAGGAGCTTCTGGTAATAATCACGCGCTTCGAGCAAGGCCCTCAGATTGGCCGCCCGGTCTGTTTCAGCCCCTCCGGCACCACCCACGCGGTACTTCAGGGCGGCCAGCTTGCCATCCCGAACCAGATTCATCAGGTCCAGATCAATCTGCGCCAGAATACCTCGAATCTGGTCCTCGCTTAGCTCACTCCCCTGAATGCCATTCAGGTCCGCCAAATCACTCATGACAGTTTCCTCCAGTTCAGGACATCAAAGAACACCGGCAGACTCATCCCGTCTCAGTCGGTCATACGCCAACAGGCGAAGCTGTTCCGGGTAAGAAAGCTCAAGGAATTCCTCTTCCTTGAGATGCATCCGTTCGCACACCCGCAGAATGAAGTAGTCGAGTGTGCGGACACCACTCTCACTCCCGCTGCCTAATCGGGAGTCCCCTTCGTTGCGGAGGAAAAATTTCGCTGTGCTGCAGCCAGATCCACATCAATCAGATTGCTCAGCCTGCAAATCTCCCTGCAGATCACCAGAAGATCACCCGCAGCGAATCCCGCTTCATCAAGTTCAGCAGACAGCGCATCGCAGTAGCTTCGCCACGCCGCAGGATCGTCGGTTGCGGGCGGAATTGTTTCAAACGAGATATTAGGATCACCCTGAAGCGACTCGACCACAGACAGCAGTGCCACCTGATGGTGATAGCGTTCCACATCCTGCAGGTACTCTGTCGAATGGCGATCCGCGATCACAACAGCCTGCCCCTGAGCATCACGAATGGGACGCCCTTGGGAATCGCGGGCGATTCGTGTGGGGGGCACGGGAGGAACGATCCCTCGACGGCGAAGCCGCTGATGAAATCCCAAGGACAACGGGCGGAGCGCCAACATCAACGGATCGCCATCACCGCGACGCAACGGGAACAGAGAGGTGCTCGTATTTCTCAGGGGCTGGCCTTGAATCTTCATGGGCAGGTGCTGTCTGAAGTCAACAAAGGGAAAAGCGTTCAACTCATCCCACTCAGTTGCGCAGCAACACCCTGCGTCCAGAATGACGATGGCCCCGGAAGGGAACGTCACACAGCGTTCGTCCAGGCCTTCAGTTGTCCCAGCAGCTCAAGTGCCCGACCACTGTCGATCGCGTGGGCCGCTTGAGAGACAGCCTCCTTCAGATCGACCACATCACCACGGCAATACAGCGCCATCGCAGC
The DNA here is from genome assembly GCA_938015865.1 of uncultured Planctomicrobium sp. Taxonomy (GTDB): domain Bacteria; phylum Planctomycetota; class Planctomycetia; order Planctomycetales; family Planctomycetaceae; genus Planctomicrobium. Next base: position 10,613 of record CALLWY010000123.1, read on the forward strand.
GTTCGCCAGCGTGATGTTCCGGGCGGGTCCGGCAGCACCATTGAGGACCCCCAGAATGACATCGGCACTTTCCGAAGACGAGGAGACACGCAAATCCTCCGGACCGCACTCCGGCAACCCAAAGCTGGCCGCCTGACAGGACCATTCATTGATCCGGTCCCCAACCACTTCCCAGATCCGTGTCGTCCCCCACAGGGAGACTTCATCCAGCTGGTTGTTTCCACAGACCACACAGGCCCGCTTCAGTCCGAACCGGCTGACCGCTCCCGCGATCTTACGGGCAAAGTCATCACGGGAGGCCCCCAGCAGCTGATACTCCGCACGGGCCGGATTCGTCAGTGGCCCCAACAGATTGAAGATGGTCCGTCGCCCCAGCTGTTGGCGAACCGGAGCCACATGCTTCATCGCACTGTGACAATTCCGGGCGTAGCAGAAGCAGATTCCCAGATCATCCAGACACTTCCCCGCCTGTTCGGGATTCAGGTCGATATTCACCCCCAGCGTCTCCAGCACATCTGCTGATCCGCTGGAGCTGGAAACGCTTCGATTCCCATGCTTCGCAACAGGGACTCCCGCAGCAGCCACCACAATTGCCGTTGCGGTGCTGATATTAAACGTGTGGAGCTGATCGCCCCCGGTTCCGCACGTGTCAATCAATCCGGTCCGGTGCGTTTTGATGTGGGCCGCACGGGCCCGCATCGCCGCTGCTCCCCCAGCCAGCTCTTCTTCAGTCTCCCCCTTCATCGCAATTGCAATCAGCAGGGCCGTGATCTCCACATCACTGCACCGACCGTCCATCACCGCACCAATCGCCAATTGCATTGTCGATGCATCCAGCGATTCATGCTTCAGAAGCCGATCCAGAGCGTTTCGAATTTCCAGCTGCATCGGCGCGATCGTCAACAAAAAGGAGGAAAGAGATCAATTCGAAAAGGAACGTTGAACAGCGACGGTCATTCTCCAGCAATTACAGAAGACGCCAGCTGAGAGATTCGCTGCCGAAAAGAGTTTAGGAGACCCGCGATCGAAGCTCCAGCTTCCCCGAAAATGACCAGACCAATCACCAGTCAAAGCCGATATCCAATGCCGGCGCGGAATGAGTGAGTGCACCGACACTGATTCGATCGACCCCCGTCGCAGCAATCGCCCCCACAGTCGCGAGCGTCACCCCTCCGCTCGCCTCAAGAAGCACGTTCGGTGCAGTCGTATTGCGAAGCTCAACGCATTTTGACAGCTGATCGGGGGACATGTTGTCCAGCAGAACAATATCCGGAGAACCGGGAAGCAGCTCTTCGAGTTGCTCAATCGAATCGACTTCAAACTCGATCACCGTCCCTTCGGGAACCCGGGAACGAACAAGCTCGGCCGCTTCCGCCAACGTTGAGGAACCATGAGACCGAAACCACGCAAGATGGTTGTCTTTCACCAGGACCGCATCAAAAAGCCCGATCCGGTGATTCGTCCCTCCCCCACAACGGACCGCGTATTTCTGAAGCGTTCGGAGTCCGGGCAAGGTCTTGCGGGTATCGAGAATCTGGGCCGATGTTCCCGCGACCGCATCGACATACTGGCGGGTCAGAGTCGCGACGCCACTCAGAAGCGTCAGAAAATTCAGAATCGTCCGTTCAGCCGTCAGCAGGGTCCCATAATCCCCTCGAAGTGTCGCAATCACCGTCCCGGGAGAAAGTCGATCTCCATCGATGAGCGGGTCACGGCACTCCACCGTATTGGAGAGTTCCCCCAGGACCAGCGGAAGAACCACACCACCGCTCAGGACACCCGCCTGCCGGGCGACAATTCGAATCTCCCCCTGAGCCCCTTCCGGGATGAGCGCCGCTGTCGTCAGATCGCTTTGACCATTGAGATCTTCGCGCAATGCAGAGCGGACCAGTTCCAGAGCTGATTGATATTCCGCTGACGTGAACAAGGGAAACATCCTTCTCCGTGCTGCTGATCACTCTGGCCTGAAATGCCGACATCCCACGCCCATCACAGATGCTGAACTTCCGGGGGAACAGGACCGGTTTCTTCGTCCGACGGTTCATTCCCGCCAGCGGAATCCGCAGTCGGTGTTTTCCGTTCCACGGGATAGATCTGCCGGGCGAACAACTCCAGTTGGGCGAAGGTATCGCAAAAGCAGCTGTATTGCATTCGACGTCGCAAGTCGGATGTGAGCGCCCGACCACTTACCACCAGAGCAACATGGTTCTCCCGGGCCAGCTCGGAGACCTTGGCAAACTCCAGAATGAACTCCTCAGGTTCTCGAATCACTGAGAACGTCATCCAGCAGAGTTTCGGACGCATGTCGCAGATCGCCTGCCGCAACGACAGAAACGGCAGCATGGATCCCAGTGAGCAGGCTCGCCAGCCATTCTCCCGCAACACCATTTCGGTCATTAGCGATGGGAGCGTCTCCCGATCTCCATCAATGGTGCATCCGATCGCAATGGGAGCTTCCGGTCGCAATTCCGGAAGTGCGCGACGAACTTCCAGCATCACGCGATGGCACAGCTCACAGGAACGACGTTCCTGATAGACCGACATCTGTCCGCAACCGCATTTCTCTCCAATTTCGTCGAAAACGCTACTGAGCACCTCATCACAAATGGTGCTCATGGGATGACCAGCGAGATAAAGGTTCAGGACCACTTCCACGCAGATCTGCTCATCCCCACTCATCAATGCGGCCGCCAGACGTTCGCGCTCCGCATTCAACTTCCGGTCACGTCCTCCCTGCGTTGCAGGCGGAAGCCCAAGGACTTCGGGATGAATCAACTGATATCCTGAATTCCTCAAAAAATTGAGCACACCGTTGACGGGCATCCGTCGATGCCCTCCAGCGGTTCGGACCGTAGGAATTAACCCCTGATCACACCAGCGCTTCAGGGAAGATTCACTGACATCGATCGCCTGGGCCACTTGTCGTGGCGTGACGAGATCTTTCACTGCATTGCCTCATCAATCTCTTCCATCAGGTGTTCATCCTGACACCAGAGAGTTTTCCCGGAAATCACTTCCATTCTTTCGAGAGCAAACCGCGCTCGAGCAATTTATCCACGCGGCCCGAAATGACATTCTAGACCATTTGCGGTGACGTCCAAGACGTCGAAGGAAACTTCTTCCCGATCCGGACCGTGCAGAACATGAAATTTGCTGGTCCCATCCACAACGGACCAGTAGAGTACATGTCGACAACTTTACTCGTGCGAGAAGGGGAAATTTCCCATGCGGCGAATACTGGTCATTCTCGCGATTGTGACGTTTATTCCAGTCACAGCACAGGCGCTGCTTCAAATTCGGAATCGCCGATTCAACCCCGCTCTTGCTCCATCGAGTCGGACCGATCCAGATGCCGTCGGCACCCAGTTTCTCATCAGCCGCAATGGAGTTCCCGACTGGGAGCTGGATCGCGAGTTTCCTCAGGATGTCTTTACGTTTGTCAGGATTATGTACAACCCCAGAGGAGGCTACTTCGGTTCCTGGCAAACCGACTATCCCGACAGTGACCTGAACTTTTCCTTCCGCCTTCAGCAGCTCACATCGCTCAAGGTCAACCCGAACCCCATCGTACTTGAACTAACCGACCCGCAACTTTCGAACTACCCGTTCATCTATTTCGCAGAACCTGGCGGCGGGGCATACGGCCGCGGCGGAGGAATGCAACTCACCCCGGAAGAAGCGTCCGCCCTACGGAACTACCTCCTCAATGGCGGATTTGCCATGTTTGATGATTTCTGGGGCGAACAGGAATGGGAGATGTTTTATGCGGACATCAAGAAAGTCTTTCCCGACCGCGAGCCTGTCGAGCTCCCGATCGAACACCCAATTTTCCACATCGTCTATGACCTGACCGAGAAGCCACAGGTCCCCTCAATCGGACACGCCCAGCGAGGCCTCACTTACGAACGCCCCGATGCTCAGGAAGTCCATTACCGCGGGATCTTCGATGATCAAGGAAGGCTGATGGTCATCATCTGCCACAACACGGACCTGGGCGATGGCTGGGAGCGGGAAGGGGAAGATGAACGATACTTTCGCGAGTTCTCTGAGAAAAAAGCCTACCCGATGGGGATCAATATTGTTTTCTACGCCATGACCCATTGAATCCTTCCATTCCCACTGTTCCTCTCGCATTCTTCTCGGTCTCGGCGCTCCAGATGCTCCCCGTGCGCGCACACAAGCCTGAAAATGCACACCAACAAGGCAGCATCACGCCTAAATATTAAGCACCCTTCAATCAAAAATTGTAAATCTGCGAGCATCTCTTCCCAAAACTTGTCTTGCATCTTGTGACGCAGCCCAATTCGCTTATACTTCCGGCAGAACAGCAAGTTTGTCACGCATCACTCATCCGCCATGGCTTCACCCACGCCCGCAAGCAATCTGGAAGCACCTCCATTTGAGGGGTTTATTGGCTCCAGCAATGTCATGCGTGAACTGTTCAGGCATGTGCGAAAGATTGCAAACAGTTCAGCAACGGTCCTTTTGCTCGGAGAGACCGGCTCCGGAAAAGAACTGGTCGCCCGGGCAGTTCACGAACTGAGCCCCCGTGCCACCGGCCCATTTGTTCGCGTCAATTGCGGAGCACTCAGCGAGAGCCTTCTCGAAAGCGAACTCTTTGGCCATGTCAAAGGAGCATTCACGAACGCCATTGAAAGCCGGACAGGTCGCTTTGAAGCAGGACACGGGGGAACGATCTTTCTCGACGAAATCAATTCCATCAGCCACACCCTTCAGGTCAAACTTCTTCGCGTCCTGCAGGAACATCAGTTCGAACGGGTCGGAGACTCCAAAACAATCACCGTCGACTGCCGGATTATCGCTGCCACAAACCGGGATCTCGCGGAAATGGTCGACCAGAAGCTGTTTCGGGAAGACCTGTATTACCGACTCAATGTTCTCCCGATCTATGTCCCTCCGCTCAGGGAACGTCGAGACGATATCCCGGATCTGGTCCGCTTTTTCATTGAACGATACGCAGCCCTCAACGCCCGCCCTGCCCTTTCCGTCCCACAGGAATCTCTGGATTTCCTGAAATCCTATCTCTGGCCCGGAAATGTCCGGGAGCTTCAGAACTACATCGAGCGGGCCATTGTCCTCGCCGATGGAGACGTTCTCACCCCAGACCTCCTTCCATCCCACGTGCGGGGAGAGGCCCCTGTCCGTCTGGGACGGATCGAACAGGACGAACTGCAGTCCCTGTGTACCGAACTCGTGGCCCGCGGCCTGAGCGAGGTCGCAGAAGATGGGAAATGCCACGAAGCCGTCATTGGCATGGTCGAACGGGAACTGATCCTGCAGGTTCTGCGGAGTTGCCAGGGGACCCAGACCAAGGCAGCCAGCCGACTTGGAATCAATCGAAACACGCTCCACAAGAAGATTGAAGACTTCAATCTGCAGAGCGAAGCCCGCTAAAGCGTCTCTCACGAACGGATGGCATTCCAGCGGCGATCAACGCTGTGATTGGGCAATAAGTGACCGCGACACTCCCCTGAGACAGGGGCGCAGCCCTCTTTCCCGAAATTTGTAGCCGCGGGGAAAGACCGCTATTCCCGGCCCCGGATTCCTATATAATTCGATTCAGCAAACAATTTATGACGTTCCCGAATTCTTCGGGAGGTGGGGCTCTGTGTCGAACGGTTCATCGAGTTCCAGTCGCCCCAGGACCAAAAACGAGACGCTCGTCTTCCCCGTCGCCAGAATAACTCAAGTCACTTGAAACACCCCAAAATGAACGAGTCACTTCGAGGTCAGATCCTGATCGCGGGATGTCAATTAAAAGATCCGAACTTCTTCAAGACAGCAGTGCTGATTGTCGAAGATGGCCCGGAAGGATCTATGGGGCTGGTGCTGAACCGCCCCTCTGCCGTGACAGTCGCCCGGGCCCTCACAGGACACCTCGACCTCCCCGCCAACGAAGAACTCGTTTACATGGGCGGCCCCGTTGAGCCGGCAGCGCTGTTTGTCGTCCACAATTCGCCTGATCTCGACCCGGATGAAGACCCCGTTGTCCCCGATGTCTACATGGGGAGCAGCGCTCAGGTCTTTGAGAACATCGTCTGCCAGTGCGACACCTACGATCCTATTAAGTATCGGGTCTATTGCGGATGCGCCGGCTGGGGTCCGGGACAACTCAGAGGCGAACTGGCACGGGGAGACTGGTTAGTCATCCCCGCAGACTCCAGCTATGTCTTCCACGACGATCCCTACTCGCTCTGGGATCAGCTGATGGCAAAAACATTCCAGTCCAAGCGGATTCTCCCCCTGAAATGCGAGCATCCGGAATGGAACTGATGTGAAATCCAGCCAGGCTCCACTTCAAATCACCAACCTGACATGACGCGCGAACGGATGATTGAAAGCGAGCCACAGACCGGCAGCGTCACAAACGCCCCATTTCAACGACCGCGACACTTCTTCATGAGCGCAACGTAGGCTTCGGCCTGTGAGCGAATCCGCTCCATATCCCGACGCTCCAGCGCTTCCTTCTCGACCAGCGAAGATCCCAGACCAACAGCACAGGCCCCCGCCTCAATGAACGAGGGCAGGGTCTCCAGATTCACACCGCCCGTCGGCATCAGCCGGACATGCGGAAGGGGACCCCGGATGGCCTTCAGATATTTGGCTCCCCCGATGTCGCTGGGGAAGAGTTTGACGATGTCCGCGCCCGCTTCCCATGCGGTCAATACTTCGGTCGGAGTAAATGCACCGACCATGCAGGGAACACTGTAACGGCGGCACAACTCAATCACCTTCACATTGACCGTGGGGGTAACGATGTACTCCGTCCCCGCGAGAATTGCAGCCCGGGCCGTTTCAGGATCGAGGACAGTCCCTGCACCGAGGAGAATCCTGTCCCCCAGCTTCGATTTGACCTCCTCAAGCGTCCTCAGGACATTCGGAATCGTGAACGTCGCTTCGATGACATCAATCCCCCCAGTGATGAGAGCCTCACAGACATCAAGAAGCTGCCCGGCATCAGGTGCTCGAATGATCGCAACGAGTCCCTGATCAAGAACTTTCTGCACAGCTGCGGAGGACATGAGTACCGTTCCAGCGGGTCCATTGAAACAAGAGGCCAGTCTCACCAATCACTGACCACATATTGAAGACGCATCCTCAGGTCGATCATGTGGAGGCTGCATACATCTCTGCGAATTCAAGCACGCGCAAATCGATAATCTCTTTGAAGGCAGCCATGTCGAATTCCGACAGTTTCTGATACTGCTTCCGATTGATCATTTCCCGGTTGCGAACCGTTCCTTTGACAGTCAGCTCGAGAATCCCTGCAGATCCCATTGGACTGATCAGGGCTTCCAGTCGGCTGTAACGGTTTTCCGGCGGCCGTCCCGGTACCAGATGCAGGTCGTCCCGGGTCAGACGACCTCCCCACCCTTCCTCACTGACGACGCTGTGATATTTGAACCCGGGAACATGGTCTGCGAGTTTTTTCAGACAGCCCTCAATATGCTCAGAGAGCTCCAGCCGGTACTGCGAGTGAAGTGAGCGCATTTCTTCCTGAGACAGTTCGCGCTCCAGTGCTTCTTTTCCACGGGCGTCACGGGCCTTTTCCCCGCGTTCTAACGCTTTGAGCAGACGGTCGTCGAAGTTCATGTCTCAGATCAATCTTGATTTCGGTTGAAAAATGATCTCGAGTCGATGCAACAACTCGGAATCTGGATTCTACGGCGGGATTCGACTCGGGTGAAGTGGGACCGGGCAACTCTTTCTCCGGAGCGGTCTCCATTCCATCCATTGATCGACAGCTGTTGTCGGCCCCAGCCACACAAGAGCTGGACCATGAATGAACCGTAACACGCTTTTCAGGTCACAAAAAGCCCGCTGCTGGAGAACGTATCCCGCAAAAAGAACTACAATCGGCAGCTTCCAAAAGTGTCGACACGTTCACCCCCTCCACAGAAAGAGGGGAGTCACACGCAGACTCCTGGAGATGGAAGAAATTTACGGCATGGGAGCAGGCCGTTCAGCAAGTTTTTTGAGGTACTCTTCCACCGCCTGGCGGTAATGGGAAGGGAATTGCTGATCCAGCAGGTTCTTCGCCTCTTCGCGGGCTTTCGGCGGGAGATCGCCCCAGTGGTCTTTCTGAGCCTGCCCATGTTTCTCGGTGGCTCCCGGGACAGGAACAGCTCCCTGATAGCCGCCCCCCTGCCCTTGCGAACCGCTTCCTCCTCCGCCACCACCGGATGAGGAACTCTGGTTCTGCTGGTCTTCGAGCTTCTTGATCAATTCGTCGAGGGTGGCAATGATCCTCTCCTCCACCTCCTGAACCGCCTTGTCAGTCTGATTCAGAGAGAGGCGTCGTTCCACATCCTTCATTTGGCGGGCGACTTCCCCCAGCGACTTCTCTTCCACCCCCTGAAGATCCGACTCCATCAACTCCGCGAGCTTCCGATATCGAGTCGGAACGTCCTGAGTCTGATTCAGGAGGGACGAAATCGTCTTCAGCCCCTGTTTCTTCATCAAAAGATGATGCTCACAGACAGCTCGATGAAAGAGACATCCCGCCGGATCAACGACAGATTTCAGATCGATCGTATCGAAGATTGACAGGGCATCATCATAGGCCGTCAGCAGAGTCAGATGACGGGCCAGAAAATACCGGACATTATTGATCAGAAGCGGCTCATCCGGATGACGTTCCGGACTGGGAAGCTGTAACTGAAGCAGACTTGGTGAATAACTCCATTGACGACACTGGTCGACCAGATGGCGGGTATCGTTGTCTGCCAGATACAAGGTCCGCATGAGCGCATCGAACAACTGATCCGCTCCCGGCTTCCCTTCAAACTGCCAGAGGGGCGTGATGGCCTCAACGAGAGGAGTTTCCAGCAACTTCCGATGCTGAAGCCACGCAAACACCTCATCACGAAGCTCGTTCACCGACGGAGCGGAATAGACCCCCTGAAATGGTCTCTCTTCGGACGTTGCGGATGATTCCGCAACCGAAGTCTTCTGGGCAGGCTCCGCCCGGACCATCAGAGGAGCACTGACCCCCAGACAGGCGGTAATGGTCAAAATTCCCGCTCGCGTTCGAATTCGTCGCATTTATTTGTTCCTGCCGACGGAGAGGTCGTAGGTCGCTTCCTGGATTCGCGCCTGTCGACGTTTGAGGTCCTGCACCAGCTTTTGCCGATCAGCTGCGTCTGCTTCACCTGTTACAACTTCCGTGCCAATTTGCCGGGTCAGGATATTGATTTGATTCTGCAAAGAGCGAATCAGCTTCAATTCCGCCAGCTGATTGACCAGTCCGGGATCTTGTGGTTCTCCCTGCCCCCCTTGAGGGCCTTGCTGTTTCTTCTCCTGCTGCTTTTGTAACTCCTGCCGAAGAGCCGTAATCATTTCATCGAGGGTCTCGAGAATCAGCTTTTCGACCACCTGGGTCGTCGGACCTGTCTCCTGTCGACTGAGGCGGGATACCACCAGAATCATATTCTGGTGCATCTGTTCCACTGCTTCCGGAAAGGCCACAGACGAGCCCTCTTCTTTAAGCAGATGTAATGCTTTTTCGGCTTCTAAAGCGTTATCCTCCTGCTCTTTACGGATATTATCCACCTGCGAGGCAAAATTTTGCTGGACCCGGCTGGACTCTTCGATCTGGTCGAGCCGCACGGTCTCGGTATTGATGTGCTGTTGACGCCGCCGCATGTTCTGAAAGCGGGCTTCCAGCATGGTCAGGTAGGATTCCCGTTCATCTTCACGCAACTGCCGTAAGATCTGTTCCAGCTGGGCCTTCAATTCTTCCAGCCGGTCAACAGCCGCATCCTGATTTTCGATCGCCTGATCTTTTTGCTGTTGCTGAAGTCGTTCAATTGCCCGCTGCATTTCCCGGCGAGCCTGCTCCAATTGTTCGCGTCCCGGAGTCTGCTCACCCTTTTGCTGTTGCTGACTCTGGTCCGACTGCTGGCCCTCGCCACTTTGCCCCATCCCCCCCTTCTGACTTTGCTCCCCTTCTGATCCCTTTTGGTCTGATCCCTGTTGCGAAGGGTCAGAAGGTGTTCTTGGGGACTTCTCATTTGACTCATTCTTCCCGGATGGAGATTCCCCCTTGGGCATTGTCCCGGCATCGTTCTTGTCTGAGGGCTTGTTCCCGTCGCTCTCTTTTTCTCCCTCCGACTTTCCACCGGAAGAGTCTTTCCCTTCGGAATCCTTGCCTTGCTGGTTCCCGTCGTTTTTCTTGTCGGACTTGTCCGCATCTTTGTCCGATGCTGGAGAACGTCCCGCCCCTTCAGATCGCTCCTTGTCCTGCTTGTCGATCTTCTGACCTAATTGATCCGCTTCATCAGCCACTTTTTTCTGAGACTGTTCCAGATTCTGTGGATCTCGGGCGCGCTGAGTGTCGGCGCGAACATCTTTCTGACGGGCAATCAACCGGTTTGTCTCTTTGAGCAGTTCCTGAATGCGGGCAATTTCCTTTGCCACACGTTCCCGTTCATCCTGAGCCTGAAGCAGACGAAGAACTCCCTTCATCCGGGCCAGAACTTCCTTCTGTCGATCGGCCGCCGGGCCATACTGAGGGTCAACAGGAGCCCCGGAAGGAGTCTGAGTGCGCAGCAACTCGGCAATCGCTTGCATTTCGGCAAGGATGTTCTGCTCCTGGCTATGACTGCGGGCCCGGTACAGAAGCTCTGCCCGCTCCGGGTCTTTCCGACGCAGCTGTTCCCCCACATCGAAGAGAGATTTTTCAAAGCGTTCGTAATCCCGCAAAAGCTGTAATTCCGTTGCAGAAAGGTCCGAAACCGGAGTCTTCGGCGTCGCTGGGGCGGTTGCATCCTGAGCCATTGCCTGACTGCTCAGGCACAATCCCCAGCACATCGCCAATAAACGGAGACCTTTCAGGAATCCGGGCATGATCACACCTTTCACCGACCCTCGGTCCGAATCCGGTTACTTCAGCGGAGTAAAGAAGCTGTCTTCGATCCGCTTGTTCTCCGTTTCCTCCAACAGTTTCTGCTGCAACTCAATCATCCGCTGCAGGTTCTGAATGACATCATTGAGCGTCCCGCGGTCTTTCATCTCCGCGAGGATCGCATCCATTTGTTCCAGTAATCGATCCATCGCCGGAAGAAGCGGTTCCGCTGCCCCACTCATCCCCTGACGACGTTCGATGGCCAGTTGTAATGCCCCCAGAAGGTGATCCACCTGAAGGAAGTCGTTGGCATTCAACAAGGACAGCGGCTCAATGATTCGACGCTCGATCCGCTCCTGCAGTTCCGCAGTGGCCACACGATTATTGACCATTTCTTCCCGCAAGTCCCGAAAAGAAACTTCAATTGACCGAGATTCCGTATGATTTTTGCGAATCTGATGCAACCCCCGATCGACATAACCTGCAACCACAGCAGTCGATGCCGCATTCAGATTCCCGGAAGATTCCAGTTCGGCGATCTGCGACTGGAGTTGCTGGATCAGCGTTCTTAAATCGCCCGCTTCGGACCGGATCTGCTCAAAACGTCCCCGAAGGGTCATTTCCCGATCCGCAAGGCGTGCCAGAAGTTCATCCTCAGACACAATCTGGAAGGTAAAGAGCTCTCCCCGTGATTCATGTGGACCATTCAGGTTGTCCCCATCGCGGGCTACGACGGAGAGAAGGAGCTTCTGACCTTCCTGCAATTGCAGCGGGATCAGATTGAAATACTCCCGCTCCACGTCCGGAGACTGCTGCAAGCGAAATTCCTTTCGCCCCGCAGGGACATGGGCCAGATTCTGCTGATGCTCCGATTCATCGGCATCGGTACGGTAGCTGAACCACGCCGCCTCGACGCCATAGTCATCCAGAATCTTCCCTTCGATGGGAATCGTTGCCATGCGTGTGACCGCAGTCCCGATCCCCACCCGTCGCGTCTCCACAACCGGAGGCTGATCAACCGTCCCGTTTATCGTCAGACTCGCAGGCTCCAGACTGGTGATCTGATCTTCGTCCTCCAGAGTGATCTGCAAGACATCGTCTGGGATTACTGGCAATGGAAGAGTGGCGGTTTCATTCCACGCAGCGATCTCCTCGCGGGCGCGGGACGTCACCTGAAACGGAATTCGAAACGACCGTCGGTCCTGACTGAAAAAGGTGGCCGGTCCTTCCTGCAGCGACACCGTTCGCACAACGCGGGACTCATTGTCGATCATCCGAAGGAGGGTCGGCGATGAGGTCTGGGCATTGCCAACCTGTTTGAATCCAAATTCCAGTTCGTACGCAGTCCCCCGGACAATCACATTCACCAGCGGCTTGTTCGCCCGGGCAACCAGCGTGAACTTCGTCTCCATCGGGAGTGCCACCTGAATTCCAACCACCCGGACCAGCTGGTCTTCCAGCGAATCGAGTCCGGTATAGCTCGGGTAGTCGCACTCAAGTTCAATGGATTCGATCTGGGGAGGAGGAACGACCTGCACTCGAAACGGTTTCCGATTGACGTAATCCCCCCCGCGGAACCAGAGCTCATGGTCATTCACAACACGCATCAGAGGGTGACGAAACTCCATGTCCCCCTGACGGGCCATATTGACCTGACCTCGCTGTTGTCCAGCTCCCCCATGCCCGATGTACTTCATGAGGACTCGATCGGGAGCCTCAACCTTCTCAGGGACAGTCGCCACCAACTGAAGGTCCGCGCCGCGTGGATGTTTATAGACCCCATTGGAATCAAACGTGCGCACTCGGTCTCCCGGCTGGGAGACCACATGAACTTCAAGTTCGTTCCGTCGAAACGGTTCCCAGTAATCATCCTTCCCAAGCAGATAGGCTTGATACCAGCGGTTCATCCCGGCGGGATCGGCGATGGCCAGTGCGATGACGGAGGCACTCAGAATCCCAGCCGCGATCAGCATTCGGCGCAGCGGGATCGGATTGATCGTCTCTTCCAGGCGGACAGCAGTCAGTCGCGATACGGCTTCATCGATCGTCCGATCCAGCATCTCGGACTGCAGACCTTGAGGGCTGCGTCCAGCCAGTTCTACCGCTGTAATTAACCGGTCATTGAGCGTGGGAAATCGACGTTCAAGCACCAGTGCCAGGTCAGCAGGGTCCATCCGGCGAAACAGACGGGTCCCCAGCCACCCTAGTACCAGAGCGGCAAGACCGCTCACCATCAGAACCGTGCAGAGAACTCGAAACCCTCGGGAGAGTTCCAGGCTGCTGACCTGGAAATGGGCGAGATCAATAAAGAAAGTCACCCAGAAAAGGAGACACGCCAGAGCGACCGTCGCTGCGAATCCTTCCAACAGAATGTACCGACGGACCGCGCCTTTCAGGCGATGAAGAAGACTCTGGATTTCCGGGCGATTCTGCGTCACGATCTCAGCTTCTCGATCTATGCCAGCTTCAGGAGCTTTCGGGTCAGCCACTCGACTGCCAGCAACGTCCCCAACACGTACAGCATCCAGCTTCGGTCCCACAACTCACGAATTCTCTGATCAATAATCACCCGCTCCCCCCGATTCGGAAAGAGAGACGGGATCACGGAGGCGGCCTCCTCCAGAGAGACATATTCTCCATTGGTACCCTCCACCAGCCTCCTTAGCAGGCTGGAATCCTGAACCAGCGAGGCGGCCTCCTGCTTCGGCAACATCACATCAATTTCTGCAGTGACCTTCTCGGGGGAGTCTGGAAGATTGAACTCAAGGCGATAACGTCCGGGGACCAGTGGTCGGAAATCCCCCGTGAACTCAGAGGGGCGTAACGGGTCCCGATGCAGCTGGGGACTCGGAGTAACAGGAATCCCCCCCTGTCGAAAGACATCGATTGCCACTGTATCCGTATCAAGAGGCTGAAACTGCGGATTCAGCGCACGCAGCCGAAGAGACACGGTCTGTCCCAGCGTGAACTCGCGCCCATCGAGAATAAACATCCCGCGTTGAAGCCCCCGCTTTGATCGTCCTTCGGCAACCTTGCGCACCGACTTTACCCACAGACGCTCCAGATAGGCCGGATCAACTGCCCTCAGACGCCACAATTCCGGCGTCCCGACATACAGGATCTGCCCCTGACCATATCGCTGCCCTGCAAAAATAATCGGCTGTCCAGCTGCTCCGCGGGAAAGAGGGTCTGAGAACTCAGCATAGACGGTCGTCCCTGCTTTGGGGCCGCGTGTCGGATAAGCCAGACAGACTCCGGGGAACTGGCTCCACGCAGTGTCATCGTCATCCGAGATTTTCAGGAAATCGGCAACCTGCCCTTCCTGCGTGAACAGCAGCGGGAAAGGGGTCTGTGCCACATCCCGACTGTTCAGTCGCAGACTGATTTCTTCAAGCAGAACGGGATAAAGCTTTCGAATCTGCTCCAGATCCGGATTGGTGGCCAGCCCGGGTGTATAGACCTCACCCGCAACGGTCAGTAGCCCGCCCCCTTCATTCGAGACCCAGTCCGTGAGCATTTTTCGCTGCTCTGGTGTCAGCAGCGACCAGTCCGGATCAAAGGCCATGATGACATCGTATTCGTACAGCGATTCGACCGTTTCCGGGAAACGATAAATCACCTGATCAGCTTCCTGATTAATCCCCGGAGGGGACGATTGCAGCCAGACGTCCGTCTTCATCGACGGATGGCGATAGAGGATTGTCCGGGCGTAGCGGTAATCTCGTGACGGCCCCCCAGCGATGATCAGAATCCTCATCGGTCGATCGAAAATACGGACCGATCGACTCAGTTGATTATCATCTTCCCGAGTCTCGACCACTCCGGGAATGCGGGCCCGCACGGTGTATTCATAATCTCCTGCTCCGGGAGGCTTCAGGTCAAACTGCACCTCCAGCGGAGTCCCCTCGTCGTTCAGAACATCTTCTTTTCGGAAGACAACAGTCGCATCCGGGTCTTCCGGTCCCTTCTGCAACAGTTCGACTTCGACCGTTCTCCCGGCAGAGAGGCCGACAGCACGAATCATTGCGGTCAGTTCAAAACCGTCCCCTTTCTGCACATCCGTAGGGACAATCATCCGATTGACTTCAAGGTTGATCGGCGGAGTGGTACTCCCCACACCAACCGCGACAAGCCGCGTTCCCTGCTCCCTGGCGCGATCACGCGGAACCTGAATATCCCGCCCCGCATTCGACGCTCCATCCGAAAGTACCAACACTCCAGAGAGGGTCGGCGATTTCGCTTCAATCAACAGAGCATCAAGAGAGTCCCCAAGTCGTGTCGTCAGTCCGACAGGTTCAACAATCTCACTCCAGTCGATTGTCGACGGCTCCTCTGAGGAATCATTCTTATTGGACTCAGCTGAAGAGACAGCATCATTTCCCGAGCGAAAGCGACTGGGAATCCGCCCCTTCAAATCACTCAGGTCGGAATCAAAGGTGTAGACATCGATGGTGTGCTGAGCACGAAGCTCCTCCAGCAACGGCGATTTCTCCAGAAGTTCACGCACCGCTGCAGAACGCGAACGGACAGGTTGACCCGGATCACGAGGGTCCGACTCAGGCTGCTGCATCGACTGCGACGTGTCCACGAGAACAATCACTCGCGAATCCCGAAATGAATCGGTCTGAGTCCGCTCATGAGGATTGAACGCGATGACGAGCGCCAGCACCAGAACAGTCAGCCTCAATGCGGCCAGCCACGCGCTCCACCCCTTCCCAACGATGCGCCGGTCCCGCATCGCCATCCATCCCGTCGTCCCGATTGCGACCAGCAGAAGCAGGATGGGAATCCAGTCCTGCCAGGTGTAGGGGAGATCCCATTCCAGACTGGACGTTGACGACTCGCTGGGAGACTGAGCCAGCAATCGCACATCAAGCAGCGACACGATCAACGAAGAAGACAAACTCAATCCTTCAGAACGGGAACAGGACAAGCCCTCTGATTGTCGAGTCTCCTGCCGCCAGAGGCAAGAGCAGGCTGGGAGTTCAACGCACTTCTGAAGGAATTGTCCCCAATTCACAAGCACGGCCCTTTACGGAACTTGAATCAAGCCAGACAGGAGCAGGCTGCGACTTTGTGCACCTGTTCTCCCGTAATCTGAACTGGACAGCGAAGCAGACCCATCTCACATGCGACATCATTGCGAAAGTTCCTGAAGGTCGTTTATCGTGTCAAAAACAGCTGATGCGATCCATAACCTCGCAGCCTTTCGGAAATGCGGGTGTCGGACCGCCCAGGTCATCTGGAACCAAATTCAGAGCAACAAATTTTGAACTTAAGCCCCCGTAAACGTTTAAGGAAGAATTCATGATCCGAAGCACTTTCAGGAACGGCATGATGTTCCTGGCATTGGCGGCAGCCATGACCGCCAGCGCAGCCCATGCCAAGGTCCGGACCCCGGCCATTTTCAGCTCGAAGATGGTCCTTCAGAGGGATCTCCCTGTCCCTGTCTGGGGCTGGGCTGATCCCGGAGAAGAAGTCACTGTCACATTCCGGGACCAGACCCAAACCACGAAAGCGGACGCCGATGGCAAATGGAAAGTCACGCTGGCCCCATTGTCTGTCGGGGAGCCGGGAACCCTGACAGTGAAAGGCTCCAACACCATCAACTTCGATGACGTTCTGGTGGGAGAAGTCTGGGTCTGCAGTGGGCAGTCCAACATGCAGTGGAGTGTCAATGCGTCCTTGGACCCTGATCTCGAAAAGGCTGCTGCGAACAACCCCCAGATTCGTCTCTTCTCTGTTCCGTTGACGACAGCGGACACCCCTCAGGAGGACGTGATCGGATCATGGCAGGTCTGCTCCCCCGCAACCGTTGGCGGGTTCTCTGCTGTGGGCTATTACTTCGGACGACAACTTCAGCAGACGCTGGGGGTGCCCGTCGGAATCATTAACACATCCTGGGGAGGAACACGCGCCGAAGCATGGACCAGCCCCGAGATGCTCGCCAAGCGAACTGAGTTCAAGCCGATTCAGGACGCCTGGAACGAAATCATTGCGAATCCCAAAAATCAGGAAGCCACCAAGGCCTATGAGCCGAAGTGGAAGGAATGGCAGGCAGCCTGGAAAGCGGCCCGTGAAGCAGGACAACCCGCTCCGAAGCGGCCTGATCACCCGCAGAACACCCGCTGGTCACAACATCACCCCAGCACTCTCTACAATGCGATGGTCGCCCCACTGGTTCCTTACGCCATTCGCGGTGCCATCTGGTATCAGGGGGAATCGAATGCCGGCCGTGCCTATCAGTACCGTGAGCTGATGCCCGCGCTGATTCAAAGCTGGCGGGATGCCTGGGGACAAGGGGACTTCCCGTTCTATCAGGTTCAGCTGGCCAACTACATGGCCATCAAGGATCAACCGGGAGAAAGCGCCTGGGCGGAACTCCGCGAGGCCCAGCATCTGGCAGCCAAGGCACTTCCCAATGTCGATGCCGCCTGCATTACCGATGCAGGAGCAGCCAAAGACATTCACCCGAAAGACAAACAGGTCGTCGGGAAACGGCTCGCCCGTCTGGCACTGGTCGATGTCTACAAGATCCCCGGAATTATCCGTCAGGGTCCAACCTATGAAAGCGTGAGCTTCGACGGCAACAAGGCCATCGTGAAGTTCAACAATCATGGCACCCCCCTGACCAGCTGGTACAAGGAACCACTGACCGGTTTTGCCATCGCAGGAGAAGACCGCAAGTTCGTGTGGGGAGAAGCCAAGATCACTGGCCCGGATACGGTTGAGGTCGTTGCCGCCGGGATCGAGAAGCCCGTCGCAGTTCGATACAACTGGGCAGATAACCCGCAGGGGAACCTGTACAACGAAACCTACCTGCCAGCCTACCCGTTCCGGACAGATGACTGGGATGGAGTTACCAAGAACAAGGTCCGCCCATAACAGGCGTCTTTAGTCGTCACTGAAAAAGACGTCGATAAGCTTCGATATGATCGCTCCGGATGGAATCCATTCGGAGCGATTTTTGTTTTCGTCTGTTTCACAATCCCCGCCCAATCTCCTCCCTGTCCACCGACCATGGAGCCGCCATTTTTCTCCCGGTCAGCTTGCTTCTATGCCGAATGGGAGAATTTCGAGACACCGATCGATCAATTATTTTTGTCAGAAGCCTGTTCTCGGATCATCAGCAGCAAATCGACTCTTTCCATGCTGAAAATCTTCATCTAGCATGAGAGCCATGCGGGATTCCACTGGCTGTGAACAGCCGGGACAGTGGAGTTTTGTTCCTCTCTTCACAAGAAAACCTGATGATCCATCGACGTGATCTGCTCAAGGGCGCTGCAGCAGCCCTGGTTTCTTCCTCTTTTCCTTTTTCTGCCTTGTTGTCTGCTTCCGCCCATGCGGAACTCAAGCTTCTTGGAAAACCGGAGCCTTTTGACTTTCAGGTCCTGAAAGACAAGGCGAAGGAACTCGCTCAGGGGACGTATGTCGCCCCGCCAACCACGCTCCCCAAGCCGATCGCCGATCTGACCTGGGATTCCTGGCAATCGATCCGCTTCAAGGATGATCACGCACTCTGGGGCGATCGTGACCTGAAATTCCGGGCGAAGTTTTTTCATCTCGGGTTCACAATCAAGACTCCCGTCCGCATCTATGAGGTTGCGAATGGGCAAGCCCAGGAACTTGCGTACGACTCAGAGATGTTCGATTACGGACAAAGTGGAGTTCATCAGGGAGAACTCCCTTCCAACCTCGGTTTCGCAGGCTTCCGGCTGAACTTCGATGGAGACTGGGTCCGAGATGTGGCGGCCTTTCAGGGAGCAAGTTACTTCCGTGCGGTCGGGGGAGAGAAGCAGTACGGCCAGTCGGCGCGCGGACTGGCTGTCAATTGCGGGATGCCCGAGCCGGAAGAGTTCCCTAACTTCATCGCCTGGTACCTTGAACAGCCGGCCCCGGACTCATCGACCGTCACAGTCTACGGCCTGCTTGATTCTCCCAGCGTCGCCGGAGCGTATCGTTTCGTTCTGACACCGGGCGACACCTTTTTAATGGACATTGATGCCGCCCTGTATCCCCGCAAGCCGATTGAACGGATCGGAATTGCTCCACTGACCAGCATGTTTCAGTACGGAGAGAATGATCAGCGGATGGACAACGACTGGCGTCCGGAGATCCACGATACAGACGGTCTGCAGATGCACACCGGAAGCGGAGAATGGATCTGGCGTCCTCTGGTGAATCCGCCGGTCGTCCGCGTGAACTCCTATTTGGACGAAAATCCACGCGGATTCGGTCTGATGCAGCGAGACCGCCTGTTTGACCACTATCAGGATGATGGGGTCTTTTACGACCGACGTCCCAGCGTCTGGGTTGAACCCAAGCCGGGCCCGGATGGCAAGGGCTGGGGCAAGGGGGCAGTCATGCTGGTCGAAATCCCCACCGTTGATGAGACATTTGATAATATTGTCGCATTCTGGAACCCGGCGGAGCCGGTTCAGCCCGGTCAGGAACTGAACTTGGGTTACAAGCTCTACTGGGGAGCCACGCTTCCAGTCCCGATGCATTTGGCAACAGCAAGAGCGACCCGCACCGGACTTGGAGGGATCATCGGGCAGCCCCGAAAGTATTTTTCGTGGCGATTTGCCATCGATTTCGCCGGCCCTGCCTTTGACAAACTCGGAGAAAACCCCGAAGTCGAACCGGTAATTGAAGCCTCCCGGGGGGAAGTCGAAATCACGTCCGCACGCCCCCTCTGGCAGGTGAATGGAGAACAGGAAAACGGTAAGAGTGTCAGCGGCTGGCGAGCCATGTTCGACCTCAAACCAACAGATGACAGCGTCGAGCCGGTGAACATTCGACTGTACCTGAAAACAAAAGATGGAACGCCGCTGACGGAGACATGGCTGTACCAGTGGACTCCCCCGGAACCATCCAAACGTGATCAGGCCCGGTAGAACATCCTCAAAGCCTTAACTGCACAAGAACCACATCCCATGAGTTCTGCCGACCTGACCGCAAATCCCGGTCTTCGTCCGACTGACCTGCTTGGCCGCTGGAGAACCAGCTGGACCATTCTGCGCATCTGCATTGAAGAACGGCTGATGTACCGGGCGGACTTCGCCTTGGGGACCCTGTTTCGGTTCCTGCCGATCGTCACGCAAATTTTTCTCTGGGGAGCCATTTTTGCCGTCGGGACTGGACATGACCGCGGAGAGATCAGTGGATACACCTACCATGACATGGTGGCCTACTACCTGCTGACGATGGTGGGACGGGCCTTCTCCAGCATGCCGGGACTGGCAAGTGGAATCGCCGCCCAGGTGCGTGATGGGTCCATCAAAAAATTCCTCACCCAGCCCATCGACATGCTCAGTTACCTTTTCTGGCATCGGGTCGCCCACAAGCTGGTGTATTACGGCGTCGCTCTGGGACCATTCATTCTGGTCTTCTGGCTTTGCCGAGCCTATTTTCCTCCAGTGCCGGAGCTGGAAAGAGTCGCCGCGTTTATCGCGAGTCTCCTGTTGGCATTTCTTCTGGGATTTTTGATCGAGTCCCTTCTCGGCCTGATCGCCTTCTGGTTTCTGGAAGTCAGTTCACTTCTGTTCATCTATATGATGTTCAACTACTTCCTGTCGGGCCACATGATTCCGCTCGACTTCCTCCCGCAGTGGGCTCAAACCATCGTCTTTCTGTCCCCGTTCAAATATCTGGCTTACACCCCCTCTGCAATCTGGCTCGGGAAGTATTCCACGGAGGAACTCGGTCCGATTCTGGCTGTGGAACTGGCCTGGGTCGTCGGCCTGTTCATCGCAAACCGGCTGGCATTTCACTTTGGGGTCAAGCGATACAGCGCATTCGGGGGATGACGTTTGCTGCGTTGACCAGAGTTCAATTCAGCGATATTCTTGTCTCCCCTTGCCTTCCTGAGAGGAAGGCCTGCGCTGAGTTCCGTCGATTCGTATCGGCTCCGCCCATCGGACGTTGCGGAAAGCAATGAGCCATAAACACTGACGGCAACAGCGTTTCCAACAGATTTTCACCCCGTGATGCCCGGGGATTTTTGATCAAAGAGAGATTGCAAGAGTCATGGGACGCATTGAACGAAGTCGAGAAATTGCCCGCACACGCGCCCGCAAAGCCAAGGTCAAGAAGCTCCGCGCCCGCTTTGCCGCAGCGAAATCTGATAATGAAAAGGCTGCAATTCGCGAAAAAATGGCCAAGGTCAGCCCGCTGGTCGTCCTCGAGTAGTGGTTTTCCACTCCTCTTTTGAACAGACTCTTGAAGTAAACCTGTCTCGATCCGGACGGGGAAGGTTGACCTGTGCCCTGACTAACAGGAGACCAGCCATGGTCCCTCAGTGGATGGCATCCCTGGGTTTCGTCATCGGAATCATTGTCTCGATGGCAACATCTCCTTCCCCCATTTTTGCGGATCCCCCCAACTCTCCCGTCTACGAACTCCGGACGTATGTCTGCCTCCCCGGCAAGCTGGAGTCCCTGAAGGAGCGATTCGAGAATCACACGATTCGTTACCTCGAGAAGCACGGCATTCGATGCCTGGGTTTCTGGACTCCAACCGATGAGGAGTCTTCCGACACCACGCTGATCTGCCTTCTGGAACACTCCAGCCGCGAAGCCGCTGAAGAATCCTGGAACTCAATTCGTCACGACCCGGAATGGAGAGCATCCGCATGGTGGGACCGGGAACGTCACGGTCAGGTCCTTGAATATCGACCGGATTCCCTTTTTCTGACGAAGACTGACTACTCTCCAGATGTGGACGTTGCCCCGAAGGGGGTTGTCTACGGTTTAAGAACCTACAACGCTCCTCCCGGGAAGCTCGATGAACTGAACGCCCGTTTCCGGAAACATACGGTCGAACTCTTCCGTAAGCATGGGCTGCATTCCTACGGCTACTGGGTCCCGATGGATGCACCGCGGTCCGAAGATACACTGATCTACATCATCTATGCGAATGATCAGAATGCGATGGATGCGGGCTGGGCAGGCTTTCGGGCCGATCCGGAATGGAAAGCGATTCTCGCCGAAACAGAAAAGAATGGTCCACTGACCTCCGTAAAGCCAACCACTCTTCCGATGACACTCGAGCCCCTCTCCTCGAAGGCCTCATCTAATCAGGCGGATTGAGCGACGGGGCCTGAATTTTCTGCTGACTGACCAGGCGAAACCGCTTTAAAGGCAGCCTCGAATTGCTCCATTGGAATCCGTTTCGTCAGACGGACTTTGATCACACGTTCCCCGCGGGCATTGTAAAAGTAAATCACGTTCTGATCAGCTGCCCAGATTGCCCCCAGCCGGACCGATCGCAGGCCGAGCAATGAATACTGGATTGCGCAGAGTTGTGATTTGACAAAAAGCGGCTGTGATCGGGTGTGAAACTGCTCTGCCAGAAGATTTTCAGTTGCACACAATTCCTGGTGGACAAATTCATGTAGCTCATCAACAGAGTGAACTGTTGCGTCCCGTTCAATCATCAACCAGAGCTTTCAGTTAATTAAAGCGAGAAATATTGACGCAAGGGTGAGGACTGCAGCATTCCCCAAACCCCGGATGAGCGCCTTACACTCTCAGGGGACATTCGGAACGGAGACCGGGGGATCTTTAATCACGGTCGCATTCCCAAACAGACTCCCCAGGAGATCCATTGCATTTCCCCCCGCACCAATCAGCTTCAGAGCCCCTGTGGTTCCACCATTCCCCTGAAGATGACCATCTCGAACGATTTGTGCAGATGGCTTGGCCATCGGTGGAGCGGAATCCGCATCCCAGACACGGATAAATTCAGATTTGCAGCCAATGATCACTTCGTAGACTCCGGTCTGGAGTCCGGTGACACGAAAATTCCCCTGAGCATCCGTAATCCCAGAGGCCACCTCTTTCCCGGCCTGACGAATGCTGGCGCGCATGCCCTTAATTCCGGCACCAGCACTGTTCACATACTTTCCAAAGAGAGTGGTGTCCTTCAGCATGACATCGCGTCCGAAGGCGTCTCCACTCATCTTTTTGATGACAGGTTCGTCAGCGTGAAGCGAGACCTGCAGACAGAGCACGCATAAAAGCGCAAGGCCGGATTTGATATGCCGTGTCCAGTCCATGACATTGCTCTATGAACGGGTCGAAACGAGACGTTCGATCGTCACATCGGACAAATTCTGTGGGTCACTCCCTGTTGTTGTGAATGTGGCTCAATTTCTGCCCCAATCCGACCGCAACAACCCCTCGCAACCAGACTTATCGTCACAACCTGCAAAAAACTCAAACTTATCCTGTTCGCAACGCCATCCATTTCATTTTTTAAATTCGGCTATTTCCCGTTCATGCTGCAATCCCTGCGGCAAAAACTGCCGATCTCTCTTTCCGGTGCGCAGGAGAAGATGACAAACACCGGAATGCTCCCCGACTCGAAAACAGAAAAACAGAAACGAATCGACGACAGATCGTGAGCAACTCGAAGCCTCTTTGAGCACAAGGGGAACATTGCCGGTTGAAGCGATTACAACAGGGGCAACGGCTGGGAAAACGGCGTTTTCCATACAAGGTTTGTGCTGCCTCCTCGAAACATGTGGTAGCGTTGCAACATCTTCGACTCAATCCAAATCCTTGTCTCAAAAACTTGAGTTCATGATGTCGCTCAGCCTTCCGACAATCGTACTAATCCTCGCCGTCTCGATCTTCACAGCAGTTGCTGCTGTGATGGATTTCCGGACGAAGCGGATTCCAAACAAGCTGACGATCCCGATGTTCTTTGCTGGATGGATCTTTCAGATTGTGATGTCGCTGATGTACGGCTGGCATCATCTGGGAAGCGCCGTGCTTGGCTTCCTCGTCGGATTCGGCCTGCTGTTTGTCCTGTGGTTTATCGGCGGCGGCGGTGGTGGAGACGTCAAACTGATGGGAGCGCTCAGCGTCTGGCTGGGACTGCAAATGACGCTGGCAGTTCTGTTTGTCAGTACCCTTCTGGTCCTGCTTGCGACGGTCGCTGTCGTTGGGATCAACATCCTCAAACACGGATATCGCCCAACCAGAGAGAAGTACGTTGCGACCGGGAAAACAAAGGTCGGCCAGGCTCCCGTTGCAGAAACACAGGAAGACAAACTGCGTCGTCGGGTGATGGCCTATGCCGGTCCAGTGGCTGTAGCGACATGGATGGTGCTGTTCTGGAATGTTCCTCGTCTTGAGCAGCAGCTCCATTCAACACCTTCCGGCCAGCAGGTGGAGGAGACCACTCGATGATCAGGCATCCTCGAAAAATTGCCGCTCATCGACGTCGTCGACGCGGTTCCATGGCAATGGAACTCGTCCTCACACTTCCCATCTTCATGGTTCTCCTGATGGGAATTGTGGAGTTTTCCTTTCTGATGTACGCCCGTAGCGATGTGGTTCAGGCATCTCGTGCCGGAGCCCGCCTTGCCGCACTTCGTGGAGTCTGGCCGGAGGATGTCGAGTCCGAAGTGGCCCGATCGCTAGGCGGACGATTTCAATCAAACTTTCAGGTTCAATCGACACTGGGCAAGTACTCCGGCGACGAAGTCCGGGTGCTTGTCCGGGTTCCGATGACAGCCGCAGCTCCGAACCTGCTGTGGCCACTGGGATACAACATTCAGGGCCGGGAACTCATAGCAGAAACCCGGATGCTGAAAGAATAACAACGCAGCCTTCTGCGCTGATCATCAGGGGAGTTCACTGTGCGACGCTTATCGCCTGCCTTTTTAACGATGGCCATGTTGGGAGTCGTCGGACTTCTGGTCGTCATGTATGTGGGGAAGAAACTGCTGGCCCGCGATGCAGGTCCACCACCTGATCCAACGGTCAGCGTCCCGATGTCCTTGACCGATCTGGAGCCGGGAACCCGCATCACGGAAGCCCACATCGCCAACGGACCCGCCCTTCGATCCAAACTGACCCGCGACACCGTGATGAACTCACGGGCTCTGATTGGTCGAGTGGTCAAGAACAAGATCCCTGCCACACAGCCGATCAAGTCGACGGACCTGTACGCTCCTGGTCAGAATGCTCCGCTTGATCTTGAACCGGGAATGGTGGCTGTCACCGTGCCAATGTCCTCCCCGTTTCCTGCGACCCGAGGACAGTACGTCGATGTCCATTTCACTCCATCGAGTGACCCTGATCAAGAGTCAACCGGGGGCCGGATCATGACGCTGTTCAAGGGGGTCAAGATCCTCGAGATGAGTTCAACGTCTCGGACCGGAGCGAATGTCACCCTCGAACTCACCCGCGAGCAGGCCAATATCATCCTGCTGGCTAAGGATCGCGGAACACTGAACTTCGTCTACGCTCCGGAAGGAAAAGGATCAGGAGGCGTTGCAGTCAGTGACCAGGATCGCGCTACGCTGTACGAAATCCTTGGATACACACCGAAGCCACCAACATCCCCGGAGCCTCCGTTTATCACCGAAGTCTTCAAAGGAACCGGCTCCCGCGAAGCACGAGCCTATCGCAACGGACGCCTTGAGCAGAGCTACTTTGAATCTCCGCTGACCTCCCCCCCGATCGACCTCCAGAATAATCCCCGTGGGTTAGGGCGTCCCGGAGGACAGTCTGGCGGACCCGGCGAAAGGGGTCAAAGTGGATCAGAAGGGGGCGCACCGGAACGAAGCGGTCCATCCGCCGCTCGTCCCCAGCCGATTCTGGCCCGTTAATCACCCGCTCCATTGAGTGGACCGAAAAGCTCGTTCAGGAATTCCTGACACCGCAAGGCCTCGACCGTGCACATTCGCATTTCCCGCTCAACTCGATGCCATCGCCCTGATGCCAGAAGAGGTTCAATCCTCGGCGGCATCACGATTGCCATTGTTGTCTGCGGCCTGTGTATGGCTCTGGTCTTCAACGAATACTGGCTGGCGAGTGCGCAGGAGGAACCCCGAACCGCCACAACCGCCGTCGCCCTTGCTGCCGGTCGGGAACTGGCGACTGACGATCTCCTTAAAGAGGACGTCGATCCCTACGCAGCAGCCAATCGTCTGAGAGTGGTCGCTGCCCGGCAAGCCACAAAAAATGTCGTTGCCGGCCCTGTCCTTCCAGAAATCACAGTCCATCCCGGACGAGTCGCGTTTGACCCGCTCACGGGGCAACAGCAGACTCTCGAGACCGATTACGATCCCAACGCGGTGATTGTCATCGGACGACGGGACCGCTCCGCGAACAATCCGGTTCAGATGCTCATTCCCGGACTGAGCGGCAACCGGGCCGCTGATGTGAATGTGACCGTGGAAGTGAGCGTGACGAATCTCATCGAAGGGGTTCGTCCATTTGGCGCCGCACATGTTCCCGCATGGCCGATCGCCATTCTGGAATCGAGCCCCAGCGACACCATCCAGACCTGGGTTCGTCAGATTGAACTCCGTCAAGGGACTGACCAGTACCGCTGGAACGATGAAACAAAGTCGGTTGAAGAAGAATCCGACGGAATTCCCGAGATCCTTCTTCAACCGATTGTCTCACAGGGAATCAACAACCTTTATCTTGTCGATGTCGGAAACGGCCTTCAGGACGAACATCTGGTACGACAGTTCAAGGATGGTTGGTCGTCAGAAGATCTGAGCCCCTTTGGAGAGGTCTTCTCGTTCAAACAGGGCCCGCTTGAACTGGATGCAACATCTGATTTCTCCGGAGCACCGGAGGATGCGCTTCGTCAGGAGATTGGTCAGGCCCGCATTGTCCTGCTGTATACGGGAGTGACCTCAAAAGACGGAAGAACGACCGTCGAGGTCAACAGAATGGTTGCTGCACGGCTAATGGACATTCGTGACACCAAAGAGGGCCCGCAGTTTGTCATGCAGCCCGCTGTCGTCGTCACCAGAACGGCAGTACTGGATGAGGATGCCCTCTATTCCGGCGAACCGGCAGAGAATCCGTACATCTACAAAATCGCGATCACTCAGTAAGAGCCAGAAAAAACAGGACTCAGCATTGCCTGTTGGCAGTGGATGAGAGAAGAGGATACGAAGACATGGTTGCTGTCGCAGAAAAAGGGATTGAATCTCCCGGAGACTTCCAGCGATTGAAGACCCAAATTCACCGGCTCATTGTCGACTCCATCGACATGTCCAAAGCAGGGGAACTGGGAGAAGAGGAGTTCCGAAGGCAGCTGGAATCTCTGGCAGCCCATCTTTGCGCCCGACCGGAAACCCGGGTCCCCGAGCAGCTGCGCTCACGCATGATCCGTGAGCTGATGGACGAAATCTACGGATTTGGTCCGCTGCAGCCGCTTATGGATGATCCGACCGTCAGCGACGTGCTAGTCAATGGATACAACACGGTCTTTGTGGAGCGGAACGGGCTTCTTGAGAAGACGGACATTCGCTTTGCTGATGACGATCACCTGCTGCGATTCATTCAACGTCTGGTGGGACAGGCCGGTCGGCGAATTGACGAAGTTTCGCCGATGGTCGACGCCAAGCTGGCGGATGGCTCCCGTCTTCACGCGGTCATTCCTCCGCTGGCACTTCGCGGACCGACCCTTTCCATTCGTCGCTTCAAGACCCAGATCGTTCGCCTGGAGGACATGGTTCGCTCCGGGACTCTGGCCCCGGAAATGGCCGACTTCCTGATTCAGGCAGTCCGATCCCGGTTGAATATCCTTCTCTCGGGAGGAACGGGGGCCGGGAAGACCACCATGCTCAACAACCTGAGCCGGTTCATTCCTGCAACAGAACGGGTTATCACCATCGAGGAAACGGCCGAACTTCAGTTGCAGCAGGCAGACGTCGTCGGACTCGAAACCCGCCTGCCGAACGTGGAAGGAAAAGGACTGGTCACCCCCCGTGACCTCCTGAGAAACAGCTTGCGAATGCGCCCCGATCGCATCATCGTCGGGGAAGCCCGTGGGGGTGAAGTGCTGGATATGCTCCAAGCAATGAACACCGGTCACGATGGATCGATGAGCACCGTTCACGCCAACGATACCCGAGATGCCCTGCACCGATTGGAACTGATGATTGCCCTCTCGGGAGCAGAGCTGCCCCCACAGGTGACCCGTCAGTACATCGCCTCTGCCATCCAGATCTTTGTGCATGTCGCACGCCTCGCGAGCGGAGAACGAAAGATCATGCGCATCTCGGAATTGACCGGCGTTGTGAATGGCGAATTCCAGCTGGAAGACATTTACGTCTACCGGATGGCTGGTCTGGACGAAAACGGAAAAGCGATCGGTTCGTTCTACGCAACAGGCTATCAGCCAGAATGCCTGCGACGAATGGCCTCCCGCGGATACGAACTGAACCCACGTCTGTTCACCGCCCGGGAACTGGAAACCGGAATGGAATATCAGGTCGATCTTTAATCGGGATGAGTGACAGACATTCCCTGTCACTGCCCCCCTGTCACAAGCGTGATTGTTCGCTTCGAAACTGACCTTTCAACAACTGAATTCACCCCATGGCCGACACAATTCTGAAACCTGACAGTCCCCTGAGTGCTGACAGCACCTTTACGGGGATTCTCCGTCAGGAGGAACGATTTGCAGTCCCCAACGACAACTCGCTGGGAAATCAGCTCAATGGGTGGTTCGACCGACTGATGCTTCAGTCCGGGATAGCGATCTCACCCACTGTGGTGATGATGCTCTGTCTTTTTTCTGCAATCACGGCAGGAGGGATTCTGTTTGTCTGGCAGGAAAATCTCGTCTCGACAGCAATGGCCGGGTTCATTGGATTCCTGATCCCGATCATTGTCGCCATTGTGATTCGGAGCCGGCGTCAGTCAGCGATGTCGAATCAGCTCCCCGCCATGATTGATGAACTGGCCCGAGCCGCGAAAACGGGGCGCAGCCTCGAAAACTGTCTGTTGCAGGTCGCGAACGACACCCCCAATCCATTAGGTGCGGAGCTGCGAAACTGCACTCGCAAACTCTCCTTGGGACTCGATATTGATGAGGCCCTCGCCGAACTCCCGTCACGGACGGGACTCGTCGCCACGAGCGTTCTTGCCACTGCACTTTCCGTGCATCGTCAAACGGGGGGAGACCTCGTGCGGGTTCTGGAGCGATTGTCTCTTACGTTACGAGACCGCATTCAGTTTCAGGGGCGACTCAGAGCCGCAACTGCGGCCAGCCGGGCGACGGCCATCTTGATGATCGTGCTTCCACCGGCAATTCTTGCGTTCTTCATCTTTCGAGATCCGAACTACCTGAACACGCTATTTGCCTCCACCTGGGGGCTGCGCTGTACGGTCGCTGCATTCATCCTCGAATTCATCGGAGCCGTTTGGGTGATCCGCGTACTCCAGTCCAGCAATCAGGGATAGCTCCGTCACGAATGCAGACAGAAGACAATTGAGGCCCCCGAGGATTCTGACGAAACAACTTGATTCCCATGAATTTCATCCAACAACAACTTGACGCATTGTCGCTGCAGCTTCCCGCGTCCCCCGCACTGCAGATGGGAATCGGGATTGCCGTCCTTGTCGTACTTTATTGCCTGTATAAGTTGATTCAGTGGGGCTTCCGAAGAAAGCAAGCGTCCGTCCGTCGACGAGCAGTCCGTCCGCGTCGTGAGTCCAGAAAAGAAGCTGCAACCAAACCCGTCTCGGAGAAGCAAAGAACCCCCGCTGCAGTAATGTCCCCGGAACGGGAACTCGTCGGGACGGTCGCTGGCATCTCCGATCCGATTGAATCATCCAGCGCCCACTCTGGTCCGACACAGCAATCCAGACGATACGCATCAAGTCCGTTCTGGCCTGCCGAACCGAAGGAAACCGAAAAGCGAAGCCTGTTTGATGAGCCGGGGGAAGAATATCCCTGGGCCGACGGAAGCGATTACTCTTTCGGAAGCCTGACACCCGTTCTATCCACATTGCTCCCGATCACAGAGGACGGGCGACGGACACTGATCAAGGCACTCCGGAATGCTGGTTATTATTCCCCGCATGCCTGGGAGAATCTGGCCGCGATCCGGTATCTGGGAATCGTCATTCCGATTCTGCTGTTCGGAATACTGCTGGTTCTGGTCCCTGAACGGTTCGAAGTCTACGCGATCACTGGTCTGGTCATCGGGCCGATGATCGGATGGGCTCTCCCGGCACTGTATGTTCGCAGTAAAGCAGTCAGTCGGTTGCGGGAAATTGAAAACGCCATGCCGGACATGCTTGACCTGTTGAACATGTGCGTATCACAGGGGATGACCGTCCCCGCCTCCTTGCGACGCGTTGGGCAAGACATCCGTCCTGTCTATCCGGCGCTCTCGAAGGAACTGGCCATCGTTGCGGATCAGGCCCGCATTGGTCACATCACGGAAGCAATGGAGAATTTCTCACATCGCGTCGACACTCCAGAAGTCCATTCATTCTCCTCGCTGATGATTCAGACGGAGCAGATGGGAACCAGTGTCTCGCAAGCGCTCACCGAATACAGCGACAGCATGCGGGAAACACAGAAACAACGGGCCGACCAGAAAGCCAATGCAGCCACGTTCAAGCTGCTCTTTCCGACCGTACTCTGTCTGATGCCTGCGGTGTTCCTGTTCCTGATGGGACCATCACTGATCGAACTGAACCGGTTCTTCACCAGTGGTGGAATTCAGGGGCTGGATAACGGAGCCGCACAGGCCATTGAACAGCAACTTCAACGGTCACAGCCTCCTCAGCCGTAGTCGGCCCACTCCGTTCCCGGCATCACTTTTGCCTCCGCGTGTCTCTGCAGGATCGTCAGACCGGAATTGACGGAACGGCCATTCTGTTGTAAGCAGGAGATCGAGCCTTCGGAGGATGGTCGGGACTCTGTCTGAATTGGAGACAGAGAGTGTCACCGCGATGGCGTGTTGGGAAGAGCGACTTCTGACGCGCGCCACAATTGCAGACGTTCCCCGGTCCTGCCCCATGGCACCTGAGATCGGATGGAACCTGAGCATGGCTGCGGAGAAGACAGACGCGTTTGTGATTCGACAGGCAGATTTCAGCGAATCAAGCCGCGTTGTCACTCTCTTTACCCGGACGTTTGGAAAAATTTCGTGTCTCGCCAAAGGGGCCAAGCGGCTCAGAAGTTCATTCGAAGTCTCATTAGACCTCCTGTCGGAATGCCGCATCGTCTTCCTGCCCAAATCATCAGGGAGTCTGGATCTGCTAACCGAGTCCCAGCTGATTCAGCGTTTCCAGCCCCTCCATGGCAGCCTCCCCCATCTTTATGCGGGCTATTACGTTGCCGAACTTTTGAATGCCCTTCTAGAAGACTCCGATCCTCACGAAACTCTTTATGAGACAGTGCGGCAAACACTCTCCACCCTGAGTTCACCCGCGCCAATTTTCGTTCCTGTCTCCCGATTCGAGCTTTCCCTGCTTCGCGAAATTGGCCAGCTTCCCGATTTTAACACCTGCACAATCTGCCAGAGAGAGATCGAAGACCAGGAGACCCCCCGATTTTGGGTTTCCCAGAGCGGATTGATCTGTTCAAGCTGCGGCAGTTCAGAGTATCAAACCACCGAAATTGAATCGGGAACCCTCTCGCTCCTTCGGCAATTGGCGTCGGAAGAGCAGATTCCACATCAGGAACCCACATTCACTCCCAGACAGAAGAAAGAGTTGCGTCGCATTTTGACCGCAGCGATTTCGCATGTTTTGGGACGACGGCCCAAGACCCTTCCACTGTTGAATCTGTAATCCATTCGGAATTCCTTTACCGCACACGACCCACGAGTGTTCTCACACCCGCGGAATACGGGCACACCCATGTTTGACCCACTTCTCGCACAACACCGACGGCTTGCCGGCAGAGGACTGGCGGTGTTGCTGTCTGCCGGGATGGTGATGGTCTCCGGATGCGGAAGTCTGTCGAAAGTTTCTCGACGCGAACAGGTTCGGCAACAGGTTGAAAACGACCCACGGTACTCCGTGGCAGGCATTCAGGGCCCCGTTCAACGGAATCTGAGCCAGTCCAGCTGGGAACGAAAGAAGGCAGAATTGCTCAGGTCTGGTGATGAGGCGACGATTGCCGCACTCAACCAGTTCGACGCTGCCAAACAACTCTTTGACGATGGAGATTACGCCGCTGCCGAGAAAGAATTCCGAAAGATCGTCAAGCAGCGTCGCGACCTGCACGAAGGCTTCCTTGCGAAAGTCCGGCGGGCGTGGGGAGTCGCAGAAGAGAAGTCTAACAGTATCTACGCCACCTATGGAGATGCCATCGAAGAAGATGCCATGTTCATGCTGGCGGAATCGCAATACGCCCAGCGAAACTATCCTGATGCAGAAAAGACCTATCAGGAACTTCTAACCAAATACCCCAGTACCCGGTACCTCGATCCGGTGACCCGGCAACTCTTCCGGATTGCGCGGTACTGGCTCGACTTCCCCGAAGAACAGGGGGCCACTGGAAATGATGATGTGAAGCTGGCCAACCATGAGCAGAAGGAACTGGGCAAGCTCGAAGAACCGACCAAGCGTCCTTCAGTGACAAGCCGTGTGCCGGTCCTTCCAAACCTAACTGATAAAAGTCGTCCTCTCTTTGATACTTACGGGCGAGGGAAGAACGCTCTACGTTCCATCTGGTTGCACGATGCAGCGGGACCATTGGCTGATGACGCCCTGATGCTGGCGGCCAATCATGCCCTCCGAACCGAAGACTATGTTGAAGCCGCCCGTCTGTATGCCCTGCTGCGAGAGCAGTATCCCGACAGCAAACACCTGAAAGATGCCTATCTACTCGGTTCGCACGTGACGCTGGCCTCCTATCTGGGTCCAGCTTATGACGGCAAGAGTCTGGAGACATCCCGCCAGCTCAAGCAGGAAATGCTCGCACTCTTCCCCGATCTGACCACAGAGCAGCGAAAACAACTTGAGGGGGAAGTGGAACGGCTTCAGGAAGCAGAAGTCGCCCGGCTCTGGGATCTGGTCGAGTTTTATCGGATCAAGCGAATGAACCCGGCGGTGAAACTCCACTGCTACCTCATCATCAACCGCCATCCTGACTCCAAATACGCCGATCTGGCCCGGGAAGAATTGAAACGGGTCGCAGAGAAAGAAGAGCAATGGGCACGGTCTCCGTTCAATTTCAACAAACCGAAGCCCCCTGCTCCTGTTGCACAGGCTCCACAACCAAAATCGGAGCCGCAACCGAAGCCAGAACCTGAAAAGCCCGTTCGCATTACCCTTCCTGAATCGACTCCGGATTCCACGGAAAAGGGGCCAACGGAACCCAATGCAATGCCGAAACCGTCCAAACCACCGACGTTGCTGCAGCGCATGAACCCGCTTCGGAGATCGGAACAACCTCCCAAACTGGAAACCATCGACCCACAGAAATCACCAAACTCGCAGGACGAGAAAAACGAGGCTCACCCGCAGGAAGATGTCCCACTGAGAGCTTCATTTGAGAAAAACAAGAGTTGATCATCCCGGTCATCACAGCAAGCACTGGGAGCGTCCAACGTCAACAGATGAACTTCTGATGACAACACAGAAGACAACAACACGTTCAACAACAGACAGATGGAAGCCCCTTCTGTTGCTGATGATGTTGTGCCTTCCCTTATGTGGATGTGGCTACGTTGTCGGCAGCCCCTATGGCCCAGAAGTCCGCACCATTCACGTCCCAACCTTCAAGAATGATGCGTTCCGACCGTCCTACACAAGCGATGGTTTTCGACGCGGATTCGAACTTCAACTGACGGAAGCGGTTCAGAATCAGATTCAGACCCGGACCCCCTTCCGACTGGCCAACTCCGATCAGGCCGATACGCGATTGACCGGCCGGGTCGTCAATGTCAACAAGTCGGTCGCCAACCAGAACAAGTACGATGACCCCCGGGAACTTGAGCTGAGTCTGGGTGTTGAAGTGGTCTGGGAGGATCTCCGCAGCGGGGCCATTCTTGCTCAGCAGGTCGTCCCGGTCGATGCCAAGATCGCTCAGGCTGTGGTCAACACCAGCTTCGCTCCGGAATCGGGTCAGTCACTGGCAACTGCTACTCAACAGGCAGTCGATCAGATGGCCCGCCAAATCGTCAGCCTGATGGAAGCTCCCTGGTAAACCGCGGCGTGTCTCTTCTCTTGTTGCAAGTCGAGTAATCTGCGCACCCGACTTTTCTCTCCTCTGCGCCACCCAGTC
Organism: uncultured Planctomicrobium sp.; assembly: GCA_938015865.1. Lineage (GTDB taxonomy): Bacteria > Planctomycetota > Planctomycetia > Planctomycetales > Planctomycetaceae > Planctomicrobium. The sequence goes on from CALLWY010000123.1 coordinate 44,496, forward strand.
CTTCTCTTGCCCAGATGCATCGAGGACGGCCCTCCACAACGTCTTCTCATCTCTGTCAGATCTCCATCCATCAATTCATTGAAATAGAACGAGCGACTCTGCCATAGTGGGGAGACCATTCGGAAGGAATCGGAGCGTCCAGATTCCCTTCCGTGAACCTCCACTAAAAGGGATTCCCATGCTGCGTCCGCTTGCTCAATCACTGGTTCTGATTGTGGCTGTCAGTGTCACACTCTTGGGAACGCGAATCGCTTCAGCGGAAGACCCCTTATCGTGGGTGGAAAAGGAATGGGACTCACTCAGCCGCCTGTATCTCCACCTGCATCGGAATCCGGAGCTGTCCATGCAGGAGAAAGAGACTTCAGCTCGCATTGCCAGCGAACTCCGGAGCGCCGGTTTCGAGGTGACGCACCCTGTCGGGAAGTATGGGGTTGTGGGCGTTCTGAAAAATGGTGATGGCCCAACAGTTCTTGTCCGTTGTGACATGGATGGCCTCCCTGTCACAGAACAGACCGAAGTGGAATATGCCTCCAAGGCCGTTGCGACGAACACCGATGGGACGCAGACCGGAGTGATGCACGCCTGTGGACATGACATCCACATGACGTCAGTCGTCGGAGCGGCTCGCTACCTTGCTTCTCATCGGAATCTCTGGAAAGGAACGCTGATTGTCATTGGACAACCAGCGGAAGAGATTGGAGCAGGTGCCAAAGCCATGCTGGAGGACGGACTCCTGACCCGGTTTCCGAAACCGGATGTCGCTGTCGCCCTGCATGTCCGCCCCGATATTCCAACCGGTTCTGTGGGAATCTGCGCCGGCCCTGCCATGGCGAATGTCGACAGCGTCAATATCACCATGCACGGCCGCGGAGGACATGGCTCAGCCCCCAAAGGGACAATGGACCCCATTGTTCAGGCTGCAGAACTAGTGGTCAGTCTTCAAACCATTGTCAGCAGGGAAATCTCCCCGACCGAACCGGCAGTTGTGACCGTTGGTGCCATTCATGGTGGAACCAAGCACAATATCATTCCCAACTCATGTGAACTGAAACTGACCGTTCGCAGCTACACCGACGAGATGCGAAAGCACCTTCTGGACGCCATTGCCCGAAAAGCCCGGGCTGTCGCGAAGGGAGCCAATGCTCCCGAACCAACAATTGAGGTCTCGGAAGGAACCCCGGCACTTTACAACGACGTGGAGTTGACCGCACGAATTTCAAAGCTGCTCGGCCAAACGTTAGGGGAAGATAAGGTTGTGACTGTTCCCCCCAGCATGGGAGGAGAAGACTTCAGCCGATATGGCCGCGAAGGAATCCCGATCTGCATGTACCGTCTTGGGACGATCACTCAGGCCCGTCTCGATCGATACAAGGCAGCAGGGGTCCCAAGTCCAGCATTGCATTCGTCAAAGTACCTCCCTGACTTTGAAGAAGCCCTCCCCGTCGGAATCCAGACGATGTCCATCATTGTGATGGATCTGATGAAACCGTGATGTCTAACATCGCAATCATCAACAATCCCTGCTTGCCCCGTTAACCATTCGGTCTTTGACCGATCTGGCGAAGGATTCCTTTCATGCGGTATGTCCTCCATTGCATGCGGGCTGTCACCCTCTTGACCACACTGCTCGGATTACTGGGACTTTGCTTTCAGAGAACAACCCTGGCTGACGAGCCGCGACATGACATCGCTCCCATCGAATACGCCATCGATCTGACGACGGCCCACAGCGGTTTTGATGGAACCGATTGCTGGGTACACGCCCGGGCAGGAATCATTCCCCCGGGGAGCCGCGGCAATCCGGGTATGACACCTCTGATTGTGATCACAACACAGAAACTCCTGCTCAGCGGGAGCGATGTCTTTTATCCTCTCCACGAGATTCTCAGCACAGATCTCGGGAGCACGTGGACCAAGCCCAGAGAGATCCCGACAATGCGACGGCAGAGGTATGTTCCCGGCCAACCTCCTCTTCCGACTGGCGCCGCTGGGTATGAACATCTGCTGCAGGAGGGTGATGAGACACTGGTGTGCGACTTCACTCCGCAGTGGCACGCCGCCTCTCAATCGTTACTGGGGATCGGACACACGGTCTGGTATCGCAACAACTCAATTTTTAGTCCCCGCCCACGAGCAACCGCCTATGCAGTCCGCGATTCCGAATCAGGGGAATGGTCGCACTGGAAAACACTGAAACTTCCCGACTCGCTGTCGGAATTCAGCGCCTCCGGTGCGGGATGTGTGCAGAGGTGCGATTTACCAGATGGAACAATCCTTTTGCCGATTTATGGTCGAGGCCCAGAAGCGAAGAGAACCCGGGTCACCGTTCTGCGATGCCGATTTGACGGCGAAACGCTCTCTTATCTATCGCACGGAACGATTCTGGAAGTTCCCTCTGCCCGGGGCCTGGCGGAACCGTCGATCACCCGATATGGCGATCGTTATTTTCTCACCCTTCGCCACGACGAACGGGGATATGTGAGTGTGAGCAGCGATGGGCAAACCTTCCCTCCCCCGGTTCCATGGACGTTCGACGATGGAACCGAACTTGGAAATTACAACACTCAGCAACACTGGGTCACGCACAGCGACGGGTTATTCCTCGTCTACACCCGAAGAGGAGCCAATAACGATCACGTCTTCCGTCATCGTGCCCCATTGTTTATGGCACAGGTTGATCCCGATCGACTGTGCGTTCTCCGTGCGACCGAGCGAGCCATCGTTCCTGAGCGTGGAGCACGACTCGGAAATTTCGGCGTCGTCGATGTCTCCCCAGACGAAACCTGGATCATTGCCGCTGAATGGATGCAACCGCGTCCACCCAAGGGGATGCCTGAAAAATATGGGAGCGACAACAGCATCTTTGTCTCCCGAATCAGATGGAAGCACCCCAACGCTCTGATACGGACGAAATGATTCCAGCCTGACAGATCATCCTGCGTATGCCTTCTGCAGTTCCGAAAGATTGAGTTTTTTCATGGTCATCAATGCCGCCATGACCCGCTGTGATCGTGTCGAATCCTGACCCGACATCATCTCCTTCAGCTGCTCGGGAACGATCTGCCACGAAAGCCCAAACTGATCCTTTAACCACCCACATTGTTGCGAATTGGGATCGCCTCCTGCCGAGAGTTTGTCCCAGTAGTAATCAATCTCGTCCTGATTCTGGCAGAATACCTGAAACGAGATCGCTTCCGAAAACCTGAAGAGCGGGCCTCCATTCAAGGCAGTGAAACGTTCCCCATCGAGCAGGAATTCAATCGCCATCACACTTCCGGGTACCCGTCCGTGGATTTCCTTCCCCGCTTCCCCGTAATACGAGATCGCCTCAATCGAAGAATTCGGAAAAATGGAGATATAAAACCGGGCAGCAAGCTCCGCCTGATCATCAAACCACAGGCAGGGGGAAATTCGACGAAGTTGAGACATCCTTCTTTCCTTTCGTTCTGGATGAACGTCAGAGGATATTTTGGCGCAATGACTTCAAGACAGTCCTGTTGCCAATTTGTCGATTGACAACCGGGGAAATCGACAACCTGTCGACAGATATCAGAAAAATTTGCCATCATTGGACGCAGACGACGACGGAATCCACAGGGAGCAAGAATGAGCACTCCAGACGAATGTGAGGATCGCCTGCGTTTCACCGTTCAGAAGCTCGCCGGAGAAATCGGGCCACGCCACCTGGGCAAACCCGAAACGATGATCGAGACACAGGATTTCATCGAACGGGAACTGACGTCTCTAGGGTGGTCCGTGCAGCGTGAAACTTACGAGGCTGATGGTCAGTCCGTCTGCAATCTCATCGTTGAACGGTCAGGAACACGATCTCCGGAACGGGTTTTGATCGTGGGGGCTCATTACGACACCATTCCCCAAACCCCTGGAGCCGATGACAACGCATCCGCAGTCGCCGTCCTTCTGGAACTGGCCCGGATGCTGGCCCACGATCAATTCCAATCCACGTTGCGGCTCATCTTCTTTGCTTGCGAAGAGATGCCCTACTTCCATCAGCAGGAGATGGGGAGCCAGATTCATTCTCGCTCCTGCAGGGAACAGAACGAACAATTGATCGGGATGTTCTCTCTGGAGATGCTCGGCTATTACACCTCTGGCCCGGGAAGCCAGAGACTTCCTCCGGGGATTCCGAAATGGCTGCACTGGATCTTTCCTAAGGAAGGAAATTTTCTGGCTGCTGTCGCGAATCCCCAAAGCATTGGGTTGTTGTGGCAGTTTCGGCGGGGGTTCAAACGGGGAAGTTCATTTCCCCTTTTTTCGATCCCTCTCCCGGAAACGATTCGGGAAATCCGACTCTCCGATCACTCCAACTTCTGGGATCAGGGATATCCTGCACTCATGCTCACAGACACCAGTTTTCTGAGAAACCCGCACTATCACACTCCAACAGATACCCCCGATACACTCGACTATCCGCGCATGGCGGAAGTGACGAAAGGGATCTGCTCAGCCATCCGGTTTCTGGTTCGACGCGTGAAGAACTAATGTACCGCGAGACTCCCCGCTCCCACACAGGACTAACCAATGACTGATTCCCGTCATTCCTTCGAAGAAGAGCCGAATGCCGATTCTGATCGCGCGGAGTTTCAACAGCTGGAATCTCCAGTCCGGGCATACATCGCCCGAACAAATGCCGACGCCCAGCTCCTCGCAATTTTGCTGCGAAGTTCGGGGATTCCTGCGGTCGCGGTGGATGATATTTCCACGGCGGGCTATTTTGCACTAGGAACGATCCGCAACATTCACCGTCCAGAGGTGTTTATCAGCAGGAAAGATCTTCCAGCAGCCAGAACGTTACTGGCGGCCCATTTTGCGAACCAGAACAAGGGAGAAGTCCCTCCGTATTGCCATCATTGCGGTTCGGAACTTCCCGCGGAAAGTATCGGGCAGTCCTGCCCGGAATGTGGAAACGATCTCAGTATGAATGATGAAATCAATCGCGATGACCAACAGGACGAAGGAAAAGGAATCTCGGGATTCCTCCTGTTTCTGATCGTTCTGATCATCCTGCTTCCCGCATTCGCCCTGCTGATGGCTGGGTTTCTTCGTGTTTTCTGAAGTGATTGTGAGACGATTTCTCAACCTCCAGCCCCCGTCTTCCGCGAAAAGCCATCCCACCTTGATGCCTCAACACTGGAGAGCTTTCATGCCTCGGACATGCAGCCATTCATTTGTGGTCCTCTGCCTGACAGCGCTAGTTCTGCTTGTCATCGCCCCCTGCGATGCGGTTGCCTCAAAGGAGTCTTCCGATGGAGAACCATTGAATATCGTCCTGCTTTATGCAGACGACTGGCGACATGACACTCTCGGATGTGCTGGCAATTCCGTCGTCCAGACGCCCCACCTGGATCAGATGGCACAACAGGGGGTCCGGTTTTCGCACAACTGCGTCACCACATCCATCTGCTGGGTCAGTCGTGCCTCGCTGCTCACCGGACAATGGATGTCCCGACATGGCAAAACTCGTCCGAACCAATCGATCGAATTCTGGGAAGAGACCTATCCGGCGCAGCTGCGAAGCCGTGGCTACTACGTTGGACATGTTGGGAAGTGGAACAACGGCCCGTTTCCAAAAGATCAGTACGATTTTGGCCGGGCTTACGGAGGGAGCCACTGGCTCAAGCAAAAGGATGGAACCGAAATCCACGTGACTCGTAAAAATGAAATGGATGCGATCGAGTTTCTTCGAAGCCGCCCAGAGAATCGCCCTTTCTGCCTGACCGTGTCATTCTTCGCAACACATGCAGAGGATCATCATCCCGATCAATACCGGCCCCAGCCAGAGAGCATGTCTCTTTATCAGGATGTCGTGATTCCAACACCGGTCACTGGAACTCCCGATCATTTTCAACGCCTTCCAGAATTCATTGCCAACGAAAAGAACGAAGGCCGGAACCGCTGGCACTGGCGGTTTGATGCACCGGAGAAATTCCAGGTGATGATGAAAAACTACTATCGGATGGTCACGGAAGTCGATGCGGTGTGTGGCCGGATTATGGAGGAGCTGAAACAGCAGGGAGTCCTCGACAAAACTCTGGTCATCTTCACGACCGACAACGGCAATTTTCACGGAGAACATCAACTCGCTGACAAGTGGTATCCCTATGAAGAGAGCATCCGCGTTCCATTGATCGTCATTGACCCCCGCATCCCTCAACAGCGCCGGGGAGCCGTTCTGGACCAGTTCACACTCAATGTTGATCTGGCACCGACAATCGTCTCCGCAGCGGGACTGACTCCCCCCGCAAGGATGCAGGGCCGCGATTTCTCAGAGTTGTACCAATCGGAAACTCTCGTTCCGTGGCGGGAAGAGTTCTTTTACGAACACCCCACGGTTCGGGACTCGAGCTTCATCCCCTCATCACAGGCCCTCGTCCGTCGGGACTGGAAGTATATCTACTGGCCGGAGTTCGATACCGAAGAGCTTTACCACGTCGCAGAAGATCCGCATGAAGAACGGAACCGGATTAGCGATCCCGATCTCACAGCCCCCCTGCAGGAACTGCGGAAACGTTTCGCAGAACGAAAGCTCGAGGCGGCGTTGCCAGCTCAATAAAAAGAGCTGGAGCATCTCCGATGGCTACTGATCCAGAACTCCCTGTGCCAGGGCCTGCTCCGGGAGAGCCTGACCGGTGATGGCCTTGAACTGGGTTTCGATCTGCTGCCTGTAGATCGAGAATCGGTCAATCGTTCGACATCCTCGAAACAGCGCTTCTTCCAGTATGGGTGATGGGGCAGGAAGATTGGCGATATCCAGGACCGTCATCGTCGGACGGAACAGCGACGGATTCAGTTGACCATGACGCACACCCAGCGTCACACGTGAGTCCGCCAGCACGATGATATCGGCCAGCGTCTCATAGAGGTTCTGGAACGGAACGAACCGACATTCGCTGGCTTCTGCACGTTGTCTTGCTTCCCGGTCATCCGGTCCGCAAACACTGACCAGCCCCTGTCGCTGGGCGATTCCCTGTGCAATGGACTGGGCCAGTCCCCCATTTCCGATCACGAGAACATTCTGACTCTTCAAGGACCGGGAGCGGCTCGACAATTCCGCCTCGAGCGCTTTGACACCGGCACGCCAGAGCGTGTTGTATCCATACCAGCCATCCTCCCGATTCAGCAGCAGGTTCACGGCTCCACACTTCTCATCCGCCGAGTCAATTTTCTCAGCCAATGGGAACAGCGAGCTTCCATGCTGGTCCTGAACGAAGATCGCCCTGATCTTCAACACATCTAGCATCTTCTTCAGGTTCTTCAGCTCTCCCAGTTCAATCGGAAGGCATCGCACATTCAATCCCAACTGCTTGAACCCGGCGTTGAGAACGCGCGTACTCATCTCCTGTGCGGGGCCGAATCCGGCAATCGCGACAAAAACGGTCTTTGAATTGATGTCCTGACAGTAATAGGTCTCTTTCAGTTCAAAGATCGTGGCCTGACCGGGGTGAGCCTGCATTCCCGGCTCCAGAGCGGCATAAATCCATGGAGAACCGTATTTCGTTCCCAGCAACGAAAACATCAGCTCCGGCCGCCCCAGTCCCATTCCCACAACAGGAACGTGCCGCTTCTGACTCACCGCAGCCAGAAGGGGCCAGACCGCATCCAGATTGGGAGTCGGCCACGTAAATTTCACCACATCCGCTTTGGCCTGCGTCGCTTCATCGAAAATCGAGTCGATATCCGTTTCCGGGCGGTCCAGACGGGTGAAACTGATCACCCGTTGGGTCTTTCCGAAACGGGGAATCCCCGCAGCCACATCCAGATCCAGTTCGACATAAGCCGGCCCGGCTGCAATGGCCTGACGCAGCAGCAACAACCGCTCTTCTTCTGTTCCCTGCCACTTCCCTCCATCCTGAGGACGCCGACAGGAGACAATCATCGGCTTGTCAATCGCAGAAATCAGATCATTGACATCCGGCTCCTTGTAGAAGTGGTCCAGACAGAGTTCGACAATATCTCCCTGTCGGGCCGCGTTCAGCAGGTCCGCCTTGGCCAGTGTCCGCGACGTGGGGGTGACAGTGACACAGATCATGTTGCGTCAGTCCTGATGAGACCGCTGGATTGAGAATGCACTGATCATATCGGGGAGACCGGACACACGACAGCGGAGAGCACTCCCTTCGCGATTCCTGCGGCCACAACACCGACCATCACAACCCACACAGACACTCCAACCACCACATTCGTTCCAACAATGCGCACGGAGCTCGGCACAGCAAACACGATCGTTTCTCCACTCACCGGAGAAGGCGGACGCCATAACGAAACGTTTCAGTTCGTCTTCTCAAAGAGGTAGGCACACGGTTCCAGTCGCGTCCCATTACCATCGGTCACGGCGAAGTTCGTCGGTCCCCAAATCGACACTCCGGCATACGCCCCACTCTTGTGCAACAGATAGAGTTTCAATCCGAAATTGGGACGCCCATCGGCGCCGAGCAACCAGGGCTCACGGGCATTGTCCACGATCCGTCTCAGCACCGTCAGCCCCGCTTCTTCGGGACAGGCCCCCTGCCGCATCAGTTCCACAGCGGCATGCGAGGAACAGTTTCGGAGGTTCTCTTCGCCCCGACCCGTGCTTCCACACGAACCGACAGCGTTATCGACATACAATCCGGCACCAATGATCGGAGTATCCCCCACACGCCCCGGCAATTTGAAAGCGAGTCCGCTGGTCGTCGTCACGCAGGAAAGATCTCCCCCCTTGCCAATGCCGGCACAATGAACCGTTCCGGTGGGGCGGTCAAATGCTTCTGTGCGGCGAAAATCAGTTGTCCCTGCCGGTCCCTCAACATCGTAGAGATTGAAAAACTTGATAACCTCAGGATCAAGCTGTTCTCGTGGCGGGGGGACCCAGTCCTGTCGAGGGGAATTTGTCTGCTTCCAGTACAGCCAGATCTTCCGGGCTGTCTCCGTCAGAAGATTCTCCTCACAAAACCCCTGTGCACGTGCGAACGCATTCGCCCCTTCCCCCACCAGAAGAACATGCTTGGTCTGTTCCAGAACCAGCTTTGCGACACGGGCGGCGTGTCGGACATTGCGCAGCCCCGCAACGGCACCAGCACGGTGCGAAGGACCATGCATCACCGCGGCATCAAGCTCGACAATTCCGTCTGCATTCGGAAGCCCTCCGTAGCCAACGGTCAGGTCATCCGGATCGTCTTCGACCAGCGTCACCCCTTCCACAACCGCTTCCAGTTCAGGACGCCCGCTCACCATCATTTGATAAGCCAGTCGGGTCGCTTCCAGTCCATTGGCCGAAGCGATGGCCCGCGGAAAATCTGTCATTGTTTTGCTCCGGATTGTCGTTGGTTACGGAACGAACAAAAGTTCTTCAGGAGGAGGTCAATTCGTACAGGATCCGTGTTCGTTTTTACCTTCACCGGATGCTATCATCTCAGTTCTTCTAAATCCGGCAACGTCATAAATGAGGAACAAGAATGAGTCGCTGGCCGATTGGCGTTTTTACCTCCGTAGATGCAGGACTGGGTGTCCATCTGGAAGTGGTGCAGGAACTGAAGGTTCCGACGGTTCAAATCCATGCCCCTCACGCAGAAACACGGACCCCTGAAGCAGCAGAAGCCTTTCTGGGACGCTGCAGGGATGCTGGAATCACGATCACAGCCGTCTTTGGAGGATTTGAGGGGGAGAGCTACGCGAGCATTGCAGAAACCGCCCGGACCGTCGGTCTGGTTCCTCTGGAAACCCGCGCTGCCCGCGTGAAGGAAATGAAAGAAATTTCCGACTTCACGAAGCTGCTGGGATGCCCCGTTGTCGCGCTGCATATCGGCTTTGTCCCGGAAGATCGTGCGAGCGACGATTACAAGAGCCTGATCGATGCCACACGGGACCTGCTGGACCATGTCGCTGCCAATGGTCAGAACCTGCATCTGGAAACCGGACAGGAAGCCGCAGATCACCTGCTGGAATTCATCAACGATGTCGACCGGGACAATCTCTTCATCAATTTCGACCCGGCCAACATGATTCTGTACGGCACCGGCAACCCGATCGAAGCGCTCAAGAAGGTCGGCCATCTGGTTCGCAGCGTCCACTGCAAGGATGGAACCTGGGCCGCCGAAGGAGTCCGTGGCACCGAATGGGGATGCGAAGTTCCGCTCGGAACCGGCGATGTCGGGATCGAGAACTACCTCCAGACACTGAAGGAAATCGGTTACACAGGCCCGTTGACAATCGAGCGGGAAATTCCTCAGGACCGGGAACGTCAGCGTGCTGACGTCGGAACCGCAGTCCGACTTCTGGAAGAACTCCGGGCCAAGGTCCTGGGTGAGTGATTTTCAACGCTCTTTGACGCAGTCGTGTCGATTCGCCGTGACGTGAGCAGCGGAGAACCCAGCTGCTCACGTCACAACACGATGCCAACAAACTGAACCCGTTGCATCCTCTCTATTCTCCAGATCAGGTTCAGATTGCCGCGTTCAACCTTGATCATCGCAGGGCCGCCGAAATGCAGGTCATCATCACCGCAGTCGGGCCAGACAATCGTGGACTGGCAGATCCGATTGTTCATCATGTGACACAATCCGGAGCCAACATCCACGAAATCCAGATGTATGACCATGACTCCGAACAGCTCTTTGCCATGCTGGTTCGGATGGAGTGGCCACACGCGCAGCGACCGGTTCAGGAGCTGCGAGAGCGAATGCAGACAATTGGAGTTGAAAAGGGGCTGACCATTCGCGTCTGGGCTCGCGATGAGTTTCAACGTCCCCCCCGGCTGGCCCTCTGCACCACTCATCGCCCCGAAACCTCTATGGCGGTCCTCAAAGAGATTCGGGAAGGACGACTGAAGGCCGAAGTCAGCGTCATGATCGGAAACCGGGAGAGTTGCCGGGGGATCGCTGAACAATACGGGATCGATTTTCACAACATCGGCGACGCCAACGGAAACCCGGACAATGTCCGGCTTGTGCAGCTTTTTGATGAGTATCAGCCCGACTACATCGTGCTGGCCCGTTATATGCGAATTCTTCCTCCCCGGATTTGCTGGGAGTTTGCAGGGGGACGAATCATCAACCTCCACCACGGACTCCTCCCCTCGTTCCCGGGATTTCGCCCCTATCACGATGCCTACAGCCACCGTATGCTGACTTACGGGGCAACGTGTCACTTCATTATTCCAGAGCTGGATGCCGGAAATCAGATCATCAACCAGAGCACCTTCACTGTTCCTCCCGGGACGTCACTCGAAGAGATCATTCGAATCGGAGAAACGGAAAATGAACCCCGCTGCCTCTCCGAAGGGCTTCGAAGAGTGATCGACCGTGAAGTCGAACTTCACTTTCACCGGGTGGTCAGATGTGCCGAACGGACCACTTAAAACTTTTGTTCCGATTGCAGTTCTCGAGTTCGCCACGGACCTCCCCGCATTTGGCAGCAGAGCAGGAAGTGGTCTGCTAGAATCATTGAAAACAGGATTCGCAGCCGGCAATGGGCCCCGCCATTGTTTGCGAGGGAGAGACTGAGGTTGCGTTGAGCCTTTTTCGGTCTGGTCAGGATCTCATGGACACACAGCAGCTGACTCCCTCAAGCCTCCCCCCGTATTCGCAGGAGTGGTACGCCTCCATGAAGGCCCTGCTGGGAGAAGGTCCCTGCCGACAACTGGGCATTTACGCCATCCCTGACGATTTTGTGCTTTCTGTCGTCATTCCGGTTTACAACGAATTCAAAACACTCCCGGTCCTGCTGGAACGGGTCCGAGCGGTGCCGATCCGGAAAGAGATCGTGCTGGTCGATGACTACAGCCGGGATGGGACCCGTCAGCTTCTCGAGGAATACGCACAGAAAGACTGGCAGGACCCCCTGAACACAATCGTGGTCGAGTTCCACGAACACAATCAGGGGAAAGGTGCTGCCGTCAAAACCGGGATGGGGAAAGCGACGGGCGGTGTCATCATCATTCAGGATGCCGATCTGGAGTACGATCCCGCCGAAATCCCCAGATTGCTGCAACCCATTGTCGAAGGCCGTGCCGATGTCGTCTTCGGAAGCCGGTTCCTCGGGGATCAGCCTCATCGGGTTCTGTATTTCTGGCACTACTGCGGAAACAAGTTTCTGACGCTGCTGTCGAACTGTTTCACGAATCTCAACCTGACCGACATGGAGACCTGCTACAAGCTCTTCTCCCGGAAAGTCATTAAAGACATTCAGCCGAAGTTAACGCAGAAACGATTCGGGATTGAACCGGAGATCACGGCGCGCGTCGCGCGGGCCGGCTATCGCATCTTCGAGATGTCCATCAGCTACAATGGACGGACCTACGCTGAAGGGAAGAAGATCGGAGCCAAGGATGGATTCCAGGCAATCTGGTGCATCCTCCGGTATGGACTCTTTGACTAAGTCCCATCAATTCAAGCATTCATTCTCATGAGTCTCCCATGAATATCCTTGTGACCGGTGGTGCTGGATTCATTGGGTCGGCTGTCGTTCGACTCCTGATCCAGCAGACCGACCACCGTGTCATTAATGTCGACAAGCTGACATACGCGGCCAATCTCGACAATCTGAAGTCGATCGACCAGTCCCCCCGCTACACCTTCATCAAAGCAGACATCTGTGATGAACCGCTGATGAAGGAACTGTTCCAGAAGCACCAGCCGGATGCGGTCATCCATCTGGCTGCAGAAAGCCATGTTGATCGCTCCATTGATGGTCCCAGAGTCTTCATGGAAACAAACATTCTGGGGACATATTCGCTGCTTCAGGCCGCCCGGAACGTCTGGAAATCATGGCCGGAAGACCGTCAGCAGACCTTCCGGTTTCTTCATGTCTCAACAGATGAAGTCTATGGCTCATTAGGGGACGAAGGATATTTCACCGAAACAACCGCATACGCCCCGCGCTCCCCGTACTCTGCAAGCAAAGCCAGTTCCGATATGCTGGTCCGCGCCTGGCATCATACATTCGGACTCCCCGTCCTCGTCAGCAACTGCTCCAATAACTACGGTCCCTATCAGTTCCCGGAAAAACTGATCCCGGTCATCATCCTCAATGCACTCAAAGGTCTTCCTCTTCCGGTCTACGGCACCGGCCAGAATGTCCGGGACTGGCTTTATGTCGAGGATCATGCCCGTGCCCTGTATCTGATTCTGCAGAAAGGGCGCGTCGGCGAGACATACAACATCGGGGGGCACAACGAGATGAAAAATCTTGATCTGGTGCGTGAGATCTGCCGGATACTGGATGAACTCATCCCGGACTCCGTTCATTCCCCCCACGAGAATCTCATTACCTTTGTCCCCGATCGTCCCGGCCATGATCTGCGGTATGCCATCGATGCTGGAAAGATTCAGCGGGAACTGGGTTGGACTCCATCCGTCACAATTCAGGAAGGACTCCGGAAAACTGTCCAGTGGTATCTGGACAATCGTGACTGGTGGGAAGCGATCCTGAAACGCGGGTTTCAGCAGGACCAGCGACTTGGGAAACTGACCTGAACGAAGCAGCCAGATTCATCCGTTCTTCCAAAACGCAAGACCTCCTCCATGTCAAACAGTGATGAGTGCGGTCCTCCCCTGCTGATCTTGTTTGGGAAACAGGGTCAGGTAGCCCGGGAAATCATCCATGCTGCGGCGGACCGGTGGCCCCTGAAAGTGTACTCAAGCAGCGATGTCGATTTGCGCAATCTGGATGCCGTCGACGCTGCCTTGCTGAATGCCCCTCACGGTAGCTGGGTGATTAATGCCGCTGCCTATACGCAGGTCGATCAGGCGGAATCCGAACCGAACGTCGCCCACCAGATCAACGCCCTTGCCCCCGAACGAATCGCCCTGCACAGTCGCAGGCGTCAGCTCCGACTGATTCATCTCTCGACGGATTATGTCTTCTCCGGTGAGAAGGAAGCCCCTTATGTTGAAGACGACCCAACCGGTCCACTGGGGGTCTATGGGCGCACCAAGCTTGAAGGGGAACAACGGATTCAGAACCAGCTTCCGGAAGCGATCATTCTGCGAACCTCATGGGTGTTCAGCGCTCACGGAAAAAACTTCGTCAGGACGATGCTCCGACTCGGTCATCAACAGCGGGAACTGGCCGTCGTCGCCAATCAACGGGGAGGCCCGACTTCTGCGGTTTCCATTGCCCGGACCTGTCTTCAGATTCTTTCGCAGATCAGTTCCAAACCGACCGACCGCAACGGGGGAATCTATCACTACTCAGGCACCCCACCCACAACCTGGCACGAATTCGCAGCAGAGATTTTCCGACTGGCCCAGCTTCCGGTAAGCGTCCGGCCGATCACAACTGCGGAATACCCGACCCCCGCCCGTCGCCCGGCGAATTCTGTCCTCGACTGTCGTCGAATCCAGCAGGACTTCGGGATTTCGCCCCCAAGCTGGAAATCCGACCTGCGCGATGTCCTGTCACAACTTGGATTTCCGCAAGAAGTTCAGCAATAGATCGATCGACAGTTCCCATTCGCCCTCTCCCGGACCCATCTCGACACACCTGGCCCATTTGCTATGATGCGGCCGTTGCGCGATTTCGAGAGTGTCGATCGTTTATGTGGAATTCTGTTCACACATCTTCCGGATTGCGCCAGGAAGCTCAGTGCGGTCCCGTTCGACAGGCTGTTGAGTCCTTACTGCTGCTCGCAATTGCTGTCACGATCTTTCGTGGGTTCGCTGTTGAAGGCTATATGATCTCCACCGGATCAATGGCACCCACCCTGCTCGGGTACCACCATCAGGTCACCTGTCCCGAGTGCACCTTCTCTTTTGCGCGCGGAGCCCACTTTGATGAAGAGTCAGACAAGAGCATCGCTGCGAACACCAGATCTGCCATTCCCGTAACACAGTTGTCACCCTCCCGCTGCCCCTGCTGCGGGTTCAGCGGAATCATTGCTGAGCAACTCCCTCGTACCGAAGGGGATCAACTCCTTGTCCACAAGCACGCCTACGAATTCCGCGATCCTCGCCGGTGGGAAGTCATCGTCTTTCGGAATCCGAACGATGCCCGCCAGGCCTATGTGAAACGAGTGGTCGGCCTCCCCGGCGAAACGGTTGAAATCCGTGACGGGGAAATCTTCATCAACCAGAAACTGGCCAGAAAACCTTACTCGGTTCAGAGAGGGACCCGCATTCCGGTCTCGCGGTTTGATCTTCGCAATCCCACAGGGGACCCAGACCTTCTCCCAAGTTGGGTGGCACTCTCGGACGACTCCCGATGGGACTTCAAGGAAAATTCTCTCGAATGTCGTGCAGCCAGCGATCCCCCCGGTCAGGAGATCTCATGGATTGGCTTCCGCCACTGGATTGTCAGCGGCGGGAACCATGTGACTCGTGTTCCATTAAAACAATGGCCGGAAGGACTCAGGCCGCTGGATGAAAGTGCATTCCCTCTTCGCTACGAAAACGGAGAACTTCAGACAACCGGCGTCTTCACCGATCTGGACCGGCGCGCCTGGTTGAGCCGAAGCGATGATCCCGATTTTCATCGGGCGATCAACCAGCTCGCTCTGCAATCCCACATCGCTCCCATTACTGACGAGTACGGTTACAACGCTCTGGACGCCTCCGGGAGCCATCTGGTCAATGAATTCTCCCTGTCCATGGCCCTCTCCGGGGTCCGTGGAGAAGGACGACTGGAAATTGAACTTTCGGACGGAGAGAACGTTTTTACCGCAGTCCTTCGTCCGAGAACCCAATCCGTTGAGATCCTGCAAAATGGCGATGCCGTCCCGATTCGAACAGCGACACTCCCCAACCAGACATTGAACGAAGCGTTTGTTCTGGATTTCTCTCTGATTGATCAACAGGTCGTCTTTGCGATCAACGGGAAAGAACTCACGGAACCCTACCTCTACGAGCGCACCAAGCCAATCCGTGCCATGCGACGCCCGGTGCGTCTGGGGGTCACCGGACTGGATTGCGAGATCCGCGATCTGACCTTGAGTCGGGATATCTACTACACGAAACCTGCCCCGGAAGCCCCGGCTCGTTACCGAAGTGGTCCGGGAGAATTTGTGGTCCTTGGAGACAACAGTCCTGTCTCCATCGACAGCCGCTTCTGGGACCATCCCGCGATCCCGCGATCTTCTCTGATTGGAAAACCAGTGGTGGTCCATCTCCCCTCAAAGACGGGCCATTGGTCCTGGGGAGGACACACCCGGAATATTCGCCTTCCCGACTTCTCACGAGTCCGCATCATCCGCTAGCGAGGGAGTCCTCTTTGCCTCAACGCTCCCCGAGGCAATTCAGACGATCCTCATCAGTCTGAAGCAACCAGCAGGCATTCAAGGGCTTTGAGCGCTTTCGGATAGCGCAGCGTCACTCCCAATTCCGTGCGGACCCGCCTGCTGTCACAACGCTTGTTAAGCCCCTGACTGTCACTGGTCTCGAAGCGGGGTGCGGGAACCCCGAGAAGTTGAGCGAACGTCTCGTAAAATTCACGTCGACGGAGAGGAGCCTCATCACTCACCAGATAGACTGGTGCCGGAAAACCGCTCTGAATCCGGCGCGGGTCCGTCAGTGCCTCCAGTACCAGGACGGCATCATCTACATGAATCAGATTGAGCCATCCCTCCGGGTTCGCCTGAATCGGAACCTGTTTAATCAGTTGTTCCCGGCGGCCAATCAACCTCCCCGGACCGTAGATCCCCGCCAGCCTGAGAATCACAGCCCGGTTCTCTGCCTGAGTGTCTGAAAAAGCGTTCTGAACAAGGAGTTCCGCCTCCCTGCAGATCTGACCATCCGGACTGGTTGGTTCCGTCGGCGAGGATTCATCAACCCACTCCCCGGAATTCTGCCCGTAGACGCTGGTGCTCGACACATAGACGAAATGGCTGACTCGGGACTGAACCACGTTGAGCACGTTCCGAAGCCCCTCGACATACACGGTCCGTTTGTCTGCTGTGGCGGTTCGATCATACCCCACAGCGTAAACGCAGCGATCCACTTCCGGCAGCTGAGCGAGTGATTCTGGAGCAAGGACATCTCCAACAATGGGTTCAATCCCTTCTTTTCTCCACTCCTCTGCCCGCTGCGGGGAACGGGTCAATGCAGTGACAATATCCCCGCGGCGAAGAAACATCTCCGCAGCCCGGTGGCCGAGATAGCCACACCCGATGATCAGAATCCGCATCGACATTCCCCAGCGTTAGTCACCGCTCTCAACATTCGGGTTGGCGTCCTGTGAGAAAACCCGCCACAATTCTTCAGCCCTTAAACATAGTCGGGCAGCCTGGTCCAGAGGCATCGGATGACGGACCAATGTTGAAAAGAATTCCAGTCAGGGAGTTTCGAGCCGTCGTGATTCAACCAATTCGATTTGACAACGTATCGCAAGGGAATTGCAAGTCCCATTCCCCGATGACGCAGCCACATCAATCCCGTGTGCCGGGATGGATTCGAATCCTGTTGTTCGTGTCTCTTCTGCTGACCGCCAGAACCCCGGCTACTGCGCAGGAATCGGCCGCTTCTGGCAACGATCCTTTCTCACAGGCAACCACAAAAAAAGGACTTCAGGTTCAGATGGTCGATGACGCCCTGAATCTGGGGATTCAGCATGCGGCGATTAACCTGAACCTTTCGCAATTGATCGATCCCGCCGGGCGCGATGGGAACCCATACTGGGAGAAGGACGGACGGAAATTTCATTTTCGTGCCGATTACCTTGCTGCGCTGGAGCGTCAGATCAAACCGCTTTCAGACCGGAACGTTCTTGTCTATGTGATCGTCCTTGTCTATGTCGGTCAGGATGACGCCGTTTCCCGGATTCTTGTACACCCACAATATGACCCGGAATGTCCCAATCGAATTTCGGCATTCAATGTGGTGACCGAAGAAGGGCGGGACTGGCTGACAGCAACGTTTCATTTTCTCGCCCGTCGCTGGTCGGGCTCGCAGTCAGGACATGGTCGGGTCGTTGGCTACATCATCGGTAACGAAGTCAATTCCCACTGGATGTGGTCCAACCGGGGGAAAGTCCGGGCGAACGACTTCATCGACGAATATGTTCAGGCAGTCTCCATCGCGTCAAAAGCAGTGCGAGCCGAATCCCCCACATCCCGGGTCTATATCTCGCTGGACCACTTCTGGAATCGACCAATGTCCGAGCAGCCGGGTCGATCCATGCCGGGGAAGTTACTGCTGGATCGGTTTGCATTTCGCCAGAAAAACTTCGGGGAGTTCGAATGGCACATCGCCTATCACCCCTACCCGGAAAATCTCTTCACCGCAGCCTTCTGGAAAGATACCTCTCCGACGCACGACGAAGGGACACCGCGAATCACCATGAAAAATCTCGATGTCCTGACAACGTACCTCCAGCGACCGGAACTACTTCAGAACGGACTGCCACGTCGCGTGATTCTCAGCGAACAGGGATTTCACAGCTACACAGATGACCGGGCCAGCGAAGAACTTCAGGCAGCGGCCTTTTGTCTGGCATGGAAAGTCGTCGAACGCAATCCCGGCATTGATGCATTCATCTATCATCGGCACGTGGATCATGCTGCCGAAGGTGGGTTGAATCTGGGGCTCTGGGCCCGGGCTCCCAAATCGGTCGCAACGCCCCTTTACAGGAAGCCGATCCATCATGTCTTTCAGATGGCGGATACCCCCGATTGGGAGGAAGCCTTCCGCTTCGCCCTGCCGATCATCGGACAACCAGACTGGGAGACAGCGGTGATGTCACTCTCCCGTGAAAAGCCGCGGGAATGATTCTCCTCCCGGATGCCGGTCAATCGATGCCGGGCGAATGTCGAACGATTCAATGAATCGGAGGCGGACAACAAAAAAAGGTGGTGGGACCTGATCGATCCCACCACCTGAACTGACTTTTGATTCTCTGGATCGTCGAAGACACGATCAGATTTTTCCGAGAATCAGGCTGGCGTTGTGACCGCCGAACCCGAAACTGTTGGTCATAATTCGTTCAATCTTCATCGGACGGGCTTCGTTCGGAACATAGTCCAGATCGCACTCCTCGTCCTGCTCCTCCAGATTGATTGTGGGGGGAGCAACCTGATCCAGCAATGCCTGGACGCAGATCACAAACTCAACCCCTCCCGATGCACCAAGCAGGTGTCCCAGGTGACTCTTCGTGCTGGAGACAACCGCTTTCTTGTAGTGCGCTTCGCCCCAGACAGTCTTGATCGCAAAGGACTCGGCCTTGTCCCCCAGTGGTGTACTGGTGCCGTGAGCATTGATGTAATCAATCTGCTCGGGATTCAGCTTGGCATCCTTGAGCGCTCCGGCCATGGCACGGGACGCTCCACGGCCTTCGGGGTCGGGAGCAGTCATGTGATTGCCGTCGGCCGACATCCCGTATCCCAGAACTTCTGCCAGAATATTGGCTCCCCGGGCACGGGCATGTTCGTACTCTTCCATTACGACAATGCCAGCCCCTTCAGCAATCACAAAGCCATCGCGTCCTTTATCAAAAGGACGACTTGCCGCTTGTGGATCGTCGTTCCGGGTCGAGAGAGCCTGCATCCGGGCAAACCCGGAGAGTCCCATCGGGGTGATCGCCGCTTCGCTTCCCCCGGTGATCATGACATCGGCATCCCCCCGCTGAATCAGACGGAAGGCATCTCCCATGGCATTGGTCGCGGAGGCACAGGCCGTGGCGACTGCACTGTTGGGGCCACGCAGCTTCCAGCGGACAGAAACATTTCCGCTGGCGGCATTGACCATCAGCTTGGGAATCATCATCGGGGAGACTCGTGCCGGACCCTGATCGAACAGAGCGGAGTGCTGCTGTTCGATCTCGTTCAGTCCGCCGATGCCACTGCCGATCAGGACGCCATACTGATAAGGGTCTCCGGAGTCAAAATCGATTCCTGACTGGAGAATCGCCTTGTGCGCAGCCGCCATCGCGAACTGGACAAAGCGGTCGAGCCGACGGACATCCTTTTCCAGCATGTCCATGTGTTCCGTCAGTTCGAAGTTCTGAATTTCGCCGCCGAAGCGGACTTTGAAATTCGACGTATCGAATCGACGGATTGGTCCCACTCCGCTTTTGCCAGCGCAGATGTTGTCCCAGAACTCAGACACTTCGTGTCCGAGAGCTGTGGTCACCCCCATCCCTGTGACTACGACGCGTCTTGCCATTGCTCAAGCATTCTCTTTCTGCTTGATGTAATCGATTGCATCACCCACGGTTCGCAACTTTTCGTAATCTTCATCCGGAATAGTCACGCCGAACTCTTCTTCGAACTTCATTCCGAGTTCGACCAGATCCAGCGAATCCGCATGCAGGTCATCAATGAAGTTGCTCTCGCGAGTAATTTCGTCCTTGTTCACGCTCAATTGCTCGCTGACAATTGAGATCACTTTATCTTCCACGTCTTGCTCCTTCCGCGGACATCCGGTCCCGTCTGTGGTACCAGCGACCGATTTCTCTTTGACCTGATTTGTGAGATATTTGTCGAATTTCAATCTGTAGCCCGGCCCCATCCCAAACTCTATGGATGTGGGCAGAGCGTGTTGAAACCCGACTTTGATGGCTCCTGAACGTTCCGTCAAGAAGGTTTCCCGCAGGGGGGATCAAAATCCTCCCGTTGTTGATCCTGCTCGTTGACCGTCAAGGAGTTGCAGGGTTCCGCTCTGCAGCTGACGGATTGACGTCCGTTCAGGCAGCCCCGAGAACTCCGTGAAGATATAACGCCTTTTACAGAACGTGTAAACGGCAACAAAACACCTCTCGGCGGACTTTCAGTTTCCGGCAGTTTCCGCCTCACGAGTCATTGATCACAGTACACGGAATCTTTCGGTCTACTCGCTTCATCAGCCCGGTCAACACGCGACCCGGACCAATTTCGTAGAACTCGTCAATTCCTGACTGCAACATGTATCGAAGGCCATCTTCCCAGCGGACCGGACTGACGACCTGACGGACAAGAATCTGTTTCAGTTCTTCCGGATCACTGTGCGGCTGTGCATCAACGTTTGAGACAACCGGTATCTCCGGGGTTTTCATCGCGACAGGCGCCAAGGCCGCTTCCAGCTGCTGATCCGCAGGGGACATCAGGCGGGTGTGGAACGCACCGGCCACCGCTAATGGAACCACGCGGGCACCGGCGGCCTCAGCCAGTTCAATCGCTTTTTCCAGCGGTGCATTGGCGCCGGAGATCACAAGGTTGCCCGGACACAGATAATTTGCAATCTCAAGTACTCCCAGAGACTGCACCTGATCTCGAATTTCCTGCACTTTCTGCAGGTCCAGCATCAGAATGCTGGCCATTCCCGAAGGAGAGGCATCGGCAGCATCCTGCATCGCCTGTCCCCGCTTCTGAACCACTCGCAGCCCGTCCTCGAATGACATTGCTCCGCTGAAGACCAGAGCGGTGTATTCCCCGAGGCTTAAGCCGGCTGCCATTTCACAGGCAAGGACCACCTCCGGGTTCTCCGCCCGGAGTTTTTCCAGAGCAGCCAGACTCGCCACGAAAATCGCGGGCTGGCTGACGACAGTTGTGTCGAGTTCTTCGGACGGGCCATTGAAACAGATCTGGGCCAGGTCGTACCCCAGAATGTCATTGGCCTGCTCAAACAGCCGTGCGGCAGCGGGATAGGTCTCGACCAGCTGCCGGGCCATCCCAACATGCTGCGCCCCCTGTCCCGGGAACAGAAAACCGATGCGACTCATAATTCAATCACTCTCTGATTCCGGAACCCCTGTGCCAGCAATCGGGTCCGTAAAAGGAGCCTCGAGTGGAGTGTCAGCAGCGACTCGGATTCGTGAAAGGAAGATCTCCCTGGCCGGATCACACATCAATGGAAAATCAGCTCCCCGGGTCGTGGGAAGCCCCCGGTTTCCGGACTCACCCCGGAAGAGGCACCGGTGCATTGCCGAGTTGCTCGACAATCTGCTGGTTCACCTGCCGGTCCTTGAGTTTGATGGAGGTCCGAATGGCGTTGTGAATGGCGCGAGGATCGCTGGATCCATGGCAGATCATACAGATCCCATCGACTCCCAGGAGCGGAGCCCCGCCTGTTTCATTGTACTCGAAGGATTTGCTCGCCTGTTGAAATGCGGATTTTGCCCGGTCCCGCTCAGCATCGAGGGCACCCACAACGGCCTGAGCCATCTGG
The DNA here is from genome assembly GCA_938015865.1 of uncultured Planctomicrobium sp. Lineage (GTDB taxonomy): Bacteria > Planctomycetota > Planctomycetia > Planctomycetales > Planctomycetaceae > Planctomicrobium. Next base: position 66,563 of record CALLWY010000123.1, read on the forward strand.
CGCATGATCACGCTGGCGATTCCTTCGCTGACTTTGAGAACGACGTTCCCGACAAATCCTTCACAAATGACGACATCGGCGTCCCCGGTGTAAAGGCCACGCCCTTCGACATTCCCGACGTAATTCCCGCCGAGCCGAATCTGTTGAATCAGCTCGTGTGTCTCGCGAACCAGGTCTGTCCCTTTTCCGTCTTCGCTTCCGATATTCATCAGGCCGACGCGGGGATGGCTGATTCCGAGCACCTCACGCGCGAAGACAGACCCCATCACCGCATACTGTGCGAGATGTTCTGGTCGGGCACCGGGATTGGCTCCAACGTCCATCAGAACGGTGGACCCCTTGGCTCCGGGCAAAACAACAGCGATCCCTGGCCGCTTCACCCCTTTGAGGAACAGTCGAGTCCGCAGACCAGCGGCCACCACTCCCCCGGTGTTTCCCGCGCTGACCACAGCATCGACGTCGCCCGATGCCATCATTTTCCAGCATCGGGAGATCGAACAATCGGGTTTCTTCCGGAGCGCTTCTGTCGGCTTTTCTTCCATGCCGACATATCCGGTGGATCCCACAAGCGTGAGACGCTCCCCGGAATATCCGGTCTTTTCGATCAGTGGATCCAGAATCTCCAGATCGCCGACCAGAAAGAGTTCCAGCTCCGGCGTCGACTTCAGAGCCTCCAGTGCACCGTCAATATTAATGCCGGGAGCGTCATCGCCCCCCATCGCGTCCAATGCGATCCGCATAGGTGGCTATTCCTCTGTGCCGACCATCGGACGGCCTTGATAATGACCGCAGTTGGGACAGACCACGTGTGATGGCACCGCGGTTCCACAGTTGGAGCAATACTGCAACTTCATTGGCTTCACAGCGTTATGGCTGTTACGCTTGCGAGAACGAGATTTCGACTGGCGACGCTTGGGAACAGGCATTGTGCTGAACCCCTTCCAAATACTGATGTTGATACACAGAACGCCAGCGCACTCCTTGCATCATGCTGGCACGAAAAGACCCAGAATCGTATGGCAGGCTGGAAAGTCGTGTCAAGCAGCCCGACCCATTCTTTCGCCCGGCGGAGTCATCCGGGAGAAAAATCTCAGAAATCGCCCCCTCTACTCCCTTTGTCCGGCGGATTGAAGACTATTCTCCTACGAGAAATCGCCAAAATCATTCCGAACACCCCATAACCTACAGCTTCCAACCGACCGTTGACAGGTTAATAGCCGAGATTGGGGGCCAACCAGCGCTCGACCTCCTCCACACTCAGGCCGCAACGCCGGGCGTAATCCTCCACCTGATCTTTTGTCACCCGGTCCACGCTGAAGTAGCGGGACTCCGGATGGGCGAAGTAGAGACCACTCACCGAAGCGGCAGGCCACATTGCCAGTGATTCTGTCAGCTGGATTCCAGTCAGGGCGGTGGCATCCAGCAACTGAAACAGGGTCCGTTTCGGAAGATGGTCTGGACAAGCTGGGTAGCCGAATGCCGGCCGAATTCCCCGATACTTTTCCTTGATCAGGTCTTCGTTGGTCAGTTCCCCTCCGCGCTCGTATCCCCAGACTTCCTGACGGACGAACGCGTGCAGGTACTCGGCAAAGGCCTCCGCCAGACGATCTGCGACCGCCTTGGTCATAATGGAATTATACTCATCGTGGGCTGCGGAATATTTTTCCGCGAGTTCATCGCACCCGAAACCAGCGGAAACGGCAAAAGCCCCGATGGAATCAACACGCCCTGATTCGACAGGGGCGATGTAATCGGCCAGCGAGCGGAAATCCTTCTGTCCCACCCGCTCCCATTGCTGCCGAAGCATGGGAAAGCGGGCCAGTTCACGGGAACAGCTGCAGTCTTCCCAGACAATGATGTCGTTCCCCTGCGAATTGGCGGGCCAGAACCCGTAAACCCCGCGAGCGGTTAACAATTTTTCCTCGATGCACCGCTTCAGGATGGCCTGGGCATTGTCGTAGAGTTCCCGGGCCTGTTCGCCCACATTGGGATCTTCGAAAATTCTCGGGTACTTCCCTTTCAGTTCCCAGGTCATGAAGAACGGCGACCAGTCGATGTAAGGAATCAACTTCTCCAGTGGGAAGTCTGCCAGGGTGACCCGGCCAAACTGTTTCGGCACCGGGATGTCGACCTTCTCCCAGTCCGTCGAAAATCGACGGGCACAAGCTTCCTCGAAGGTCACCAGTTCCCGCTGTTGGCGCCACTGGAACCGTTCCCGTTCGTCCGCCTGTTCCGCCCTGATCTTTTCCACATAGGCATCCCGGGACTCGGGATTTAACAGGGTCTCCACTGCCGGAACAGCGAGAGAAGCGTCAATCACGTGAACCGTCGGCTGGCTGTAATGGGGAGCAACCTTCACCGCGGTATGCCGGGCGCTGGTCGTCGCTCCTCCAATCAGCAGTGGAATCTGAAACCCCTGGCGCTCCATCTCTTTCGAAACATGAATCATCTCCTCCAGAGAGGGGGTGATCAGCCCGGAGAGACCAATCATATCGGCCTGATGTTCCCGAGCCGTCTGAAGGATCTTTTCACACGGGACCATCACTCCCAGGTCGATGACCTCGAAGTTGTTGCACCGAAGGACCACGCCGACAATGTTTTTGCCAATGTCATGCACATCCCCCTTCACCGTGGCGAGAACGATGGTCCCCCGCGTTGACTTCTGGGTTGCGGCCTGTTCCCCTGCACTCTCTTTCTCCGCCTCCATGAACGGTTCCAGATAGGCAACGGACTTTTTCATCACTCGGGCCGATTTGACCACCTGCGGAAGGAACATCTTCCCTGCCCCGAAGAGTTCCCCGACGACCTTCATTCCGTCCATCAGCGGCCCCTGAATGACATTCAGAGGTCGGCCATACTTCACCCGGGCTTCTTCGGTGTCTTCGATAATGTAGGTATCGATCCCCTTCAGCAGAGCATGGGCGAGCCGATCTTCCACGCTGCCAGTTCGCCATTCCTCAACGACCTCGGCAGAGGCAGACTGCTTCGTCGAACGGGCCTTGATTTCATCTGCATAGCTCAGCAACCGGTCCGTGGCATCCGGGCGACGATTGAGAAGCACATCTTCGATGTACTCGCGCAGTTCCGGATCAATTTCGTCATAGACTTCCAGCTGCCCTGCGTTGACAATCCCCATGTCCAGCCCGGCACGGATGGCGTGGTAGAGGAAGCAGGCATTCATCGCCTCGCGGACGACATCATTTCCGCGGAATGAGAACGAAACGTTGCTGACTCCCCCGGAGGTCCGGGCCCCCGGGCATTCTTCCTTGATCCGCCGCACCGCTTCGAAGAACTCAACTGCGTAGTTGTTGTGCTCCTCCATCCCCGTTGCGACAGTCAGAATATTCGGGTCGAAGATGATGTCTTCCGGGGGAAACCCAACCCTCTCCGTCAACAGTTTGTAGGCACGTTTCGAAATGCGGACCTTGTCATCCGCCAGCACCGCCTGCCCTTCTTCATCGAAGGCCATGACGACAACTGCAGCCCCATATTTTCGGATGATGCGGGCCTGTTCGAGGAATTTCTCTTCTCCTTCTTTCAGGCTAATGGAATTGACGATTCCCTTTCCTGCCAGACAGCGCAGCCCCGCTTCGATCACATCAAAGTTGGAGCTGTCGACCATCACCGGAATGCCGCTGACGTTCGGTTCATCCGAAAGAAGATTCAGGAAGTGGACCATCTCGGCCTTGCTGTCGAGAAGTCCTTCATCCATGTTGACGTCAATCACGTTCGCACCGCCGGCAACCTGCTCCACAGCGATCTGCAACGCTTCGTCGTACTTCTTCTCCTTGATCAACCGGGCAAACTTCCGTGAGCCGGTCACATTGGTCCGTTCCCCGATCATCAGGAAGTTGGAATCGGGGCGCAATTCGCACAGTTCCGCCCCGCTATAGGTGCTATTGCGGGGATGATGAACTTTTGGACGTGGCGGAAGGTCTTCAATGGCCTGAGCGGCCGCCCGGATAAATTCAGGTGTCGTCCCGCAGCATCCGCCAACGATATTGACCCACCCATTGGTAGCAAACTCTCGAATCACCGCAGAGAATTTCTGTGGATCGGAGTCAAATCCTCCCATCCCGTCCGGCATCCCGGCATTGGGATAACAGCTGACGTAGCAATTCGCCCAGTTACTCACCTGCTCGATATAGCCGCGCATCTGCGCCGGTCCGAGTGCGCAGTTGAGTCCGACGGCAAAGAGCGGGAAGTGTTCGATCGAGACCAGAAACGCTTCCAGCGTCTGCATGGTAAGCGTCCGGCCTCCATTGAAAATGGTCCCGGAACAGATCACCGGAACCGAGGTGCCCCGTTCTTCAAAGACCTGCTGAATCGCGTACAGCGCCGCTTTCATCGTCAGCGTGTCGAATGACGTCTCCGGTAGGAGAATGTCGACCCCACCATCCAGCAGACCGTGAACCTGCACTGCATAAGAAGCCGCCATTTGTTCGAACGAGACGGGACGATAGCCTGGCTTCTCCGCGTTGTACGAGAGCTGGAACTTGGTGGGTCCAATACTCCCCGCCACAAACCGAGGCTTGTCCGGGTTCCTGCGGGTAAATTCATCGCAGACCTGACGGGCCAACTCAGCCCCGACACGGTTCATCTCGCGGGCACGATCCGCCAGATGAAATTCTTCCAGCATCAACGGAGTCGCCCCGAAGGTGTTGGTCTCAATGATATCGGAGCCCGCTTCCAGATATTTCCGGTGAATCTCCTGAATCATGGCCGGCTGGGTCAGGACAAGAACGTCACTGGCATTCAGCAGATCACAGGAATGATTCGCAAAAAGCTTTCCGCGATAGTCCTCTTCGGTCGGATGATATTGATGGATCATCGACCCCATTGCTCCGTCGAGGAGGAGAATCCGCTGGGAAATCAGCTCATGAAGGGTGTCTGCGGTGGAATTCATTCTGATTCAAGTCAATCCGACTAAAGTGACATTCCGTCCGGTTGACGAACGGTGCCGCAGAACAGCCTGCAAAGCTCCATGCGGCGGTCGCCAGGGTGCAGTGACGGTACCGACGCACTCACTGGCCCTGAATTGATTGTAAGGTGCCTCTTTGCCTCTGACTCAAGTTTTCCGCCGGTCAGAGAATGACCGTCTGCTCGCGGTCCGGACCGATCGAAACGAAACCAATCCTGGCTTCCAGCAACTCCGCAACTGTATCCAGATACAAACGGGCTTCCTTCGGGAAATCCTCCATCTTCCGGACCCCGGTGATGTCCTTCTTCCATCCGGGAAGGGTCCGGTAGACTGGTTTGGCCTTCGCCAGATCTTCCAGATGGCTGGGGAAGTCTGTCGTCCGCTCGCCGTCGATCTCGTAGGCTTCACAGATCTTCACTTCATCCAGCTTGCTCAGGACGTCCAGCAGCATCACGGCAATGCAATCAACTCCCGAGACGCGAGCCCCGTGACTGGTTGCGACCGCATCAAACCACCCGCAGCGACGCGGCCGGCCGGTCACGGTCCCGTATTCATTCCCCTCCTTGCGGATGTGGTCGCCGATGTCATCGGTCAATTCGGTCGGGCAAGGTCCTCCGCCGACACGTGTCGTGTAAGCCTTTACGACCCCGATCATCCGATCGATCGCCCGCTCGGGGACGCCACTCCCCGGATGAATTCCACACCCGGAACTGTTGGAGGATGTCACGTACGGGAATGTTCCGTGATCGATATCAAGAAGACTCCCCTGAGCCCCTTCGAAGAGCAGGTTTTTCCCCTCTTTGAGGACGCGATGCAGATAGGAGGTCGTCTCCGTGACATGCTCCCGCAGCTGGTCAGCGTACTGGAGATATTCGTCGTAAATCTCTTGAACAGAAGGAATTTCCGCTTCCGGATCCAATGCCCGGATCAACTTGACTTTCTGTGGAACAACCTCTTCCAGACGCTCCCGGAAATAGGCCGGCCGATACAGATCCCCCAACCGAATGGCATGGGTCCGGCCGATCTTGTCCCGGTAACAGGTCCCGATCCCCCGCATCGTCGTCCCAATGGCCTTTTCTCCCCGTGCCTTTTCGAGACCGGCCTCCTCAATCATGTGATACGGGAAGATCACGTGTGCCCGGTCGCTGATCAGCAGCGTTCCGACCTCGACCCCCTGAGACCGAATCCGGTCGAGTTCCCCCAGCAGTGCCTTGGGATTAATGACGACCCCATTCGCGATCACCGATGTCACGCCCGGACGGAGAATTCCCGCAGGAAGAAGGGAAAGCTTGTAGGTCTTGCCGCCGAACATCACGGTATGGCCGGCGTTGTTTCCCCCCAGATAGCGGCAGACCACTTCATGCTGGTCAGTCAGGAGATCGACGATTTTCCCTTTAGCTTCATCTCCCCATTGAAGACCAACGACCGCCGTTACCGACATTGCAACATCCCAACCACTGACGACAACACAACATTCAGTCCTGCTTCACTTCGCCGCAGCGTCCGCGAAAGCACAAAGCTCGAGTGTAGCACTCCCTCCGGCGAATGTAGAGCGCCGGACGGAAATTGCCTCTGGCCGTCCGTATCATTGCGGAAATGCAGCTCTTGCTGTCCAATGAGGACGCCTGACTTCAAGGATGACAACACGCGCGGGGTTGGAAGCGTTGCCCCCGCCAGACTTCGGGATGAAATTGGCTCATCTCCGGGTGTGTCGGGGAGATACAATGAAAGAACGCTGAATCCCCTTGCCGAAATGCGACCGGGAAATCGACTCCTGTGAACCTGACGGACTACCTTCAGCAACTGTGTGCAAGGATCGAGCCTCGATTGCAGGCCGATACCGAACTGGCGTCCTTGTGTCCGGATCGATTGAAAGAGGCGATTCGCTACAGCCTTCTGGCCCCCGGAAAACGGATTCGCCCCTGTCTCGTCCTGATGGCATGCGAGGCGTGCGGCGGGGACTTGGAACAGGCACTCCCTGCCGCCAGCGCGATCGAAATGATCCATTGCTATTCGCTGATCCATGACGACCTCCCCGCAATGGACGACGACGATCTCCGTCGAGGCCGTCCCACAAATCATGTCCAGTTTGATGAAGCCACCGCCATTCTTGCAGGAGACGCCCTGCTGACACTGGCGTTTGAAGTCCTTTCGCGGGACCTCCGCCCTGCCGAACTGGGGCTGACATGCGTACAGGAACTGGCAGCCGCTGCGGGAGCCTGCGGAATGGTCGGGGGACAGCAGGCAGACCTTCTGGCGGAGCAGGCCCCTGCGCTCACCATCGACGAGCTGGAAGCGGTCCATCGCCGAAAAACCGGAGCGTTGCTCTGTGCTGCCCTGCGGATGGGGGGGAAAATCGCCGGAGCAGACCCGCAAACTTTGCGCAGCTTGACGATTTACGGAGAATCGGTTGGTTTGGCGTTTCAAATTGCGGATGATCTCTTGGATGTCCTTGGACAAAAGGACAAAATGGGCAAAGGTGTCCGCAAAGATGCAGAGATCGGAAAACAAACATATCCATCGCTTCTGGGCATTGAAGAGAGTCAGGAGCTTGCCAGACGACTGGTGGACCGCGCCTGTGAAGCACTGGATGGACTGGCAGACCGGGGACGTTATCTGACGGAGCTGGCCCGCTACATTATCGAACGAGATCACTAACCCTTGCCGGCGTTGTGTCGTCCACCCCTACATAACGACTCAATGCTTTACGGGAACAATGCCCAGGAGCGGCCCGTTTCCGGCTGGCAAACATCAGAATCAACTTGACATTTCTCCGTCGACGGACAACTCATGGAATACCAGCTTCTGCCAATGATCGGTTCCCCCCGGGAACTTCGAAGCCTGTCGCACGAACAGATGCTCCAGCTGGCAGCGGAAATTCGTGAAGCCCTGTGTGAAGTGGTCTCCGATCGCCCTGCACACTTCGCGAGCAATCTCGGAGTCGTCGAACTCTGCCTGGCGCTGCACACCGTGTTCGACTTCTCCCACGATCGCCTGATCTGGGACACGGGACACCAGATTTACCCGCATAAGCTGATCACCGGCCGTTTTCCGCAATTCAACTCAATCCGTCGGAAGGGGGGCCTGATGGGCTACCCGAACCCGGAAGAGAGCGAATACGACCTGTTCATGACCGGGCATGCCGGCTCCAGCGTCTCCACATCGCTGGGACTGAAAGCCGGGGATGATCTCCTGCGTCCCGACGAGAACCGCAAGTCGATTGCGGTGATCGGAGATGGTGCCCTCCCCAGCGGGGTCGTCTTTGAAGCATTCAACAACGCCGCCGGACTTAAGAAAGACCTGCTGGTCATCCTGAACGACAACAAAATGGGGATTTGCCCTCGAGTCGGGGGACTCGCAGCCTATCTGGACAAAGCCCGTGCCGCCCCATTCTACAACGGACTGAAACGTGATGTTTCCTGGCTCCTGAACAAAGTCCCGCTTGTCGGCGGGTCCGCAGCCGAGGCGATCGGCCACGTCAAGGACACCATCAAGAACTTCCTTCACGGCGGGGTGATGTTCGAAGAGATGGGTTTCCGATATGTCGGTCCGGTTGATGGGCACGACCTGATCGCCCTTCGCAAGGCACTGGAACTGGTCAAAGACATTCGCGGACCGATCTTGCTGCACGTGTTCACCGAAAAGGGACACGGATTTGCTCCGGCGCTGGAAAACCCCGTGAAATTCCACACGCCAAGCCCGTTCTGTCGAAGCAGCAACAACGGGGAAATCACGTTTGCCCAAAAGGGAGCGGCTCCGGCCTACACCAACGTCGTCAGCGACGCCATTTATGCAGCAATGCAACAAGATCAGCGTGTCTGCGTGCTGACCGCTGCCATGTGCGAAGGAAACAATCTCGGGAAGATCCGCGACGATTTCCCGGACCGCTTCTTCGATGTTGGGATTTGTGAAGCACACGCGGTGGCGTTTGCAGCCGGGATGGCGAAGGTTGGCGCTCGCCCGATCGTGGACATTTACAGCACCTTCCTGCAGCGGTCGTTCGACCACATTTTCCAGGAAGTGGCCCTTCAGAATCTTCCGGTGGTCTTCTGCCTCGACCGGGCGGGGGTCGTTGGAGCGGATGGCCCGACCCATCACGGGGCTTTCGACAACACCTATATGCGGACGTTCCCGAACATCACCGTCATGGCTCCCGGAGACCAGCGGGATGTGGAACCGATGCTCCAGTTTGCACTCCAGCACGACGGTCCGACATCCATTCGCTATCCGAAAGCGAATGCAGAGACCATCGAACGACCGGAATCCCCGATTGAACTCGGGAAAGCCGAAGTGGTCCGCATCGGAGAAGACGGGACGTTCATCGCCTTTGGAACCATGTTCACCACCTGCATGGCAGCCGCTGATCGCCTTGCAAAAGATGGTCTGGATGTGGGGGTCATCAACGCCCGATTCCTCCGTCCGCTCGATACCGAGACCATTTTCAAAGCAATCGAATCCGGTTTCGTCATCACCGTTGAAGAAAGCACACTCAACGGAGGATTTGGCAGCGCCGTACTGGAAGCAGCCAACGCTGCCGGGCTTCCGACACAGGGAATTCGCCGGCTGGGAATCCCCGATGCCTTCGTCGAACATGGCGAACGAAGCGAGTTGCTCGCCGATCTGGGGCTGGACGTCGCTGGCCTGATGGCGGCAGCCCACCAGATGGCAGCCAAGAAAGTCTTCGCCGAATAGTTCGCCGGTCAGGAGTGCGTTCGGATTGGGAGCCAGACGCGGCTCGTCCCGGTATTCACCGTGGCCGTTCTGACGGGTCCGCAATCCGGTTTATCCCGATTGACGCCGGAGCGTTTGTCTGCTGTCATTATGGGACCAGTTGCCCGGGATCAGTGACTACCGCTCCTGATTCTGCATCGAACTGAACCAGCAGAGCGTCTTCTGTTGTCCACAGCACCAGGCAGCTGGCGAGACACTGAAGAGAACTCAGATAAATAGTGCTGTGAGTCATTCACAGCCAGGCCGAGTGGCGGAATAGGCAGACGCACAGGACTTAAAATCCTGTGTCGCGAAAGCGGCGTGCGGGTTCGATCCCCGCCTCGGCCATTGAATTCATCTTTTCTGACCTGCTCGAATAAGTCGCATCGGGCAACACCTCTCAGCTCAGGGAGACTCTCCCCCCTGCAGGTAGCTGATCAGATCCGCAATTTCTTCCTGCGAAAAATGATTCAGGAGTCCGGTCGGCATCGGTGAGACCGGCGAGAGTTTCGATTCCAAAATGGCAGCGCGAGGCACAACAACCGTCTTGCCGGTGAGCTGATCGACCTCAACGGTAATTTGGTCCCGTAACACCAATGCGGCACGCCCTGAGATGATTTGCCCGTCTTCCAGTTCATAGATGGAATTGCTGTACTTGGGGTCAATCTGGAGTGAGGGGGTAATGATCGACTCCAGCAGGGCCCGACGGTCAAATCGTTTCCCGACATTGGTCAGATCGGGGCCGACATGGCTTCCTCGGTCTCCGAACCGGTGACACCTCAGACACAACGCTTGCGAAAGCAATTGTCGCCCAGCCTCGGGGTTTCGAGAAGTCTGATCAAGTGAATTCAGAGCGGTCATCAGACCATCGACCGTCCACTCTCGAACAAAGGGGCGAGAAACCAATGGCGCAGATCCATCTGAATCACCGGGAGGAAGAGCGAGTTGCTCCAGCTGCTGCGAAAATGTCTTTCGTTCTTCCTCAGTAAAGCTGAGAGCAAAGTCCTCCCGGAACCCCGCCAGCGTCGCATTGACGAGGCGCCCTCCGGGGAGTTGCTTGTTCTGATTCAGCCAGTTCAGCACAGCCTGCCGGGAATGCGGGGTCCATCCCGATTTGGCCTGCATGAGCGTCTTGACATATTGAACCTGCTCTTCCTGCGTCCCCGCAGAAGAAAGCTTGCCGACAAGAAACTCCACTGCCCGTGGCGATTCCAAAGCGACCAGCAACTCTCCGAGCAACCAATTCACGGAAAAACGATTCGATGGCGGCAATCGATGGAGGATGTCCAGAAGAGAAGCCCGCTGGGCCGCATCGGGAAGGCCCTGTCGAATCAACGTCAATTGCAACGTTCGCAACTTCCAGAGAAGTTCATCAGGATCATCCGGGAAGTCCTCCCATTCCCCAATCCCGCTGAAAATCAGCTTCTGATCGCTGGGCTGTCCTGTTCGTGCCAGTGCCATCAGAGCTGCATGTCGCGCCCGGGAATCCGGTTCCTCCTGAACCCGGTTTCGCCAGGATTCCAAAGGCTGATGTTCCAGTGCAAGCCGGGCTGCAAAACGAACCCACGGATCATCGCTCCCCAGATGACTCCAGATGTCGGAGACCCGATCAGGATCAATCGTGACATGAAGCGACTCCAGTTCTCGTCGAACTGCTCGCGCCTGGGCAGTTTCTTTCGACTTTGGAAGTTCTTCTGTGGCCCCGGGAATCTCTTCGGTCATTCGAATCCGATAAAGCCCTGACTGCGAGCCGCGGCCCCCGGTGATGAAATAGAGCGATCCATCCGGGCCAAACTCGATGTCGCAGATATTCAGCGGAGTCCCCTCTGCGAAGACTTCGTACGTCCCCAGGTACGACGCCCCCTTTTCGGTCAACTCGATCCGCAGCAAGCGCCCATGCTGCCAGTCAGCAGCGTAGAGAGAATCGCGATAGCGGTTAGGCCAGTTACTGCGTGTTCCAAACGCGATCCCCGTCGGCGACCCCAGCCCTGTATCGAGATTGCTGGGAAGAGCATCAGGAAACCAGTTGGCCCATTTCCCGGTTCCCCACCTCCAGCCATATTCCCCACCGGAGACGATGTGATTGATCCGGGTGGGACGATACCACGGAAGTCCCACATCCCATTCCATGTCTGCATCCCAGGTGAACAGCTCGCCATCGCTGTTGAAATCGATGTCCACCTGATTCCGAAGCCCTCCGCACAACACTGTCAATTCGCTCCCATCCGGAGACATCTTGAGTACGCAGCCGCTTCTCGGATCAGGAGCTCCATCACGAGGATTCGGCAACAACCAGTCGTTTTCGGTCTTCAGGTAGGGCGAATCGGGAGAGCGCTTCTCCGGATAAAAGACATCATTCCCGATGGCGACGTAAATCATCCCATCCGGGCCCAACCTCAGCTGATTGGCGCCATGCCCATAGCGGGACTGGTACACCAACGGAACAAGCAACTGAACGTCCTCGAAATCCCCATCTCCATCGAGATCTTTCAGGCGAAAAATGCCACGCCCATTGGTCTCACAGAGATAAAGGGAATCATGTGCATATAGAACCCCTCGACAATGTTTGAACTGCTCGGTCCCTGCCAGACGTTCGACTGTTGTCGATTCTGGAGTCTCCCCCAGCGTCACCCGCAGCAGACCGGAGATATCGTCTCCCAGAATGAGACGCCCCTGCGGATCGAACGTCATGCTGATCCACGAACCTTCTCCCGGCTGGGCGGAACGGAGCAACTCCACCTGAAACCCGGGTGAGATCGAAATCTGGGAAACGGGGGTCGCGTCCCGTTCGGCAGCGAGAACCGGTTCCGCAAGCAGGACAAGAGAGATCCCCAGGAGAAGTCGTTGAATCATCGTGGAAACTTTCACCGGCAGGCCTCGACGTCGCACGCAACACGCGAGGGGGAAACAGATGAGGAGGGAAGCAATGCAACTTCAAAGCAACAGGCCGCAGGGTTTGAAGTGCGATGCTCACATCGGAAGATCTTGAAATCCTAATTCGTCCCGGAGCGGGCAGCAATTCCCCGAACCGTTCCTGTCCCGAACGGTCATAGACATTCCCGCGTCTGTCGAGACTTCAAACCAGGTCGTCCCTCATGAACTGAAGCACAAACTTGAGAAAATCTATCGAGAATTCGCCTCTTCTGGAGAAAAGGATCTCGCTTCGCAGGAGCGAGCGATAATGCATTCCCCGGACAACACTCATGGCTGTAACGGTTGTGAGAGACGCAACAGGATTTCCAAAAGTCCGCAGTCTGCAGAGGGCATCACGATTCAAGTCGAACTCGGTGACAATTCGATAGATGCGCAACGTTGCCATTGCCGGCCCTCATTCCTCTACGTAGCCTTGAAGGAAATGGGGACCCAGCCGGTTTCCCCGAAAGGATTCTCGCCGGAACCCGATTGGTCAACGGAATTCGCGAATTCGCAGCGGAGACTTGGACATGCGGTTTTCTGCCATCAACCCGGCCGCGGCTTGGGGATGTGCCCTACTCCTGTCCTGGAACACACTTGCCTGCGCGCAGGATGCGATTCCAGATGAGGCTCCCAAAGACAATCCGCTGATGGTCCAGCCTGAGACCATCGGGGAAAAGTTTTCCGCTGCATTGCTCACACTCAAGCTGGCACGCCCCGACCTGGCGAAGTACTACCTTGAACAGGTTCTGGCCGATTCTCCCAGCGAAGAGGACCTTCTGGCATTACGCCAGCAACACGGAACCGGCGTCTTTCTCGAACTCTCAGGGATTGACGCACTTAACCCGGCCGCGACAGAGCTTCTGGATCGCGTGAATGAGGCGGTCCGCAATCAGGTCAACAATCCAGAGTATGTCAACGCGCTGCTGGACAAGTTGAGCGGAACGGCACGCCAACAGGCCGAAGCGCTCAATGAACTTCGTCACCTTGGCGCCGATGCCGTCCCTCCCATCATCCATCGGATTGCCAGCAAGGAGACCGGTGACAGGGACATATTAACACTCACGCTGACCCGACTGGGCGCGCCAGCCATCCCTCCCATCGTCGGAGCCCTGCTCTCCCCGGAACCGGAAGTCCGCGCGGTCGCAGCTCGTGTTCTGGGGAGCATCGGCGGACAGGAGGATGCGGTCTGGCTCTGGGCTCCCGCATTTGATCCTGACGAACCACCAGCGACTCAGCTGGCAGCTCGCGAAGCGCTCGCACAACTGAAATACCGGGACCCTTCCGTCTACAGACGTCTGACAACCGATGGAGTCGCACGGCAGCTGACAGGGCTGGCAACCAGGTACCTGTCCGGGAATTACCGCTGGCCAGAGATCTATGACGATGAGGACTTAATTCCCATCTGGACGTGGGATGACGAGAAGACCACCGTCGCAGTTCACCCCGTCCCCCGCCCTCAAGCAGCGGTTTTCAATGCCGAACGTCTGGCACGGGAAGCATCCCGGCTGGCTCCCGATGACCATCTCGCCACCGTCGTTCTCATGGCAGCCCTGCTGGCCCGCGATGTGGAACTGAACAACTGGGAATTTCCGCTCCCCAACACCCCGTCCGGCCCGTTCGATCTCGCAGTCACATCCGGCCCCGATTTCTGCGAACAGGTCCTGCAATATTCGCTGGATCAGCAGATTGTTTCCTCAGCGCTGGGATCGTTACAGGCATTGTCGCTGAACGGGTCGCAGCGGCTGCTGACAATGTCTGCCCCTCACGGCGCCGTCCTTCGGGCTCTCGATTCGCCCGACCAGCGAATCCAGTTTGCCGCTGCGGTGGCCATTCTCCACTGGGAGCCGACCAAGCCGTTTCGAAACTCGCGCCGCGTCATCGAAATTCTGACCCGGACGCTCAACGGTGATCATACTCCTGCAAGTGTTGTCGTTGACCCGAACGAATTCCGGGCCAATGAAACCGCAGGGATCTTCACCGGACTGGGGTTCCCCGCGACGCTGGCCCGAACTGGAATGGAAGGATTCCAGGTCGCTGCCGAACAGGGGAACATTGGACTGGCCGTTCTCCATCCAAATGTCGTTCAATGGGAACTTTCGCAAACCATCGCGAATCTCCGCTCCGACTCCCGGACCGCTTCGATCCCCGTCGTGATCTATGGCCCGAAATCCATTCACGAAAAATACGAAGGGATCTCGAACAAGTTTCAGAATGTGGCTTACATCGACGAGGGGAATGTCCCCGGCGACATCGTCAATTCCCTACAGCCGTTTCTGGCTCAGCTGTCCCCTCCGCCACTGACCCCCGAACAGAGACTCGACCAGATCCGGGAAGCCTCGTTCTGGCTTCGACGAATTGCGATCCGGGATGTCGACCATATTTTTGATCTGACCCCGGCGATTCCCGCGCTCAACCGTTCACTGGAAAAGCCGGAACTCGCGGAAGACGCACTCGTCACACTCGGAACGATCGGCAGTGCAGAGGTGCAGAAGACGCTGCTGGTGACGGCATTGGCATCCGCACTCGACTCGGAAATCCGCGTCCTCGCCACAACACAACTGGGCTTCCACATTCAGCGTTACGGCATCCTCCTCAAACCAGCAGACCTGTCCGCGTTGAAGAAAGCCTTCGCCACGGAAAGTGATCCAGAGATTCGGGCCGCGCTGGCGATTGTCGTCGGCTCCCTGAACCCCCCCGCTTCTGCTGCACGTACGCTGTTGCTGGAACGCCCCTTGTCACCCGCACCGGTCGAAGCCCCTCTCGCCAACTGATTGCCATCCGTTGATCCTCAACTAATACGGATCACGGATGAACCAGCAGGAGACATCCGGCTCCTGCCGGACAAGCGGTCGTAGTGCTCTCAGGATAGTCCCGAACATCAGAGTGACACCGACAAGGTCGGACCGAACTCTTGTCGTGCGCGATGATATCACGTTATACTTGATGGTACTGATGATATCACGTTATACTTGATGGTACTTCCGTACGGAGTTCCATAACGCCCCTAACTGAACGCGGAGCGCTTTCCGATGACTCAGCTTTCACTTTCCCGCCGAAACTTTCTGGCCGCCTCTGCAGCTGGTCTGGCCATTCGCCCCTGGTCACGGGTTCTCGGAGCCAATTCGGATATCCGCGTCGCGGTCATTGGAGTCCGTAACATCGGTAAGACGCACCTGATGAATTTCCCCAAGATCCCCGGGGTTCGCGTCGTTGCCGTCTGCGATGTTGACTCTGATGTGCTGGGACAACGAGCTGACGAATTTGAAAAACAGTTTGGTGCGATCCGCAAGTACACTGACCTGCGTGAAGTCATGGACGCACCGGACGTTGACGCTGTCGTTCTCGCAGTGCCAAACCACTGGCACGCACTGGGAACCATCTGGGCCTGTCAGGCGGGGAAGGATGTCTATGTCGAAAAGCCCTGTTCCTACAACATCTGGGAAGCCGGCCAGATGATCCAGGCTGCTGAGAAATATCAGCGAATTGTCCAGGTCGGAATTCAACGAAGAAGCCTGGCCCATATGCAGGACTGGTTCAGGGAGGTTCAGGCGGGCGCCCTTGGGAAAATTCGCTCCGTTCATGGAATGTACTACGCGCGCCGTCAGCCGATCGGCCGCGTCGACGCTCCCATTGCCCCACCTCCACAGGTCAACCACGATCTCTGGTCCGGTCCGGCTCCCACGCCCATCTGGAGAAAGAACTACCACTACGACTGGCATTGGTTCTGGGACGTTGGCAATGGAGAGCTGGGGAACAACGGACCGCACATTCTCGATCTCGCCCGCACCGCACTGGGGGTAAAGGAACTTCCAACCAAAGTCTGGAGTCTGGGAGGTCGCTACGGGTGGGAGGACGACAATGGCCAGACTCCCAATACCCACATCATTCATTACGGGTATGAGCCCGCTCCCATCATCATGGAGATCCGCAATCTCCCCGCCCGGGCCGGAACAAAGGAAAACAACCTGTTCCACGGCATCAATCTCGGGATCGTCATTGAAGGGGAAGAGGGCCGCTACGTCGGTTTCGACACAGGCAAGGTCTTCGACCGGGACGGAAAACTCGTCCGGGAAATCACAGGGAAGCGCGGGGCCGATGGAGGACGCCAGCCACACCGCGAGAACTTCATTAAGGCGATGCGATCGCGAAATTCATCTGATCTGAACTGCAACCTTCAGGATGGTCATCTCTCCTCGAGCCTGTGCCATCTTGGAAACATCTCTCATCTGCTCGGGAAGGAAGTTTCGCTTCCCGAGGCAGAAGAGCAGATCAAATCGGCATACGGCTTTGGAGAAGCAGGAGAGCGGCTTAAGGAACACCTGCAGCTCAATGACCTGCCGACAAATGAACTGGCTATTCAGCTTGGGGCCCCGCTCAAGTATGACCCCAAACAGGTGACCTTCCCCGAATCGCCTGCAGCCACGGCACTCCTCAAACGGGAATACCGCGCTCCGTTCATTGTTCCGGAAACGGTTTAGGCCGCACCAGGCGACGAAGACCTATGGTCATCGGGTGCGAGGAATTCTTTTGCCCCGCCCCGATGATCGGACGTGTCAGCCAGAGTAGGTCATCCCACCTCGACGACCATGGCCGTCGCATTGTCGCGACCATTGGCGCTGACGGCTTCTTCGACAATCCGCTGCGCCGGGGACATGATCCGTTGCTCAGGAGTCGGGCGGCGGATCAAGGTGTCGAGGGAGTGATCCCAAAGCCCTTCGGTCACTCCATCGGTGCAGAGTAGCAGTCGATCACCCGGCTCAAGACGGATTTCCCCGATCTGGGGCTTCACGAAGCGGTTTCCAGCCCCGAGTGCCTGCGACAGAACATTCTTCCGAGGATGTTCCCGAGCTTCACGCTCGTTCAGTTCCCCCTGCCGCCGGAGCCACCCGACATGGGTGTCATCGTGAGAAATCTGCACGATTTCCCCCGCCCGCGGAAGATGGTAAATCCGGCTGTCCCCAATGTGTCCAAAGTAAAACCGGTCCCGCACAAACCAGACCAGACTCAGAGTCGCCCCCATGTTCCGGCCTTCTTCGTAACTCTCTCCGAGCAGGGTCAACTGGCGATGAATCCCGAGGAAGAGTTCCCGAAGACAGTCTCGGATCCCCGCATCCTGATTTTTCAGTTTCAGGCTGAATCGCTGCGGCATGAGCCGGGTGATGTTGTCGATCGCGAATTTGCTGGCAAACTCTCCCGACCGTTCTCCCCCCATTCCATCGCTGACGGCGAACACATAGTCGAAATCGCCGACCGGGACTTCCCCCTGTGCGCGGAGGTAAATGAACTCCTCCTGATTGAATGCCACCCCGAGAAATTCATCTTCGTTATTGGATCGGAAACGTCCGACGTGCCGAAAGCCGGACCAGCGCATGAGAGACGGAGCGGTCGGCTCAATGAATTCATCGGCGTTGATCGGTCCTTCGGACGCCATCGGAGGAGGTGGGGGGGCACCGGCACTCTCATCGAGAATGGTGGCAAATTCAAAATCAATCAGACAGAAGCGCCCGGTGCGTGCGTTGTACGTGACGTTGCGCAGATAGGGGTCGTCGTGTTTGACCCCATACGCTTCCAGCTCGGCAAAGAGCGACTTGAGCTTTTCATCGTCCATCTGGTCGACGCGAGACCCGCAGTTGGTCGTGACCAGTTCAAGCTTGTCCGCATCGTAACTCAACACGCGGGGAACAAAATCACACCCGCGCGCTTCCAGATACTGGAGGACCCGGAGTTCGTTCTCGAACCGTTCCCGGGCATATTGATGACGGAACTGCTTGTGAACGGTTCCGTCGTACCCAATTTTCACGGTGGCCCGCGCGGTGTTCTTGGCTTCTTCCATTGGTCTCTCGGTTCCCCTCTGTGGCAATCGCTGCTCATCTGTGCGATCTCCTGACGGTAATCAGCGAAGCGCCCGACCCGCAACTCTACAGGAACCATCTGGCGGAAATCCCCCCGGATCAGACTCTTTCCTGTCTCCCCGGGAGAATCTCCCTCCAAATCCTGATCCGATTCTTCATCCGGATCAGTGCTGATGACCTCCGTGACTGTGCCCATGATGATCATGGTTGTGTTCGATCTTTCCGATGAACTGCTTTCCATCGATCGTCACGACCAGTTGAGCCGTCGTCCCTTCGGCATCCAGCTTCTCAACAAGCTCCCTGTCCTGAATCTGAAACCGGGAGGATTTCCCTTCGGGGTCATCCGTCTCTGCAGAAGCCGGGAGTTTGTACTGACTCGCCTGCCCGTTCTGGGTGACATTGATCGTCACGTCGGCCGCTTCGATTGGCACCGTTTTTTTTGCGGATGAGTCAAGAATATAGATGGTGAGACGTCCCTCTTCGTCATGAGTCAGTTCAGCGTGGAACTCCTCGTTCCCCAACTCGATCAACTGCCCATGATGGGGACCTTCGGAGGGATGGTCGTGATGATGGTCATGGCCGGCCCCTGCTGAGGGTGCCGACGCAGTTTTTTCCGGCGCATTTCCCCCACATCCAGACAGAAACAGCATCAAGAGGACAAGGCATCCACTGCGAAACGGAAGCGTCATCCCTGAACGGAAATTCAACAGTGTTCTGATCATCACGGACTCAATTCCTTTTCATTGAACGTGTGTAACATCATTGCCATCGCCTGAAACAGAAGCGGGGCAATCTCTCTCATTCTCCATGATCCACAAGGAGTATCTTTTCGTG